>JADFYO010000014.1 GCA_015233015.1 Nitrospirota bacterium | reverse complement strand
ACTAATTTTGCCGCTTCCTCTCTGAACTCCTTCGTGTACTTCCCATTCGGGATCCTTTCCATCTGACACCTCCATTGAGTTTCTTATTTTACTCTATTTTGGTGTCCACTTTTTCCAGCTTACCTCATTAGTTGTAAAAAATGGTTCAAATATCCTTTCTTTCGTAGCCTCATCCATGCCCTCGCCGTTGTCTGATACGCAGATTCTGGCGTAATCGCCAATAGTACCGTAGTTATGACTTTCTATAAAATGATTGTCAATCGTTATAATATCCGTGTTGATAGCCAACAGTCCACCTTCAGGCATGGCATCTGTAGCGTTTTTGATAAGGTTAATCAGCACCATTTCAATCTGCACGCTGTCGGCATATACCATGATTTCAGGCTTCCCTATCAATATCTGAACATTTATATCCTCCCTGATAAAGCTCTCAAAGATACTTCTGATGTCTGAGACTACTGATGCGATGTTAACGGGCCTGAGGTTAGTTATCAGCTTTCTGCTGAATCCCAAAAGGCTTCGGGTAAGATATGCGGCTTTATCCACAGAGGAAGAGATGCTGTCTATAAAACCTGCGAGCTGTTCATCCTCTTTTTGCAGGCTTGTTTTCAGGAGGTAAGCATAGTTCTTTATGGTCGCGAGTATATTGTTAAAATCGTGGGCAACCCCGCCTGCCAGTTGTCCTATGGCCTCCATTTTTTGCGACTGCCTGAGTTCAGTCTCGAGACGCCTTAAATCTGTTATATCTTCTGAGAGCCTGAGGTAGTGGGTAACATTGCCGTCGGCGTCCCTCAAGGGAAGTGCTTTGACACTCGCCAAAATCTCTTTCCCATCCTTTCGTATGATATTCAATTCCCCCTGCCATTGTCTGCCGCTCGTGAGTTTTTCCCACATCGTATCATACCCATTATGGGTCACCTTGCCGGATTTGAATATTACGTGTCTTTCCCCTGATAGTTCGTTAAGAGTATAGCCTGTGGAGTCGGTAAATTTTCTGTTTACATACTCTATTTCAGCATTGGTATTTGTGATAACCACCATTATTGGACTCTGCTCGATTACATAGGAGGCTCTGATGAGATCATTTTCGATTTTCTTTCTATCCGTTATGTCCTGCACTATGGCCAGGACATGGACTACACTTTCACTATCCCGAATAGTAGAAGTCGATATCGAAACGAGTTTCTTCTGACCGTCTTTAGATTTTATTTCCCACATTTCGTTAATGAGTTTGTCACCGGCTCTTGATTCCTCCATGCGCTCTCTCGCACATCTTTGCTGCTGAATATCTGGAACCAGGGCGTTATGCCAGCCGAGACTGTTTATTTCTTCTACGGTATAACCTGTTATCCCGGTCATACGATTATTCCACACGGTAAAAAGAACATAAGGATGTTTCTCTACAGCATGACTGACCGATAAGCCCTCGGCAATGTTTTCCATTATGAGATTATTAAAGTCGTTTTTGGCTATCAACTCTTGTTCCATTTTTTTACGTTCGGTGATGTCCTGATGGGAGCCCCTTATTCTCACTACCTTACCGGCATTATCTAAAATAGGCTCACCTATAACGTTAATGGTTTTTTCAGTTTTTTTATCGGGATGGAAAATGCGTATATCCAAATCATAAGGATTATATTGTTCAACCGATGCTCTTATAGCATCATTAAAACGTCGATAGTCGTCCGGATGAGTATATTTAGTGAGTTCGGTATATACTGGAGGCTCAAGTTTGGGATCTATACCCCATATTTTGTACATTTCTAAAGACCAATTCGATTGCCGGGTCGCTGTATCATATGTGAAAGTGCCAAGATGCGCCTTTTTCTGTGCCTCTATTACATCAACCTCGAGAGAGAGATTTGCAAAGTGAAGCTTTTCGACAGCATTATTCAGCTCTTCAGTTATCTGTCTGTTCTCTATTATTCGTGCCAACACATTACTTGTATTTCTCAGAAACGGCTCATATTTGGCGTATTCCGGAGGGTTAAGAGTATTGATTATCATATACCCATAGTTTCTCCTAAGTGTTCTTAAGTTAATTACTTTGAAACCATACATGTCCGATATTTTACATCCGCTGCCATTGTATGAAGTAATCTTGCATAAGGAACACGCGTCATGGGGAATATCCTCATTGCCGGAGGCGTATAGCTTCCCTTCATGACAAATATATACTGACTTTACACCTAATGTTTCATTGAATGCTCTGTTTAAGAACTCAGATATAGCTTTTAGCGTTGGTATTACTTCCAGAGTTTGCGTGATGACCAAAAATTTATCAATCATATCAGATGGTTGTAACATTCTACAATTGCCGCCTTGTTTGTTCCATAATGAACACCCCCATCATATCGAAATCGTTAAGCAAATAATGGTTTACTTAACAGTAATTACTCAGAAAAATGTTTTGCCAAATATTCATCGGTTGGCACATAATACGGATTATAAACAATTTGATCTTTAACTATCATGAGTGGATGAACTTTCAGGACTTCAAACAAAGTAGCGCCGTCATATTTGCTGGCATTATATTGGCAAATTACTCCACTAAGGGGATAATCCACAAGCAGGTTATTCAGTAAAGACTCATATCTAAACCAGTTCTCAACCCCAGGCACTTTTTCGCCAATCCACAAAGGTTCCCCCGCACCTCGCAATGCTGTGTAACCATCCTCGTCAGCCTTTTTATAAAAACTCCTCCATGCCTTAATCATTCTCTCTGCGTCAAACCTGCCGTCAGGACAGTAACCTTTTATGGCAGTACTAATAAATAGTTGACCACTTTTTCTATGTTCAGACACATCGAGACCCAAATCTTCTAAATAACCATCTATCTCCGCCTCCGTTGCCACTTCTGCCAGGTAAATAACTTTTTCCTGTGCGAGAAGACCGCTCTCTACAAACTTTGACATTACCAGCCTGCATTCTTCTCTACTACCATAAATATGGCACATATGAGTACCAGAGGGGTATTTCTCTGGCAGGAAACCATAGTCTGCTTTATAGTTTTTTTTCATTTTCCCAGCCTCCTTAGTTTTATGTATCTTATACCAAACTGCGTTCATAGAAGTAAGAAGATTTGAATCATCCTAAAACAATCGAATCATCCTGAGCTTCGGAATCATCCTGAGCTGCGGAATCATCCTGAGCTTGTCGAAGGATGCTCCTTTAAGTCTCAATTCCCAATAAATCGGAAATCCTTCGACAGGCTCAGGATGATTCTATTAACAGGATAATTATTACTCCTATGACTGCAACTTAGTATTAGTGTCCACTATTGACATCACAGCTAACTATATCGTTCCAAACAAACCGGCCACTTTCGCGATTTCCGGCTTCTAATCCCCCATGGCGATGATTTATCCTATCATATTTGAGAAAAACTGTCAAACGTTCCATTAATCGCAACGAATATATCATTATTTGCGTTTATCATTTGTCAATTCCCATCGTCTCATCTACTCCTAGCATATCGATGATGCGTCCTGGTGGGAGTTGAATATTTCATCGAAGTCAAGGGCAACCTTTTTGAATGCCTCGAGTATCGCAGGGTCGAAATGCTGCGGCAGGGTTTTGCCGTCGCCAATTGTAATTATTTCATAGGTTTTGGCGTGCCCCAATGAGGGCTTATATGGCCTTTTCATCCTGAGGGCGTCATATTGATCGCAGATGATAACTATACGTGCAGGGAACGGGATATGGTCGCCTCGCAGACCATCTGGATAGCCCGTGCCATCCAACCTCTCATGGTGGTGCAGGGCTACCGTCTCAGCCATCTCGATCCTTGCATTTGAAGAGTCCTCGAGTATGCCGCCGCCTATGGTTGTGTGTGTCTTCATAATTGCAAACTCCTCTTTGGTGAGAGGGGCAGATTTAAGGAGTATAATGTCAGATATCCCTATTTTCCCTATATCGTGCAACATGCTGGCAAACTGCAGGTCATCACTAAAATCAGCAGGCATACCCAATACTTCTGAAATTCTCTTAGAATAGAGACCTATTCTTATCAGGTGAGCACCGGTGTCGGTATCCCTGCACTCGGCAGCCGTGGTAAGACGCCTCAGGAGTTCGTCGTTGAGGGAACTGACCATAACGAGTGCGTCACTGAGTTCTTTAGTCCTTTTTTCAATCATAGCCTCAAGGTTGGCTTTATAGTTCTTCTCGATAGTAAGCAGGTGATTAAACCTTACAGCCTTTCCAACAGCCATAATGAGGTCTTTCGGGTCAAAGGGTTTGATGATAAAGTCAAAGGCATTCTTTCTTATGGCCTCAATTGTTGTCTTGATCTCGACAAAGGCCGTCATAAGAATCACCTGGGTTTCGATGCCGCTTAACTTTATCGCTTCTGTAAGCTCGAGGCCTGACATCCCCGGCATCTTAATGTCGGATATCACTGTTTCATAATGGCCATTCTTTAATTGTTCAAGCGCTTCCATGCCACTCGTTGCGGTAGAGACCTCATACCCTTCTCTTTTCAGTATAAAAGCCACTGAATCTAATAGTGCCCTTTCGTCGTCAACAACAAGCAGTTTTCTGGTTATCATTGGTCAATTACCTCCCTTATCTTGTTCAGTAGGCTCTCAGGATCTACCGGTTTTTGTACATACTCTCCAATCTCGTCTGCAATGTCTTGTTGTTTAATAATCTCATAGGAGTAGCCGCTCAAAAAGATTACCCTGACCGCGCTTCCGGTATCTCTTATATAGTCATAAACAACCTTGCCATTTGCCTTAGGCATTATCACGTCTAAGAGTACAATGCCTATATCAGACCTGTTCTCATCAAACTTAGTCATGGCGTCTATGCCATCCACTGCCTCGATTATCTTGTAGCCCGCCCTCTGTAATAAATTACTTATACTATTTCGCATCTCTTCGTTATCGTCGGCCAGGAGAATGATTTCCCCATGGCCTCTTATTGGTGCAGGATTGACGATTGTCGTAGTCTCTGCGGATGATTTAATAAGCGGCATCAGGATTGTAAAGGTCGAACCGGTGCCGGCTTCACTATACACATTTATGTAACCATTGTGCTGTTTGACTATACCATAGACGGTTGCAAGCCCTAACCCTGTACCCTTGCCTACCTCCTTGGTTGTAAAAAATGGTTCGAATATCCTTTCCATTGTGGCCTTATCCATGCCAGTTCCTGTGTCTGATATGCAGACTCTGGCATACTCACCAGCAACACCGTAGTTGTGTCTTTCTACAAAATGAGTGTCTATCGCTGCAATATCCACCTTGATGGTCAACGCTCCGCCTTTAGGCATGGCATCTATTGCGTTATTGACAAGGTTGATAAGCACCATTTCAATCTGCACGCTGTCGGCATTTACCATAACCTCAGGGTGAGGCAGCAAAAACTGAACATTTACATCTTCCCTGACGAAGCTGTCAAAGAGTTTTTTAATGCCTGCTACAATGGCTACGAGGTTGACAGGGCTGAGGTTGACCATTAGCTTTCTGCTGAAGCCCAGAAGGCTTTGCGTCAGATATGCGGCCTTATCAGTTGAGGCCTGAATATGATCTACAAAATCCAGGAGCTGAGCATCATCTTTATTAAGGCTTGTTTTCAGAATGTACGCATAGTTCTTTATGGCCGAGAGAATATTGTTAAAATCATGGGCAACGCCGCTGGCCAGCTGTCCAATGGCATCCATCTTTTGCGACTGTCTGAGTTCTACCTAAATCCACCATCACATTAAAGGGTATCCATGTGAAATCCCGTGGATACTGCCTCCAACCATCTCCAAACATTATTCCATCGTGAGAAAAATATTTTCATTAATGTAAAAGTGTTATGTCTAAAAACCGTTGTATAATGATACGTTACACTCTTTTCCCATAATTTTGATGGTGGATTTAGGTTCTAACTCAATGCGCCTTAAATCTGTTATATCTTCAGAGAGCCTGACATAGTGCGTTACTTTTCCGTCAGAATCCCTCAAGGGAAGCACCTTGACAACCTCCCATATCTCTGTGCCATTCTTTATCCTATTACATAACTCCCCCTGCCATTGCTTACCGGCAGTGATATCACTCCGCAGCTTTGCATACACCTCAGCGGGCGTCTTGCCTGATTTTAATATCCTGGGGTTCTTCCCTATTACCTCGTTTAACTGATAGCCTGTTACATCGGTAAACTTTGTGTTTACGTACTCTATATCGCCATTGGTATCGGTGATAAGCACCGTGATGGGGCTTTGCTGAATAACTGCGGAGGCTCTGATGAGATCGTTCTCGGCTTTCTTTTTCTGTGTTATGTCCTGCATTAGGGCAAGGACATGGAGTAACCCATCATCATCCATACGAATAAGAGCAGTCGAGATGGAAATGAGTTTCTTCTCGCCATCTTTAGAAACTATCTCCCATATCTCGTCAACGAGGTTGTCTCCGGCTCTCACGGCATCCACGCGCTCGACAATTCTTTTTAGTTGCTGTGGATCTGGAAACAGGCTATTATACCAGCCAATACGGTTTATCTCGCCTATAGTATAACCTGTTATCTCAGTCATATGGTGATTCCACACAGTAAAAATGATATAAGGGTGCTTCTCTACCGCATGACTGACAGATAAGCCATCGGTCACGTTTTCCACTATGAGATGGTTAAACTGGTTTTCACGCTTTAGATATATTTCTATCCGATCCTGCCGCTTCTTTGCATCGATAGCCCTTTGCCGGGATTTATGCATCACCTGAGCCATAGCCGAGATCACGATACCGTTTGTGAAAAAGACAATCACACCCATCCAATCGCCTAAGTCTTTGATAAAGGGTTCGTTGGTTAGACTCCAAAAAATAACCGCAAGAATAGAAAGTATCGTTGCCAGCAGACCAGTATAAAGCCCCCCAATTATAGAGGCTATCGCCACTGCTGGAGAAAACGTTAGCCAAGCGACGCGTGTTCCCAATACCCCTAGCGCCAATACCCGAACACCTATGGCAATGGCAACCAAAGCTATTGGAACAAGGTAACGCAAACGATTAACTGTCTTCTTTGCCTCTGTCATGCCCCCTCTGCATAGACATTTGTCAACACTCCCTAATCGGGACTAAATAAGTATAGCATTTAACGATTTCTTACTTCTACTGCATTTTGGCATAAGCATCCTTCGACAGGCTCAGGATGATTCCCGGTTCAACTACCTAATATCGAAGCAACTACCTATATCGAATCATCCTGAGCCTGTCGAAGGATTTCCAAATTTAACGTTATGAAATCCTGAACCCCTCAGTTGACCTTTGCATCTTTCCCGCATAGCGCTCCATTTCTGAGTATATGCAGCCGCAGTATTTTTGCCTATAGAGTGAGAGTTTTTTTGACATCTCCATACCCTCATGCCAGCCCTTTCTGAAATCCTCCTCGTAGAACTCAATTGAATACTGCTCTGCAATCTCAGCAGCCGTTTCTACGATCACTTCATGTTTTTGATATATGCTATAAAGTAGTGTCGTTGAAAATGCGCTATAGCCCAACTCTTTTGCCTTTTTTGCGGTTTGGGTAAGCCTCATCCCGTAGCAGGCCGCGCACCGGTCTGTTCCTTTTTTACCGGCAATTTCGATAAACTCCGCAAGACCGTAGTAATTGTCATAAAGAATTTCAACGTGATTACTGGCGGCAAGCAGCTTGACGGCTTCGAGACGCAGGGCGTATTCCGTAAGTGGATGAATGTTAGGGTTATACCAGAAACCGGCTATATCTATGCCCCTTTTATTAAATACATCAAGTGGATATACCGCGCAGTTAGCGCAGCATATGTGAAGTAACACATTCATTATTAAAGCAACCGGCGCGGCATGGTCTTGCCAAGATGTTCATACGCGAATGGGGTTGCAAGCCTTCCCCGTGGGGTTCGCTCAAGCAGCCCCTCCTGAAGCAGATAGGGTTCATAGACATCCTCTATTGTGTCCTTGTCCTCGCTCACGGAGGCCGATATGGTTTCAACCCCGACAGGGCCGCCGCCAAATTTATCGATTATTGTAAGCAGCACCTTCCTGTCCATATCGTCAAGCCCCAGCCTATCGATATTTAATGACGAGAGGGCAATCCGGGCAATATTCAAATCAACGACGCCGTCGTTTTTAACCTGGGCAAAGTCGCGAACACGCTTAAGCAGCCGGTTTGCGATTCTTGGCGTGCCGCGTGACCGCCTCGCTATCTCCATCGCCGCCTCGTCAGTTATCTCTACGTTAATAATCGACGCAGAGCGATTTATTATCACCACGAGGTCTCGATGGCCGTAGTACTCAAGCCTGTTAATGACGCCGAACCTGTCCCGCAGGGGAGAGGTCAGAAGGCCGGTTCTGGTGGTTGCCCCGATGAGTGTAAATCTTGGTAAATTCAGTTTAAGCGTCCTTGCGCTTGGTCCCTGCCCAATAAGAATATCTAATTTAAAATCCTCCATAGCGGGGTACATAATTTCTTCCACAATACGTGGCAGGCGATGTATTTCGTCTATGAACAGGATGTCGTTGTCTGAGAGGTTTGTTAGAATGGCCGCTAAATCACCGGCCCTCTCAAGTACCGGCCCCGATGTGGTCTTTATATTTACATTGAGTTCATTGGCTATGATATTGGCTATTGTGGTCTTGCCAAGTCCGGGAGGGCCGCAGAACAGTATGTGGTCAAGGGGTTCACCGCGCTGCCTTGCCGCCTCGATGAATATGGTCAGGTTTTCCTTAATTCTGGTCTGCCCGATGAATTCCCTGAACGACCCCGGACGAAGCGTATAGTCCGTCTGCCCATCTTCGGAGAGTATCTGTGATTGTATCGTTCGCTCGTCTTTCACTGGTCGGTCTTTGAAAGATATTTTAATGACTCCCTAAGAAGGGACTCTATGTCACTAACGCCTTTTTTATTCAGCTCTTCAAGCGCATGGATTACGTCTGTCCTCTTGTAACCGAGATTGAGAAGGGCAGACAATGCGTCTTCGTAATCCCTGTTAACAAATGAAGCGGAGATGGGGAGTTTATCTTTGAGTTCAAGGACGATGCGCGATGCGGTTTTTTTGCCTATGCCGGGGATTGCCGTAAGGGTATCGATGTCGTTGGAATTAACGGCTGTGGCGAACTTCTCCGCCGAAAGGCCAGAGAGCGCCGCGAGGGCTATCTTCGGTCCAACACCGCTGACAGATAGTACCTTAGTAAAAATAAATCTTTCCTCCTCTTTGAGAAATCCATAAAGCTGTAGTATATCCTCGCGCACGTGCGTATAGATGAACAGGAACACACTCTGCCCCTCGCCGGGAATGCTGGTAAGCACGCTTATAGGGCAGTGCACCTCATAGCCGACGCCGTTTACCTCGACCAGGAGCATATCGGGCTTTTTACGCAAAATCTTTCCTCTGAGCGATCCAATCATCGGAGTTCTATAATACAGGAATGAGTAAATTAATTGCTATAACATTAGGATAAATCATTCCTTATACAACCGTATAAACTCTTCAGTGGTTAATCCCGCTCTTTTGATTTCGTGAAGCAGGACAGGTTCTTTTATTGGTTTTCCCTTGTGGATGGGCAATATAATTGTTTCGCCTTGTTTGGCAAGTTTAATATGGCTTCCTTTTTGTGATTTAAATATCCAACCGGCCATTTGAAATGCCTTTAGCACCTTGTCTGTGTGTAAATTATGAAGCTTACCCATGAGCTATGGTTGCCCTTGAGTACCTTCTGTATCCTCAAGATGAAGTTCGACGGCTTCTGTAATCATATTAAGGCTTTCTTCGACGGTCTCACCCTGAGAAACGACGTCAAGTTCTGGACATTCTACCCAAAAACCGCTGCCTTCCATGTCAGGATGTAAGATAACGCCATACTGCTTAGCATAAACGGTTATTGTGTATTTTCTGTCCTGCACTTTTCTATGATTTAAGTTTGTAGTTTCCAGCATATAATCAACCATCCTCGCTGCCATATTAGTATGAATTAAAGCATGATAACTATTGTGTCATTATGACGGCAAAAAGTCAATACGGCGGATTCCATATTGCTGACGCTGAATTAAAGATTTGCCGGCATTCTGCCGATACTTGTTTAATACCAAGTCGCAGTCATTTAAGCAGAGCATTATAAGGTTGTCATTCCTGCGTAAACAGCGGGAATCCAGTGCAGGGAATATCTTGTTGAAAGACGTGGAAATCTTTGTACTTCTATAACTTCGTTTCGGCATTGAGGCTGAAAAATATCTAAGGAGGGATAAATTTATGATCGTAGAACAATCGAACGTCAGCATGTCATCTTCGTATTCCCAGACACAGCAGTATGAGAAATCTGAGGCGCTCACTGTGAGCGATGGCGGCGGCACGGGCAGGTCTGAGTCTGGAACTGCCCAAGCTAATGTCAACCCATTAGGGGATACCGTTGCTATAAGTAGCGAGGCAATGAGCGCCTTAAGTTTTAACTCTGACATGTCCAGCACCACCAGTACATCTGCCTCAAATAACGGGGACACATTTTTAACTGGCGATGTGAAATGGATGATTGTGAAATTGATTTTAGAGAAACTGACTGGCAGGAAGATAGACCTTAAATCCATTCAGGGAATAATGGACGCCCAAAACGTCAGGGTAGGGCAAGACGCTGCATCGGCTCAAGCCCCCGCGCCACCACCCGCTGTTTCAGTCTCATACAACTCGACGGAGACCTACTCAGAGCAGCAGAATATGGCATATAACGCTGCAGGGGTGATAAAGACCGCCGACGGCAAGGATATAAACTTCTCTGTTGACCTTTCGTTAAGCCGTGAGTTCACCCAGCAAAATAACATAAATCTAAGTGCAGGCAACGGTGTAAGACATGACCCGCTTGTAGTGAATTTCGGGGGAAATGCCGCTCAACTTACTGATAAGACCTATGCCTTTGACCTGAACGGCAACGGACAAACAGAAAACATACACTTCACAGGCACTGACAGCGGTTTTCTTGCCCTCGATAAAAACGCCAACGGTATAATAGACAACGGCAGCGAACTCTTCGGCCCGTCAACGGGAAACGGATTCTCTGAACTGGCGCGGTATGATGCAGACCATAACGGTTGGATTGATGAAAATGATCCAGTCTATAACGCCCTGTCAGTATGGTCAAAGGACGCCGCCGGTCACGATAAACTTCATTCACTTAAGGCATTAGGCCTCGGGGCAATTGACCTGTCAGCGCTCTCGACCAACTTCGGGTACAAAGACCAGACGAATAAACTGATGGGACAACTTAAAAGCACCGGCATATTCCTAAAAGACAGTGGCACGGCAGGCACAATACAACAGATAGATCTTGTAACGTGATACCCTAACTCATAAAGTTGATACTGAAATGCGTTCATAGAAGAAACAATTATCCTTATTAATAGAATCATCCTGAGCCTGTCGAAGGATGCCCGATTTACTGGGAAATGAGGAATAAGGGAACATCCTTCGACAGGCTCAGGATGATTCAACTTTTATTACTTCAGTGAACGCATATCTGTAAGTGAACGCATATCTGTATGAGATTTTCATCTTCTGCGGTAAAATTGAACTGGCTGAATTCCCCCCAAATCAGGAATCCAGCCAGTTTAAGGAAATGATGCCGACGCTATATATTAATACGTGAAATGCTGTACCGGCGTCTGGGGTGAATATTGGTCAGAGCACATATAACCGACAAGGTTACGCTTAGGTGCAGTGGTGCCCTGGAAACATGCCATAGGTAAATCTACACATGACCATGAATTGGATGAACCTGAACCGCCAAGCGTCCCCATCTGCCAAAGACCAATCCTGCCGCCATACGACCCGGATGACATAATGACAGACACACTACCCATCACCAAGCCGTCAAGGTTAATATTAAGTCCCTCGAAAGATAACATACGCGTCTGACGTGCATAGATAATCGCATAGTTACTAAGCGTATTGTAATTCTGATATGTTGCATTTGCGGTACCAGATGAGTTTGCGTTTACGGTAAAGTGTATCGTTGCGTTGTCATTCGTCTGGTTTGTTATAAGGCAATAGATTGGTTTGTCCGCCGCGGTAGTCAGGTATGGCAGTGTGTATGTTACGTTGTCATTTCTGACCGTCGAGGTAGTGGAGGGATCCAGCGCTACACCTTCGGGTTGATTTATACTGCTGATGGTGTAGGATGCGGTTGAAGTTGAGGCGCCTATCGGATATACCGTTACTGTATTGCCATTAAAGTTTGCCACATAAATATAGTTCGCATCTACTGCTACACCTCTGGGAGAATTCAGACCGCTAATGGTATAAGATGCGGTCGAAGTCGAGGCGCCTATCGGATATACTTTAACTGTATTGTCACCAGCGTCTGTCACATAAATATGGTTCGTATCCACTGCCACGTTATGGGGAGACGTCAGGCCGCTGATGGTGTAAGATGCGGTTGCAGTCGAGGCGCCTATCGGATATACCGTTACTGTAGTGCCACCGCTGTTTACCACATAAACATGGTTCGCATCCACTGCCACACCCCAAGGACTATTCAGGCCGCTGATGGTGTAAGATGCGGTTGCAGTCGAGGCGCCTATCGGGTATACCGTTACTGTAGTGCCACCATTGTTTGACACATAAATATAGTTCGCATCCACTGCTACACCTTTAGGGGCATTCAGGCCGGTGATGGAATAGGATGCGGTCGAAGTCGAGGCGCCCGTTGGATATACATTAACTGCACTGGCAGTAATGTCTGTCACATAAATATGGCTTGTATCAACTGCTACACCGTAAACGGCACTAGCGTTTAGGCCGCTAATGGTGTAGGATGCGGTCGAAGCGAGGCTCCCGACGGATATACATAAACTTTACCGTCTTGAAAGCTGCCCACATAAATATGGCTTGCATATGCAAGAGATGAAATAAACAACACCACCAAAAAGAAAAAGATGAATGATTTAAATGAATGCCTCATTATAATTGTCTCCTTTAAACAAGTTTTTTGAAAGTAACTAAAGTCACTAAGAAACCCTGTGTAATTAAAGCATTTAAATAAGCTCAAATTACCGATTCAATTCTACTAGTTATACTAATAAGTGTCAATATGTACAACTATAATACACGCAATTCAAGCGTTTGATTATTTGACAATGCCTAACAGCCTGAACATGCCGGCTATCAAAGCGGCCTGCGCCACAAGCATGGCGGCTACCCACTTGATGATGTCAGCTGGTATAGTTATAACGTCCATACATTTATTATAGCATATGTTTCATGATTATTCTCAACAGGACAGGTTCTTTCAGAAGAAGTTAGAGGCGTTGTAGGGGGGAATGATCCAGTTAAGGATTCCAGTTTAATGTCCGATACGTCATATATGTCAAAACCGGACATGAAGGTAACGAGGCTTGATGATAGGATATTTGGCAATGAAGTATGGAAGTCAAGGATAGATGCTAAAAAATGGGCTAAGGAGAATTTACAAGGGAGGTCTCCAATTAATAAGGATACAGGGTGGAAAATTGATATAACGGGGAATGGGATAGATAAAGCCTTGAGCGGAGAGAGACAATCACCCATAGACCATATTGAAGCTATAAGGGCAATCCCTGACTTAATAGAAAATGCTGTGAAGTCTGAAACTCGTCCAGACAGAGACAACGATCCTCATATTAAGAATATTCACATATTTTATGCCCCACTGGAAATAGATAATAAATTATACAGGGCAAAACTGACGATAAAAGAAAGAAATAATGGAAAGCGTTCTTACGATCACAGCCTGACAAAAATAGAAAAGCCCGCTGCGGGCACAGATTTGCGGGCGGAAGATACCTTTTCAGGCAGCGCGTCTCGTCCGGTGCAGCAGGCTCATACTCTTAGTGTAAAGGATTTGCTTAATGATGTCAAGACCTCAGATGGTAAAAAAAATTGGTGAGACAGTAGCAGAACCAACCAAGCCGACCATCCAGGAGCAGCTGATACCAAAATGCCTTCATAGAAGGAAGAAGACTTGAATCATACTGAGCTTGTCGAAGGATGCTCCTTTAAGTCTCATTTCCCCATAAATCTGTAATCCTTCGACAGGCTCAGGATGATTCTATGATAATAGGCTAATTATTCCTTCTATGGATGCAACTTGGTAGGAACAACCTGAAAGGAAAGGCGGATATTGATTTTCTCTTATCATAAAGATTGTGAGTCCGGTAAGATGACGGCTCAACTCGTCAGCTCCTTAATGGCATCGGCAATCTCTGTTACCGGCTCATGGCAGGCATTGTCGACGCAGACGTAGATTGCCGGGTTGCCGTTGAAATCTTTCATTGCCTCGCTATATGGAACAATACTTTTAACATCAGGCAGTTTCAGGACAAATACAGTATTGGGCAGGAATTTCTGTCCCATAGTTTTAAGAATTGCCCTCGATTGTCTTTCCTCTCCGGCTACTACAACTTCGCTCTTTCTGCCAAGGGCGAGACCGGCTGATAATGCGAAAAATGTATATCCCCCCGGGTACCTTGAGGCCTGTGCATAAAACGTGTCCATAAGCTCATGTGATTTTTCCTCAAGTGTATGGTCACAAATAATGCGGGCAAGTCTTATCATATTGAATAGGGCGATGGAGTTGCCCGATGGTATCGCGCTGTCGTATAACTCCTTTGGCCGCGCTATGAGTGTCTCAGAGTTTTTATCTGTAAAGAAAAGGCCGCCGTCCTTACAATCCCAGAAATGTTCAATGAGATAATCAGTGTACCTTATTGCCGATAAAAGATAATCTTCGTTGAAGTCCGCTTCATACAGTTCTATAAGCGCCCATATGATAGAGGCATAGTCGTTAATCGTACCCGCTATTGCACATTGGCCGTCTCTGTAACGGTGCAGAAGGCCGCCTTGCCCTGTTGCCATAGTATGTTCTATAAACGAGACTGTCTCAGTAGCGGCTGAAATCAAGCTGTCGTCATTAAACGCCCGGCCTGCTATTGCTAATGCCGCCGCCATGAGGCCGTTCAGGTCTGTCAGTATCTTATCGTCTTTATGAGGATGGACTCTCTTCTTTCGCGCGTTGTAGAGTTTTACAATAGCACCGCGAATAAGACCGCGCTCCTCCAGAGTGAGTTTGTTTTCAGGCTTCACCATGTGCAGGATATTGTCCATGCCTTCACTGCCGGATTCTGAATTCGCTTTGACATAGAATACTTTAATGACAATATCTGCCTCTTCGGGGGTGAGGGCTACCCTTAGCTCCTCATGTGTCCAAAAGTAAAACTTGCCCTCCACACCCTCGCTCTCAGCGTCCTCGGCAGTATAGAAGGCACCCTCATGGCCGCGCATATCCCTCAGCACATACTCGATAATCTCGTATGCCGTACGTTTATAAAACTCATCTGCCGTAACTGTGAATGCCTCCACATACGCGATCAAAAGAAGCGCCTGGTCATAGAGCATCTTCTCGAAATGTGGCACATGCCACGAGGCGCCGGTGCTGTAGCGATGAAACCCGTATCCGATTTGGTCGTAAATCCCACCCATACGCATTGCGTTCAGGGTTTTCTCAACCATATGAAGGGCGTTGGCCTCGCCGGTTTCAAAATAATATCTCAGGAGAAATAAACAATTATGCGGCACAGGGAACTTTGGGGCGCTGCCGAATCCTCCATAAGTATTATCGAACGACGATGAGACGGCACGATAGGTCTTTTCTGTTATTTCTAAGCTTGCGCGTGCGCGGACTGTGGTATCGACCGCGTTTCCCCGTATTTGTTGTGTTACCTGTTCCGCCATTCTGATGAGATTATCGCGTTCATGCTCCCACGCGTATTTAACTCGGGGGATAAGGGAGAGCATTCCGGCTGCCTCGCCTCTGCCGCGTTTAGGGATATATGTTGCGGCAAAAAACGGTCTGCCATCGGGAAGCATTATAATTGTCATTGGCCAGCCTCCACCTCCAGTCAACATCTGGCAGGCTGACATATAAATATTGTCTATATCGGGGCGTTCCTCTCTGTCCAGTTTTATGGAAATAAAGGCGTCGTTCATAAGGGCGGCAACCTCAGGGTCTTCGAATGATTCGCGTTTCATCACATGGCACCAGTGGCAAGTCGAATAGCCTATCGAGAGAAATATTGGTTTATCCTGTGCCCTTGCCGCCTCGAATGCCTCATCAGTCCACGAGTACCAGTTTACTGGGTTTTTGGCGTGCTGAAGCAAGTACGGGCTTTTTTCGTCTTTTAACCTGTTTTCCATTGTCTTCTCCTCTCATTCACAAGACATAATACCTAATCCAGATATATACGGTGGAAATCAGTATAGTAAGGAGCATAATAGGAAATCCGTATATAAAAAATCTGAAAAAACTAATTTTCTTACCCGCGCGTCCCGCCATTCCTATAATTATGACGTTTGCCGAGGCGCCGATTGCCGTGCCGTTGCCGCCCAGACATGCACCAAGGACAAGCGACCACCATATCGGCATCAGTTCCTTGTTCTGGAGTAGTTCAATGCCGTGCTGCCAGGGCCACAACTGCTCTGCCATGTCAACAATCAGCGGGTTCATGGCGGTCACATATGGAATGTTATCGACTATAGCCGAGGCAATCGCCGAAAACCACAGTGTAACCATACTTGCTTTAAGCATGTTGCCATTAGTCAGGGCAAGCACCTTCACTGACATGATTTTAATCAGCCCGACTTTCACCACACCGCCCACGATGATAAATAGTCCTATAAAAAAGAAGATCGTAGGCCACTCTATCTCGGCCAGCACACGGCGCGGGTTTCTTACATTTGATATAAGAAGGAGCAGTCCTGCCCCGAAGAGGGTTACAGTTGCCGGTTCGTAATATAACACCCTGTGAAATATAAAACCCGCTATGACCAATGCTAACACAAAGATTGATTTTTTCAGCAGGACAGGGTCTGTTATGGCATTATCCTCGTCCATCAGAAGGACTGCCTGCTTTCTTTCCTCAGTCGTCCTAAGCCTCCGGCCAAAGACTATCTTAATCAGAACCACCAGAGCGGCCATTATGATAACTATGAAGGGGGTAATATGTATGATAAAATCCATAAAATTAAGATGTGCCTTAGAGGCAATCATTATGTTAGGAGGGTCTCCAATAAGCGTGGCAGTGCCTCCGATATTTGAGGCAATGGCCTCCATAATGAGAAACGGTACGGCATCAACGCCGAGGGCGTCGGCAATAATTATCGTTACTGGCGCTATCAAAAGGACGGTCGTTACGTTATCTAAAAAGGCGCTTAAAACTGCCGTAATAATGGTTAATATGATCATTATTCGCACGGGATCACACCTTCCAAGCCGGGCGCTCTTTATGGCTATATATTCGAACACGCCCGTGGGTTTCATTATGTTTATTATAATCATCATGGAGATAAGTACAAAGATGACATTCCAGTCCACACCAAGCGACTCAATATGAAGGGCCTCGTGCTGCGTTAACACCCGAAAAACCAGCATAAGTGAAGCCCCAAAAATAGCCGCAACGGTCTTGTGAACCTTTTCATATGCAATCAAGGCGTATGAGATAACGAATATGGAAACGGCTGCCCAAAAATCAAAGCCGCTCACCGGAGCCAGCGCCGTTTCATATAATAACTCCCGATTCATCGTTAATATTAGCATTTTCTCTGAACCGCCCACAATTATATGGCAGCGGAACCAGCCGCTGGCATGATGATTTTTTATATTATACATGTGCTATAATAGTGCATGGACTTAATCTCCAATATGAAGGTTAAACTTGGGTCGCTTCTGACTACATTTTCCAAGACCCTTGACTATGTCGATAGAACGCTGTCAAACCACCACCTGAGGGTTGCCGTCATAGCGGACGATATAGCTAAGGAATACGGGCTTTCGCGTGAGACGCGCAGGGACATTTTTATAGCGGCGACACTTCACGACATTGGAGTTTTTTCTCTCAGGGATAAACGCAGGCTTGCCGAGGTCGATCTCAATAATCCTTACGAACATGCCGAGAAGGGTTACTGGCTGATGAAGGATTTCACACTATTTAATAATGTCGCTCCGATAGTCCGCCATCATCATATCAGATGGGACAATGGAAAGGGGCGTTACCATGGCGAGGAGGAAATCCATCCGGGCGCTCATATTATTCATCTGGCCGATAGGATTGAGATCTTATTGAGAAAGGATGCCGAGGTGTTAAAACAAAAAGGCCCTATTGTTAAGGCGATAGTGAGCCGCGCAAATACACTTTTTGACCCGCGCCTCGTTGAGGTGTTTAAAGGGCTTTCGGAGAAGGAATATTTTTGGTTTGACGCGTCATATACCGACATCGATGGATTGATACTTAGCAGGGACGTTGTACCCGATAAAGAACTAAACGTAGACGAACTTGAGGAGATAGCAAAGCTCTTCAGCCATATAATCGACTTCAGAAGCGCGTTTACCGCTGTGCACTCGGCAGGGATCAGCACGGTTGCCTGCGCGATTGCGGGGCTTACCGGGTTCTCGTTATTAGAGTGCAGGCTGATGGCAATTGCAGGGTATTTGCACGACATAGGAAAGCTGGCCGTGCCGACTGAGATATTAGAAAAGCCCGGAAAACTCGACGAGGATGAAATGAATGTAATGAAGAGCCACATTTATTACTCATATAGGATTCTTGAGTCGATAAAGGGTTTGGAGACGATTAATATGTGGGCGTCCTTTCATCACGAGAGAGTGGACGGCAGGGGCTATCCATTTCATTTAAGCGGCAACAGTCTGCCCATTGGCTCAAGGATAATGGCCGTAGCGGATGTGCTTACGGCAATCTCAGAGGACAGGCCATACAGAAAAGGAATGGACAAAGATAAGGCACTGTTTATAATCGAAGACCTCGGCGCTAAAAATTCCCTTGACAGAGGGATCATAGAAACTGCTGTGGATAATTTCGATTACCTGAATGAGCTTAGGCATGATGTTCAGAGACGCGCAAGAGAAGACTACATTAATCTGAAAACAGACGCGAGTTTGACCGAAAGCTGCTCACAGGGCGTTTGAGAATTCCATGCCGCAAATAAAAATAGGCGGGATAGCACTTGGCCGTCAGCAAACAAGACCCCTTATAGTGGTTCCGGTAATTGAGGTGGATAATTTAGATAATCTCCGTGGGGCAGATATTGCGGAGCTGCGAATTGACATGTTTATAAGTCAGCTTGTGCAACATGTGATGATGGGCTTTGAAACCTTTAAAAAGAAATTCCCCGGCGTGCCGGTCATTGCTACATGCAGGTCAAAAGAAGAGGGTGGGGCGGCGGCAATTGCTGGCGAGGACAGGGTCGCAATCTTTACCCATATCATAGACCTCACCGACGCGGTCGATATCGAAATCAAATCTGACATAGCGTTAAAGATCGCCGATTTAGCAAATCAACACGATAAGACAATTATCGCCTCGTATCACAATTTCTCTAAAACCCCCGACGACAAATATCTTGAGGCTGTGTATGAGCGCGGGAAACAGACAGGCGCGCACATAGTTAAAGTTGCGGTTACCCCAAATGGCATGGACGACATAAGAAGGCTTACGGAGTTTCAATTAAGCCATGAATCAGTCGTTACTATCTCAATGGGGGCAATGGGAATGGCGTCGAGGATATTTCTGCCGCTTGTGGGGTCTCTTTTTACATTTGCCTCATTGGAGACGGTGACGGCCCCGGGGCAATTATCAATCGATGAGGTCAGGAGATATTACCAGGCATTTTAGTGAGCGCGTTACTCTTCTTTCGTGAATTCTTTAAGCGTAGGCAGGTCTGAGAGGTTTTTCAGGCCGAAGTATTTTAAAAACTCCTTAGTGGTTGCGAATATCAGTGGTTTGCCGGGGGCGTCTTTTCTTCCGGCGATTTTAATCAGGTCTCTTTCAAGCAACACTTTTAAAGTCCAGTCAGAGCTTACGCTTCGCAGCTCTTCGATTTCCACTTTGGTAATAGGTTGTTTATAGGCGACAAGGGCGAGGGTCTCAAGCGCGGCTATGGAGAGTTTTCCAGATGATTTGGATTTCTTTAAATTTTTTATCCACTCGGCATGCAGTGGATTTGTAACCATCTGATAGCCGTCGGCAAGTTCGGCAATCATTAAGCCGCCGCCATTGCTTTCATATCGGGAGGTCAGCGCACCAACGGCATCGGCGGCCTCGGCATCTGAAAACCCTGTAAGGCGCTTTATATCTGCAATCGAAAGGGAATCTCCGGCTACGAAAAGCAAGGCCTCAACGACAGCTATTTGTTCTGATTTCTCCATGTGTTTAACTCCAGGGGCGATAACTGGCTAAGCTGCTCGTGAGAGCCTTTCTTATCGATAAAGAACTTATCCATTACAACGATTTTATCATTCGCTGTGTCCTCACAGGTTCTGCTGAAATCTACTTCGATGCCCCCTATGTACATGATATTGATATTGTCCATGACGGCAAGCTCAGTCAGCTGGCTTTTAAGCCACGGCACTTGCATCTCGTATGCCCTTACTGTAAGCTCAAGCAGGTGCAGCCCTTTGTCCTCATGTACAATATCGTACTTGCTGACTATCCCCTTTAAATATTTGGTAAGGATTTTTAAATCGTTGTCTTTGGGATCCCCTGTTCCATGCCGGATCCTTTCATAACACCCTATAATTGCCCCGCACGCGGCCGTCGATTTCGAATGGCCGTGTCTCACAAGCGCCCCATATGCCTTTTTTCCATCGTCATACCCTATGTGGGCAAAATTGAATATCAGCAGGTTGCCGTTTTCTTTGTCGGGGATATGATGGGCGGCCGGAATTAAACACTCATATGTCTTTATCTTAGGAATAAAAAGCCCTCCGAAGAGTCTCATACCATAATATTTCTCCATATGAATGGTGCTGTGGTCATCGTCAAACTTTGTGGGATGGCATTTTCGCAGCTCTCGTTTAATGTACTCTATTATTGTCGTACATTGGTCGTCAAGGCAGGTTATTATTACTAGTATGGTATTTATCCCAAGGCAGAGTTCATATCTTTCCATCAGCTCTATGACTATTTCACAAAGCTCTGAGATATGTACCGCCCTTCCTATAAAATTCCCATACTTCACCGACAATGACATGATTACCTCAGAGAAGAGGATATCTGCTTAAAGAAATCCTCGGTTATGACTATCTCGGACTCCGACGCGTCGGGGATGGCGTCTATTACAGCCTTTATCGCCGCAGTACGCTTTAAAGCCTCACTCTCAAGGGCACGGCTGTGTATTATCAGGCCGCTGCATTCATAACGTACGCTGATGTCTGGGTCTATGTGTATGAGCGCTGCCCTGACCCTGTACATCAGTTCTATATTATTAGCGGCAGCAATCGAATATGTCATTGGCTGAAAGCGCCTGCCTTTGGATGTCATAGCGATAATCTCGATGGCGTCTTCTACCGTGATTTGCCCGATGTTCAGCGCCATGTCGTAGTGTTTGGGGTCGTCGTCTTCAAAGTTATAGAGTGCCTTTATCAATTTCTTGTGTGAGCTGTCTTCCTTAAGGAGTTGTTTTTCAGCCGCCTTATCCGAAATGTTTGCTCTGCCGGCCCTGATACGCGCCCTGTCCGTAAGGTTTGATATTATGTAGGTCTTAAGAACGTGCGAGATGCCTTCTAACAAAACACGCCCGACAAAACCGCAAAACACAATATTATCTCTCAAAAAGAAGCGCATCAGCGCCGCTTCGTAACAGGCCAGATGTCTGTGTCTCTCTTCAAGTGACATTCCAAAAAGTGTCGCCGGGCTTTCGCAGGCACTCTTTATCTTCTCAGGCGATACGTGATATTCCTCGGCGGCCAGGGCGACTATCTGTTCGCTGATTATCAGTTCGCTGCCTGTTTTAGCGGCTACCGCGGCGGCCACATCTCTGCCTCTGCAACATGGACGGTTATTTATCGTTATAATCGACATCGATACCTCGCGCTTTCAGGAAATATTGTATACCAACACAATTCTACTTTAAATAACAAACTTTAATCAACGGGCATTCTTTTTCTGTACTGTTTTCATGGGCGATGGCGTGAACCGCCTGTATGGCCTGTGCCTCAGTTCTGAAAACCCTGTCCTCGCCTATTTTATTATACAGGCCAGTGCGTTTGATGACCTCCATAACCTGGTCCTTCAGGGCGACAAACGTGATTTCTATATCCCTGTCGCGCAGTCTCGTGACGATCATTCCGAGGATTTCCTCGCCGGATGCGTCGATTTCGTTTATCCCGTCACAGCAGATAATCACATGCCGCAGCTGTGGTTTCTCTGAAAGCTGAAGCAATATCTGGTCCTCAAGGTACGATGTGTTGGCAAAAAACAGCGTACTGTCAAAGCTGACGGCCGAGATGTGCTGACACTGGTTAAGACCGTACATGTCGCTGTTTCTGAGTGTGCCGTCTTCATGTCTTGACAATATATTAAGGCTCGGTTTCATAGAGCGGTACAGGTAGTGTCCGATTGAAAAGGCAACCCCTATCATAATACCTTTATCGAGATGGGGGGCAAAGGCGAGGGTGAATATAAACGTTATAATGGCTGCGGCGCCGTCATACTTTTGGGCGTGCCACACATGGACTATCCCTTTGACGCTAATCAGGCCCATTACAGCCATCATTATTATCGACGCCAGCACCGACTGCGGCAAATGATAGAGCAATGGCGTGAACAGAAGCAGGGCAACTACCACGATACAGCTTGTAAATACACTTGACATCCCCGTAACGGCACCGGCTTGCAGATTAACCGCCGAGCGCGAGAATGACCCCGATGTGGCATAGCTTTGTCCCATAGCCCCTGCAATATTGGCCAAACCCTGCCCGACAAGCTCCCTGTTCGGGTCAAGGCGCTGTCCGGTTCGCGCGGCCATGGCCTTCGCTATCGATATGGCCTCCATAAATCCGAGTATCGATATAATTACCGCATTAGGGAATATGGCAAGAAACATGCTCAGGTCAATCTTTGGGAACGCGAAAGTTGGAAGCCCCTTGGGGATACTGCCGATGACTGCCCCCCCCGATGAAAATGTTATTTTGTCTTTTGGCAGGGGCTTGTTGCCGACATTTATATGCCATACTGGTCCCTGATTATTATCGCTGAGGACGAAGCTCTTACCGCCTTTCCCATCGTCCCCGGCCGTGAGTTTAACCGCCCGCAGCTGGCCTCTGAGCAGCCTGGCCCTCTTTTTTTGTTCATCTTTAAAAATGTTTAATCGTTCTATTTTTTGGACTGCTTCAAGTATATTGATTGGCTCGGGATGTTTATTATCTTTTTTTAGATCGGCAAGTTCTTTAGATAATACTGTCAGCTGTTTGGTTGCCGCTTCCACTTCATCTAAAACCGAATTGTAGTCCGTTATCTTTGTGGAAATCTCTTCAGAGGCAATAGCGGTCAAAGGAGCTTTATGTATTTTTTCAAATCCGATGAGCCACGAGACCAACGTAGTTAGTACGACGGCGATGAGGACATTGGGAAGCCTGGGATTAATCTTTCTCAGCATAAACATAATAAAAAACGAAGACAGCGCAAACAGCAGCGTCGGCCAGTGAGTGTAATCTATGGCGGCCTTGACGACATTGATGACGGTCTCATAATGGTGTTCCGCATTGTCAACTGAAACACCAAGGAGATTGGCAAGCTGTGAGGTAGCTATTATCAATGCGGCAGCGTTGGTAAAACCTATGACAACCGGATGTGAAAGGAAATTAACGACAAGGCCAAGTCTAAAAACACCGAGAAAAAGCTGGAAAACCCCTACCGAAAGTGCAAGAAGCACGGAGTACGCAATAAAGGCCTCGCCGCCTTTTGTAGCCAGCGGCTCCAAAGACGCGGCACTCATAAGCGAGACCACGGCAACCGGACCGGTTGCAAGCTGGCGGCTTGAACCAAAAAGCGCAGCCACTATGGGTGGCAAAAAAGAGGCATAAAGCCCGTAATATGGGGGCAGCCCGGCCAATTGCGCGTAGGCCATCGACTGCGGTATCAGTACAAGGGCTACGGTGATACCAGCCATAAGGTCGGCCCGGAGCTTTACCACTCCATAGTCTTCAAACCAACTCAAAAACGGAAATAAACGCCCGGCTAAGGCACCCTTAGTCATTGACGAACCTGCCGCATAGTCATTTCACTTATCCTCCATACGCAATTCAAGGTAATTATCAGCCCCCTAATTTTAGACATAAGCAGATAAAAAAATCAATGTCATGTTTATCTTAATAAGGTGCTCTGGACGATTTATATGTTGACAATAATGTATCGGGCTATTATATTATACTAAGGAAGCGATATGGTTGCTAAAAAAGCAGTGCTGACGCAGTGGCAAAGACAAACAATGAGGCAAATGCAAACTCTATGACAAGAGATGTTGTTATGACAACAGATGTTGTACTGAATACTGAATTTCCAGAGCTGCATCTTATTAAAAGAGGTAAGGTGAGGGACATCTACGACCTTGGGCAATATCTCCTCTTAGTTGCCTCAGACAGGTTGTCGGCTTTCGACGTGGTGCTTCCTGACGGTATCCCTCATAAGGGTGAAGTCCTTACAGCTATTTCGGCTTTTTGGTTTTCCCATGTAGAGAAAATAGTTGAAAATCATATCGTTACTACCGATATAAATGACTTTCCCGATGTCTGTCAGAAGTATAGGGAGATACTTGGGAAAAGGACGATGCTTGTTAAGAAGGCCAGGCCGCTTGAGGTGGAATGTATTGTCAGGGGTTATCTTTCAGGGTCGGCATGGAAGGAATATAAAAGAGACGGCACAGTGTGCGCAATTAAGCTGCCTGGTGGACTAAAAGAATCCGAGAGGCTGCCAGAGCCAATATTCACGCCAAGCACAAAGGCCGAAAAGGGCCACGACGTAAATATTTCGTTCGATGAAGCGGTCTCGATAGTTGGACGCGATATTGCCGGAAAAATAAAAGATCTAAGCCTTGCGATATACGACAAGGCGGTAGATTACGCCCTCGGCAAGGGCATTATAATTGCCGACACAAAATTCGAATTCGGCATTTTAAATGGACAACCTATCCTGATAGATGAACTGTTAACCCCCGACTCGTCACGCTTCTGGCCGCTTAATGACTATGAGGCCGGCAGGGCGCAGGAGAGTTTCGACAAGCAAATCGTCAGAGATTACCTGTTAACGCTGGACTGGAATATGGATTATCCAGGTCCTAGCCTCCCATGGGAAATCATATCGAAAACTTCGCTCAGATATAAAGAGATACTTGAGATATTAACATGTTAAACACTGATAAACAGATGATACTTACCTGCGGTTGGTGTAAGAAAATAAAAAACGACACCACATGGCAAACTATCGAAGAGTTCCTTAGTTCGCTGGGCTACACAGACATTACGCACGGAATGTGCCACGAATGTTCGGAAAAAATCTTTCAAAAAAGGGTCTATCTCGAGAGCTATCAAAATATCTGCAAGGCGATAAGCTCAAGTATCGCTTTAGATGAAGTCATGAATCTTATTGTTACAAATATCGTAAGAGTAATGAATGTCAAGGCATGTCTTCTGCGGTTGATAAACAAGAAATCAAGGACTTTAGACTTTGCCGCGTCATTCGGGTTATCCGACGAATATGTTAACAAGGGTGCGGTAACCTTCGACCAGAGTTTGGAAGACGCCATGTCGGGCAAATCTGTGTCGATATATGATGTGGCGGACGATCAGAATTCGATATATTTTCATGCAGCAAAAAAAGAAGGCATCAGAAGCATCATGAGTGTCCCTCTGCGGTTCAAAGACGATATTATCGGAATAATGAGGATGTACACTGCCGAGCCAAGAAACTACTCGGACGAGGATATGAAATTCGTATCGGCAATCGCCGAACAGGCCGCTATGGCCATAATGAACGCCAAGGAGTTTGAGAGTATTGTATCACGGGAAAAAGAATATCTGAGGGTATTCCAGGAGATCTCAAAGGCGTTAAGCTCTTCGCTCAACCTCGAGGAAGTTCTGAACATGATTGTCAGGAAAATTCCCGAGGCCATTCAGGTAAAAGGGGCTACGATAAAACTTATAGACGAAAATACTAAAAAGATAAAACTTGCAGCCGCTTATGGACTAAACAAAGATTTTTTGGCAAAAGACCCGGCGGTAAAAGAGCTGAATATCATGGAGGCATTGAATCACCTCTACTCACAGGCGTCAACGCTGCCTTTTCTTAAGGACAAGGACATGAATATCCTCGAGGAACTGAACTACAAGCCGGTATTTATTTACGACGCGACAACAGACCCCAGGGTTCTGAACAAAAAAGACATAATAGAAGAGGGCATTAAAAGTATCCTCTCCGTGCCTATTCTGGCAAGGGGTAAACTAATTGGCATAATTAAGCTGTTTACCGGCTTACTGCGAAATTTCACTCCCGAAGAGGTGGCCTTTACTACTTCCTTAGCCGAACAGTGCGGTCTTGCAATCGTTAACGCTACTATGTACGAAAAAAAGTATAAAGAGGTTACTTATTTAAAGACCATCCAGGAGATAACAAAACTCAGGACAAAAACAACGGATTTCAGCAAGGTATTAAATCACATCGTTACGCGCCTGCCTGAGATAATGAATACAACGGCGGCAACTATACGGCTGTTAAACCCAATAAATCAGAGACTGGAGCTGGCGGCATCCTCCGGCCTGAGCGATGAATATCTCAACAGAGGCTCCATAGAGTTCGAGGAAAATATACAGATTGCCCTGAAGGGAGAACCGGTAGCCATTTTCGACGCAGCAAACGACGCCCGGATATCTTTCAACAAAGAGGCCGAAAGGGAAGGAATTAAGAGTATTCTCGTCATCCCTCTGATGCTGTACAACAATATTATAGGGGTACTTAGGCTCCTGACCAGCGAGCAAAGGGTGTTTTCTAACGACGAGATAGACTTCGCTATGGCCCTTGCGGAAGAGGCGGCAATAGTAATCGAAAATGCCCGGCTGCAAAATAAAATATAACTTGCGAATTAATAACTGATGGCTTACTCTGCACGCGTAATTTCTTACCTGAAGATGATTAAATTCTCACATTCGTTGTTCGCGCTGCCGTTTGCCTTTTCATCTGCCGTTTTAGCGGCCGGAGGTCTTCCAGAAACTAATATAACCCTATGGATAACGGTGGCGATGGTTTCGGCACGGTCGGCGGCGATGGGCTTAAACAGGGTAATTGACAGAAAGATAGACGCCCAAAACCCCAGGACAAAAAATCGTGAGATACCTGCAGGGGTTATCTCTACAGCCCAGGCGGCGGCATTTATCGCGTTGTCTTCGATTATATTTGTTTTCTCGGCATATATGTTAAATCCCCTGTGTCTAAAGCTCTCCCCAATTGTGCTGGTTGTCATATATCTCTATTCCTATACGAAGCGTTTAACATGGGGATGCCATATAGTGCTGGGGGTGGCTATAGCACTTGCACCACTTGGGGCATGGATAGCGGTCAGGGGGAGTGTTTCATGGGAGGCAGTGCCGCTGTCGGCGGCTGTCGTATTCTGGCTTGCCGGCTTTGATATTCTCTACGCTCTTCAGGATATCGAATTTGACCGGCAATACGGGCTGTTTTCGATACCCCAGCGTTTCGGCGTCAGGCGTTCATTATTTATCGCGCGGGGATTTCATTTCCTTACATGGATATTTCTGATGACCTGCGGGGGCGTATTTCACCTGGGAATAGTATATTATACAGGGATGGCAATTGTGGCCGGTCTCCTGATATACGAACACAACCTTGTCAGGCCAGGGGATTTAAGTAAACTTGATATGGCATTTTTCAATATGAACGGCTATATCAGCGTAACGGTGCTGGTGTTTATAGCGCTCGATAAATTGTTTAAATAGGGGAATGCTATGTCTGGGTCTGAAGCGTATAAAATAAAATTAGATATTTTTGAGGGACCCCTTGACTTGCTCCTCTCTCTGATACACAAAAATAAGATCGACATCTACGACATACCAATAGCCTTTATCACCGGACAGTACCTTGAGTATTTAGCCATTATGAAGGATTTGAACATCGACATCGCGGGTGAGTTCATAGTGATGGCGGCCACACTGATACATATTAAATCAAAAATGCTGCTGCCCGCCGAGGAGAGGGAAGGGCAGGAGGAAGAGGAAGACCCGCGCATGGAGCTTGTTCAGAGATTAATCGAGTATCAGTCGTATAAGGATGCGGCATTTTCACTAAAGGAAAGAGAGGCTGTCTGGGAAAACATCTTTACGAAGGAAGCCGGCTGGGCACTCGAAAACGCTAAGACACAGCAGCAGCCATACCTTATCAATCTCAACCTGTATGACCTTGTAAAGGCCCTCCAGTGCGTAATAGACAAAAAACCATTTGCAATAGGGTCAATAACAAAAGAACACTTGACCATTAAGGATAAAATTGCTATTATTACTGAGAGGCTTGAATTTGAGAGGAATAAAATCTTATTTTACAGTTTATTTGCGGATGCGGCAACAAAAGTGGAAGTCATAATAACCTTTTTAGCCCTGCTCGAGATATTGAAGCTGGGGCTTGCTTACGCATTTCAGGATGGTGAGTTTTCACATATATGGATATCAAAACGTTAACTGCCAAAGCTGGCCAGAGGTGAAGATTATGATAAATAGTAAGAACGTAAGGTGGTGTCTTAACATATTATTTACGTTGACTGTGTTAGTGTCCTGTTCAGGCACAGGCTCGACGCGCAATGCAACTCCCCAGATAGACGAAGAAACCAAAAAGGAAAATCAGGTCAAAGGGCACTATGTCCACGGGGTCTCAAAGATGAAGGAAAACGACTATCAGGGCGCCTTTGTAGAATTTAAAAAGGCCCTTGAGATAAATCCTGGCGACAAGGACTCCTTAAATGCCCTTGGCCTTGTTTATCACAGGTTTGGCGAGTATAACAATGCAAAGGAATCTTTTCTGAAGGCGGTTGCCTCAGACAAGAATTTCTCCGACGCCTATAATAATCTTGGCATAACATACGCCGGCATGGGACAATTCGCCGAGTCCATTGAGGCGTTTAAGAAAGCGCTGGCAAATCCTATTTACGCAACACCTGATAAGTCTTATCAAAATCTTGGCTATTCCTTATACAGGATTGGCAAGTACGATGAGGCCATCAAGGCATTTAAGGACTCTCTGGCCAGAAATCAAACCAATACAGGGTCATATTTCGGAATAGCGCTCTGCCACAACGCCGCCGGACGATATGGCGAGGCCAGCGAGGCGCTGATGGATGGAATACGTGTCTCCCCGGAATATAAAGGCAATGTTAAAAAGGCACAAAAGGATTTTGAACAGAAAAAGCGCTCCAGCACCGGCGTAATCGAGCAGGATTATGCAAACTACTTAGAGATATTAAATTACTGATGAAGGGCTGATTGGACAAAGTCGCATACTTACAAACATGGGGCTGTCAAATGAACGTCCACGATACAGAGAAAATAGCCGGAGTTCTAAGGGGCGAAGGATACGCCTTTACCGACAGACCAGAGGACGCCGCCCTGATAATCCTAAACACGTGCAGCATCAGAGAGAAGGCCGAGCATAAATTTCTGTCAAGACTGGGATACTTCAGACGCTTAAAGAGAAAGAGGCCGGGGCTGCAAATAGTTGTCTCCGGGTGTATCGCGCAACAAGAGGGCGAGAAATTTTTAATAGATAACAAAGATGTTGACTTCACGTTCGGGCCGCAGAATATTGTAAAACTTCCAGAACTCATACTGAGAGATAAGAGAAAGGCCGCCGTGGAAGAAAACCCCGCTCTGGCAGAGACAGACCTCCCTGCCATAAGAAACGACGGCACACGGGCGTGGGTAAATATCATGTACGGCTGCAATAACTTTTGCAGCTACTGCGTGGTTCCACATACAAGGGGTAGGGAGCGCTCGAGGCCAACAGACAGTATCCTCAACGAGATAAAGACCCTCTCAGACGAAGGCTATAAAGAGGTAACACTGCTTGGGCAAAACGTAAACTCCTACAGAGACCCAAAGAATGTAACGGCGTCTTTCGCGCAGCTGCTTAAATCCGTAAACGCGATACAAGGGATAGAACGGGTACGCTTCATAACGTCTCATCCTAAGGACCTCTCGCCGGAGTTAATTTGTGCAATAAGGGATCTCGAAAAGGTGTGTGAGCATATACATCTGCCGCTTCAGTCAGGCTCTTCGAGGATACTCTCCCTGATGAACAGGAAATACTCATACGCACAGTATCTCGATAAGATAACCGAATTAAGGAGACACATCCCCGGCATCTCAATTACATCCGACATAATAACAGGCTTTCCCACTGAGACCGGAGACGACCATGAAGAGACACTTGCGGCGTTAAAAGAAATAGAATTTGACGGCATCTTTGCCTTTAAATACTCAAAACGCCGTTACACACGGGCATCAGAAATGGAAGGCCAGCTTGGTGAAGATATAAAATCAGACAGACTTAAAACAATTCTTGAATTACAGGATGTTATAACTGATAAAATAAACCGTCGGCTTAAGGGGCAAACAACAGAAATCATAGTAGAAGGCGAAAGCTCCTCAGACACTAATCATTGGACGGGAAGGACGAGGACAAATAAGATAGTTAATTTCACACCCGATGAGAAAATTAATAAAGGAATGCTTATAACGGTAAGCATAACAAATTCCTTTAGACACTCCCTCGAAGGCCGGCCAGACTGAACGGTAATGAAATTCTGTGTGCTTACGCTTGGCTGTAAATCCAACCAGTCTGAAAGCAGCCTGATAGAAAACATCTTAATAGAAAACTCCCATTGTAAGACATCGCTCGAGGAATCGCCGGATGTCTGTATAATAAACACATGCAGCGTTACGGCTAAAAGCGACTATCAGTCAAGGCAATTAATAAGGCGTGCGCTCAAGGCGGGGGCGTCGGTAATTGTGACGGGCTGCTATTCGGAGCTTAATCAGCCGCTGATAAGACAGATAAGCAAGACAATCGAGATCGTAAAAAACGCGGACAAAGACGCTTATTTCAAAGATAAATTCGGACATAGCCCAAATCCCGGGACCACGGCGCCAGGGGATCATGGAAACAGCCGCGCCTTGCTTAAAATACAAGACGGCTGCAACGCATACTGTACATACTGCCAGATACCACAAACCAGAGGGGCATCGAGGTCAAGACCTGTCAGCGAAGTCATCCGCGAGGCTCAGGCATTTGAAGAGGCAGGTTTTATGGAAATCGTCATAACAGGGATTCATATAGGCTATTATGGAGTTGACCTAAATCCTAAAACCGAACTTTCAGCGCTCATAGAAAACATATTGATAAATACGAACAATTTAAGAATAAGATTGACCTCTATCGAGGTAAGCGAAATTACGGACAGACTTATCCGGCTCTATGAAAATGGCAGGATTTGCAGCCACATTCACATACCACTGCAAAGCGGCGACGATGTTATATTAAAGAAAATGAACCGGCCATATAACACCTCCGATTTCAGAAGAACCATCCTACGGCTGCATAGCGCCATCGATAACATATCGATAGGCACTGACGTCATCGTTGGTTTCCCCGGTGAGACACATGATAGCTTCAACGATACATATGGGTTTATCTCATCCATACCACTGGTATATCTGCATGTATTTCCATACTCGAAGAGGAAAAACACGAAGGCGGCAGAAATGCCCGGGGCTGTGGATGAAGGGATAAAAAAACAATGGGCAGCACATTTAAGAGAACTGTCCGGTGAGAAGAAGCAGGCATATATGTCCGCTCAGGCAGGAAAAGTTCTATGCGCGGCAGTTGAAACAATTGAAAACGGCTCATTCAGCGGCACAACGGGCAATTATCTTAAAATAGTTTCTGAGTTAGTGCCGGGATTTGAGATACGAAAAAAACACCTTGTAAATCTGATAGTTACCGGGCAGGAAGATGACCGTCTAGCCGGAAAGCCGGTAATAATCAGATAACCTGTCAATTTATAAAGAATAATCAACTGCTCAATAGTTAGACAATAACGGTAGAAGCGCGTAAACAGAGGCGCTGCAAGGCAAATTCAAGCGATTACTGACAAGTTATCCACAAAACATGTTGATACAAAAAGTCCGATAAGATATATTATGTAAAATTATATATATACCATCAAATACAGCCGCCTGTACGACTGAGGCCACATTCAGTGAACAAGGAATGGTAATCCTTCGACAGGCTCAGGATGATTCTTTTGACGGGATATTCTTTTGACGGGATATTCTTTTGACCGGATATTATGAATCTGGATATTGGGAATCCTTTGATTTGAAATGGAATTGGTTTATAAGGCAGCGATGAGATTTTACAGCTATTTGCTGCAATTAATCTTTCTTAGCCGACGCGCTGCTGTTTGCGGGATACCTTATCGTCGTACATTCGTTTGTCGGCTTCTTTGATGGCCGCGTCGAGCTCTTCGGGGGTTTCGGCAGTTGCCGCTCCAAGTGATATAGACACCGGCAGGTTACCGCTATTCTTATTATACTGCTCTTGATATATCCTTATACGCTCCATTGATTTAGCGGCTAGCTCCGCATCGGTCATGCTGAGGATAATCAGGAATTCATCGCCTCCCGTGCGCGCAACTACGTCGCTTCTCCGAAACGACATCTTAAGCACGTCGGATGCCCCTCTGATGAGCTGGTCGCCTGCCTCATGCCCGATTGAGTCGTTAACACGTTTCAGGCCGTCCAGGTCGGCCACTATAAAGCTGACCGGAAACAGCGGGCCATGGGCTATACGTCCCAATTCGTCATCGAAGAAGGCACGGTTGTAAAGCCCTGTCATGGCGTCGTGTGTGCTGCTGTATTTTAGTTTTTCTTCTTCCCTTTTACGCTCTGTAATATCCCTCGATATTCCTACGAATTCCTTAATATGACCATCCTCCGCGGTGATGGCCGAGATGACTACCTCCACAGGGATTATCCTTCCATCCTTGCACTTTTGTTCTATTTCAATCCTCTCCGAAAAGCGGTCTATATTGCCGGACTCCTTAAAGGACGCAAGTTTTTGCATCAGGGCGTTTCGAACATAGGCGTAAGACTCCGGCGTCAGAGCCTCTTTAAGAGTTTCACCAATGGCCTCTTCAACGGTAAATCCACGCAGGGACGCAATCGATGGGCTTACATAGGTAAAACTTTCCATCGAGGCGTCAAGCGTCCAGATGACATCGCTAACACTCTCGGCAATCAGCCTGAAACGTTCCTCGCTCTCTTTGAGCTTCGCCGACATTCTCTGAAGCTCAATCATATCTTCATTCATACGACTGTATGCTGTCTCAAGCTCAGTTCGCGATTCGTCGAGACCTTCAACCATGCTGTTAAAGGCAGCTGAGAATTCCCCCATAACCTCAACCCTCTGGGAGAAATCACCGGATGCGATTTGTTTAGTCTGCCATGTAAGGTGTTTTAAGCTGCCGTGGAGTGCCTTCAAACTGCCGACAGCCCTGCCACACCCTGCCCTATCGATTGGCTGAGGTCGCCGTTACTAAGCGCCAGCGCAAAACGCATGATTGCATCCAGATATACACTAAGCGCCGAAAGCTGCTCAGCGTATTCCACATCCGAAGCAATCACAGGGAGGCGTCCTTTGGCAAACTGATCAATGATTTTCTCTGTGCGTTCGTCCATTTATTCCTCGTTAACTTGTGCGGAGAAACGGCAGGTGCGATCCCCCGTGCACCAGCAGTCAATCTCTTTTACCGTAAAAGACTTCCCTGAATAACTTTTAAGAAGTGCGGCAAGAAATCCTTCGTCAAAGGTGCAAAGCTCTATACCGGTTTCAGGCAGCCCGGAGCAGTCCAGGTCTTCTGCAACTGTCATTGTTATGCGGCCATTGTTCAGGTCTTCCTCCTCAACGCGAAGGATGCCGATGCCCATCTCTTTCAGCACGGTCTGCAATTTCCTGATAAATGCGTTCAGATCTTCCTGCTGCCCGATGAGATTGTCGTAAATTGCCTTACCTGCCAGGAACCCGGCTTCATAGAAAACCCTGTCGGCCTCATCCGAGCCATAGCGCTCCTCGATAACGTCTCTAAAACTGTACTGCATCAGACGATAGACCTCTACCCTCATCTGATGTCCAAGGTTTGGCCTTCCTAATTGCAAATCTCCCAGTAAATCCCAGTTAAACTTATACTTGCGGTTAGCATCCTCCGGCATAGCCCCTCCTGAATTTTGTTCAATTATAAAGTACCTGCTGCCTCACTGTTGCAGACTACCGCTCAGACTGCCTGAGCTAAACCGTGTTTATACATTTATGCGCGAGTTCCTTGATAGCGATTGCAAACGGCGACATAGGTTCACTAAGCATGACCGGCTTAGTCTTGAATAAAGCGCGTTTTACCGATTCGTCGTTTGGCAGCGTCATCATGACCTTCGTGTTTAAGTTTGTGTATTGCTTTACCAGATTTTGAATTACCATCCCCGTGTTTATGTCCCGCGCCGATTGAACCATATTGATTACAAAACTGGGAGTAAAGCGCGCGATTTTCTTACGGGCTGATTCCACAAGCCCTGCGTCTATTTTTTCGGCAGCCTTGAGAAATTTTTCTATTGTATTTAAATCTGGATTAGCATCTACGTCCTTAGCCTTGTCGAGGAGTTCCATGAATTGCTCCGTATGTCTTTCCTTAAAATGAAAGGTCAACAGCCTGAATATCGCTGTTTTTATAAAACCGTACGCCTTCATCAAAGATGTTACCTCAGGGGTAGTCACCAAAAGCCCGATTTGCGCTATGAATAAAAAATCCACTACGTTAAAGGCCGAACCAGCCGCTAAATCCAGAATTACGACATCACAGTCCAGCTTTGAAATATGCCCTATCAGCTTGACCTTCTGCTGGAAAGGCATGTTTGCTATATCGGGAATTTTAGAGCCTCCGCAGATGAGTTTCAGATTCGGGATATCTGTCTCGATGAGCGACTGCTCAAGCGTTTTTATATGCTTCAGGACAAAATCGTCAAGTGAATATGCGTAACTCCGTATCCCAAGAATAACATGCAGATTTGCCCCGCCGAGGTCAAGGTCAACGGCAATAGTCTTCTTCCCCAACCCGGCTATGGCGATGGCGAGATTGGCTGTTATAGTGCTTTTCCCAACGCCTCCTTTTGGCCCTACTATTGCAATAACTTTCTTTGGCATGTTACACGCTCCTGTCTATAATATATAAGAAAGCAATCATTTTATGTTGAGAAATCCCATCAGATTGCTCATCAGGACATCTGTATCGGATTGATTGTTGCCGTTACTGCCGCTTTTAGCGCCGGAAGCAAGAAGCATTCTGACTTTTGATACAATCAGCACGGGGTCAATAGGAGTATCCATACACCAATCGCTTACCACATCTTTTATAACCGACGATTCTTTTCGCACTGTGTTTCCTATAGCCAATACTTTAAAATATACCGCCTGCGCAAAGAGCTGCGCACAGCCGTTTCTGAATTTCTCCAATTCCCCCTGGAAATATCCTTTCATATCCAAAACCACAACCGCCGGCCTTTCCCTTGTAAGCGTCTCTTCGATATTGAGCAAGTCCTCAAAAAAAAGAATCAGAACTGGTATTTTCTCTTCATATTGGGTAACTCTGGAGTCACTGCCGCCGGGCTGAATGCCGGAATCACGCGCGGGTTTATCAACCCATCTCTCAAGAGCCTTTTTTATCATACTTCCTCTAATGGTATCGGCTGAAAAAATGACTACCTTAAGAGACATTTTTTTTATCGCTGACGGCTCTAAGTTAACGGGATTCTGCCATAGCCATTACCAATGCCCCTTTTGCTGTGGCATTAAGAGGCTCCTTTGCAACCCTGATTGAGGAGATCTCAATCGGCAGTCTGATAGCATTGAGGGCCTTTTCAAATTTTTCCTTACATCCTTTTGGCATAGCCGTTCCGCCGCTTAATACTATCGGGATTGGTTCGGTAATTTTTGGTATATTTTCAGACGACGTTATAACGTCCTGAATACTCCTTACGAGGTGATTGATAAGGTCGTTATAATAAAGGTGCATTGTCAGCTCAAGCTTGTTTTTAGGGAGAACGGAGAGGTCTAAAGACTCTTCTTTTATGACCTTTATCTTTGTGGCAGGTTCGCCTGTTTCGAGACTTGCCATTTCATCTATGTAATCGCCGCCCTTTTGAATACTATACGTTATAACAGGCACTGATAAATATGAAAGGCAGACGTTACACATCCCACCGCCCATGCTTACACCTATGCCCGTAAAACTATCGTCCGACAGCTCGGACATTACCACGGCGAGGCCCTCGTTTATCGAGATAGGTGTGTAGCCAAGTGTCTCCAGATACATCTTTATTATTGATTCGTGCCCGGTAATGATGACTTCTCTTTCTATCGGCTGCCCGGGGACACTGAAACAGATTATTTCACCGAATTTCTTGGGTTTTTGAATCAGGGTGTTTATTATAGACTGAATAACGATAACGGCTTCGTCTTCACGCGGGCTTAGAAGGCCTTTTTCCATCGACTTCCTTGTGTTGGAGTTAAACATATTGGCAAAGCCCTCGGCGGAGTATCCTATAATATAGTAGCGTTTGTTGTGCTCGAAAAACATTACATTATTTTGAGTGAGTATCTGTTTGGTGAATTTGGACTGGGGTATGGTGAAAAAGGCGTTTAGCTGCTTAATTATTTGTACTTTATTGCCCTTATTCTGGGCCATGACTATATTGCTTGTGCCGACGTCAAGCCCTACCGGACCCCACGGGCTTTCAGGTTCTGAGCCGACTCCCATTTCATGCGAGACGGTGGGTTTTACTGCTGTCTTTACGGCCGCTTCTATTTTCTGGTCAGAAACGTTCTGATTTATCGGGATTGATGGAGAGGAAAACGATTCCACGCGGGGAGCGTCAACTCTCGAAGCTTCGGACGGCCTGCCCGCGCCGGCAGCGGCTGACACCTCAGTTTGCGGCACAGGCGGCGCCTCTATCTCAGTAAGTCTCTGTTTTAATCTTTCGATTTCTTTTTGATACTCGCTCGCTTCGGCCATCTTATCCCCCTTTTTCTATATAAATATAATCTGATTGCAATTAGCCAAAATTTATGTTATCTTAACGTGCTGTAAATAGTAATGCTATTTTGTTTGTGTTGTCAAGTAAAATATTTCAAATGAAAGCCGTTTAAGGGGCAACAAGGTGTCAAAGCAAAAAAACGATACGAAAAAGGCCATAGTACCCGATGCCTCTGTCGAAACCAGTTCAACGGACACGCCGCGGACGCCCAAAAAAGTAATAGTCGCCGGCCTTCCAAACAGCGGTAAGAGCCAGATTTTTAACAACCTTACAGGTGAATACTCTATCGTTGCCAACTACCCCTTATCGACCATATGCGTCAAAAAAGGGAAGTTCCGCATGGGGGAAGAGACCTATGAGGTCTATGACACGCCGGGACTCTACTGTTTGTTCATCCATTCGGAAGACGAACTGGTGGTGCGGGACCTGATATTTCAGGAAAGGCCTGACGTCTTACTTTTATGTATAGACGCAAACCTGCTTAAACAATCACTTGCCCTCGCCGCAGACCTCATGGAGCTTCAAATCCCTATGGTAATAGCAATAAACGCGATAGACGAGACCTCTAAAAAGGGTATGTGGATAGACTCCGACATGCTGTCTCAAATCACCGGCATTCCAGTGATTGAGTCCATAGCCACAAAGGGAATCGGAACGAACAAGCTCAAAATCGCCATACAAAGGGCGCGTGTGGGGAAGCTTTCGATACACTACGGCGATATTATGTCAAGAGGCATCTCAACGGTGGAGGCACTTCTGCCAGAGCCGCTTCCGTATAAACAAAAAACCGCTATTTTAGCATTGCTTAACGACCCTTTTCTAGATAAATACCTGATAGATGCTGTCTCCGAAGACCAGTACCGGAAGATACAGGACGCGGTTAACGAAGTTCAGGAGTATTTTAAGGGGAATCTTGTCAGAACTATAAATCACAAACGGGCGGAATGGGTCGATGCCGTTACAGAGAAAATCATAAAAAGGCAGGTGGCACTTACCGGAAGGGTATCTGAGACTATTGCCCGCATGTGCCGTTCGGTCATATTTGGCGTCCCGATTCTTATGGGAATTATAGTTGCCACATACTTTCTGGTCGTAAACGTGGCGAACTGGATATCGGACTGGATGGAAAAGCTCCTCTGGCTCCCTGTGCAGACACGTCTGGATTCGCTTATTACCTACCCTTTCTGGAAGGATTTTTTTATAGGCCCTTATGGTGTGTTTACGCTTGGCGTGGGCGGTGCATTGTTGACAGTGCTGCCTATACTCTCCGTATATTTCATACTGTACAATACACTGGAGGATGTGGGATACATCCCAAATCTTAGTGTGTTATCTAAGCGTGTCTTTGATAAGATCGGCCTGAGCGGGGCGTCTATTATGCCTATGGTGCTGGGGTTTGGATGTAAGACAATGGCCACGCTTACCGCAAAGACGTTGACATCGCCTAAGGAGAGGTACATAACCATTTTTCTTATTGCGTTCGCCCTACCCTGTGCCCCGCAGATTGGCCTTAATATGAGCCTCTTAGGCAGAGTTGGAATAAAGGCATTCATTATAACCTTCTCCGTTCTTGCCGCCATAGAGGCAATAACCGGCCTTATCCTGAACAAAATTATTAAGGACGACGACAAGAGCTGTTTTATACAGGCGTTGCCGGCAATCAGAATGCCGAATTTGAAGGCAGTTCTCAAGAAGACCTACTACCGCCTGTTCTGGTTTTTAGAGGAGGCCCTGCCGGCGTTTATGTATGCCGCCATTGCCATGTTTGCACTGGATAAGACAGGTATTTTAAAGATTATGAAGGTATTTCTTCAACCAGTAGTCGAAGGATTTTTGGGTCTGCCAACCGAGATGGTTGACGCCCTGATTCTGGTAATAGCAAGGAGGGAGGCCGCTGCCAGCGTGATAATAAAAATGTCTGAAAACGGACATTTGAATTTCGTTCAGAGTATCGTGGCGGTAGTACTGACCACGATGTTCGTACCATGCCTTGCCCATATAGGAATAATAGTAAAACACCAGGGATGGAAGTCCACCCTGTTCATGGTATCTACGATGACATTTACATCGGTGCTCATTGCGGGGTTTTTGAACCGGGTATTACTAATATTTTTCTAATATATTAAATGTTATCATAGTTATGCAATAAGGTAGTTCGGAGGTCATTTGAAATGAAAAATACGATGGAGATGGACGAGTACCTTGAGGCCCTTTGGTATATGAAAGAGGATGGTAAAAACCTGATGGCCGAATTGAAGGCTGAAATAGGGGACAACTTTAACATGGAGATTGTCAACGACTGCCTTGACAGCAGTCTTGCCGATGTTTCTGACGACGATAAAACCATATCGCTTTCAATAAAAGGAGAGGAGCGAGCCAGACGTATAATCCGCGCTCACAGGCTGGCCGAGAGACTGCTTTTTGACGTAATGGGAATGACCAAGAACATCGAGGAGGGCGCTTGTGAGTTTGAGCACATGGTCAGCCCTGCCCTTGTGGACAGCATTTGCACTATGCTTGGGCACCCAAAGGAAAGTCCGCAGGGTCTGCCGATTCCGCCCGGGGAGTGCTGCGATAATGCCGCCACTACGATAGAAAGCTCAGTCATCCACCTCACCGGCCTCGAAATTGGGCAGTCGGCGCGCGTGGCATATGTCAACTGCAGAAAGGACCATGAGATTCACAGATTAAACGGCCTTCAAATCAGACCAGGTGTAAAAATAAAACTTCACCAGACATATCCATCATTCGTCATCGAATGCGAGGGGTCTAACATTGCCCTCGACGAGGAGATTGCCAACAACATCTGCGTGTGGCGGGAAAAGAAATACATGCCAAAAACAGAAAGTCCAGATACTGCGAAAAAACACTCCCTTATAGGAAGAGGTATAGGGATATTCAAAAAGTGCAGAAAGGGTTAAAAGACAAGTTGGGGAGAAGGACTATTTTTTTATCCTTCTCCCGAAATAAAGACCAGTTAAAATCTATCTGCGAAAGGAAAACTACTCCGAGCCAATGCCTATATATGCCCGTAGTTTTTCTTTCTCGAATTTCTCCTGCGCTTCAGGCTCACTCGATAGCAGAGATACTATAATACCTATCAAAAAGGCGGCACCCATAGATATGAGGCCGGGGTTTTTAAGAGGAAACGGGGCCTGAGGCATTTTAGAGGCAAGCTCCTTTTTCATAGCCCCCAGGGCTGCCTTCTCATCGGATATAGCCTTAGGGTCGGCGGCGGCCTTTTCGAGAGTTTCTACTTTAGCCTTTGACTGCGCCTCCGCTTCGCTTATTTGTTTTTCCACCGCGGCCTTTTCTGATGAGTGGACTATGTCAACCCACACCGTCGGGCTTATGATAATAAGTCCGGCTGCCAGAATAAGACCCGTCCATATGCTGGCAACGGCACCACTGGTAGAGAATTTCTTCCACATTATAGACATGAGAAGTGCCGGGAAGTTAGCGCTTGCGGCCACGGCAAAGGCAAGCCCTACCATGAAGGCAACATTCTGCCCTTTGAACAATATACCGAGGAGCATTGCCGATACGCCAAGGCCAATTGTGGCGATTTTTGCTACCTTCACCTCATCCTTTTCGTTGGCCTGCCCTCTTCTGAAAACGCCTGCATAGAGGTCATGCGACAGTGCCGAGGCACCCGCCAGGGTCAACCCCGCCACTACGGCAAGTATTGTGGCAAACGCTACCGCGGCCAAAAATCCAAGAAACACATGCCCGCCCAGGGCCTCGGCCAGCAGAGGGGCTGCCATGTTTCCTCCCTTGTCTATAGCCATTATTACCTTCTTACCAACCAGGACTGCGGCACCAAAGCCAATCGTTACTGTCAGGATGTAAAAATAGCCGATAAAACCTGTGGCATAGAAAACCGACTTTCTCGCCTCCTTAGCGTCAGGCACCGTATAAAACCTCATCAGGATGTGAGGAAGGCCGGCCGTGCCGAACATGAGGGCAAGTCCCAGCGAGATAGCATCTACAGGGTTTGTGACAAGTCCGCCGGGCTGAAGGAACTCAGGCCCATATTTTTGCGAGGCACTGCCAAAAAGTTCCCCGTAATTAAATCCGAACTTAGACAGCGTAAGAATAACAAGTACCGTAGCGCCTCCAAGCAGTAGCACAGCCTTTATGATTTGCACCCATGTGGTGGCCAGCATACCGCCAAAAAGGACATATGCTATCATCAGGCATCCTACTATCACTATGGCATACTCATAGGGAAGCCCGAACATCAGCTTTATCAGTGTGCCTGCCCCAACCATCTGGGCAATCAGATAAAACAGCACCGTAACAAGAGACCCTGCGGCAGCCGATGTCCTGATAGGCATACGCTTCAAGCGGTAGGCAACTACGTCGGCAAATGTATATTTGCCCAAATTGCGAAGCGGCTCAGCTATCAGAAACATTACAATCGGCCAGCCCACAAGCCAGCCCACCGAATAAATCAGGCCGTCGTAACCCTTTGTCGAAACCAGACCGGCGATACCTAAGAACGAGGCGGCACTCATATAGTCTCCCGCTAGTGCCAGACCGTTCTGAAATCCGGTAATGCTCCTTCCAGCCGCGTAAAACTCCTTCGTAGTCCTCGTGCGCTTCGCAGCCCAGTAGGTGATGCAGAGCGTACTTAGTACAAATAAAAAGAAAAAGGCTATGGAAACCGGATGTACCTGTCCTATGATTGACTGCGCCATGCGTTAACCCTCCACCTTATCTTTTACTTTTTTTACCAGCACATCATAGGTGTTATTTGCCCAATATACGTAAATACCGGTCAATATCCACGACATCACTATGACGCCAACCGCTATGGGAATCCCTACGGTAATTCGCTCAGTCAGCATTGACGACAGGAATTGTTTGTTAAAGGCTATCAGGCTTATGAAACCAAAGTAGAAGAATAGTTCAAGTATGGTCAGAACTATCGATACGAAGGATTTCTGCCGCGAGAGCTTTATGAAATCTTTGTCGTCCTTAAAGTTGAAACTTGTTTTGTTGCCGCTCATGTAGTCCTCCTTTTTATAATTTACGGCATACAGGGCTGGCCTGCATTTAATCAGGTACATTAAAAATTACTGAATTCTCCAGATACTATCACACCTCCTTTGGACGGATTACCAATTCTGAGTAAATCGCCGATTTGTTGTGAGCCGCAGCACTGCAGTGCCGGGATAAAACGTTGAAAAAGCTGGGCTGTTATATAGGCGTCCATTATGGCGTTATGACTGATTTCCACAGGTATTGAAAAATATTTAGCTATTTCATAAAGCGAAGAGTTTTTCGTCAAAGTATTATCCATATTGTAGTAATTTCTGCTTAAGAGCCATTTATAAACAGACAGGGTATCTACAGATTTATTTCTGAATCGCCGTCCAGTGAGTTTTCTGATGTCCCTGCCCAAAAAGGCCATATCAATCTCCACGCAGTGCCCTATGATAACATCATCGCCGCAGAAGTCGATGAACTCCCGCACCACTGTTTCCATGCCATCTGAGGCATGAACGTCCGAGGGGGTTATGCCGTGAATAGTAACGCTTGGGCCGCGAAATGGGATGTTTGGATTTATGAGCCTGTAAAAGAAGTCTGAGAGGAGAATCCTGCCCCCTGTCATTTTTACGGCTCCTATCGAGACAATAGCGTCACGTTTTTCATTAAGGCCGGTAAGCTCCAGGTCAACTGAGACAAAGGCAAGGGATGTAATTGGGGCGTTACGCCTGATTTTTTCCTTTGGGCGGCCAAAGAGTCTTTCCATGCGCGTTACCATATCATCTCCCTGTACCGCTCTATGACCATGCCCTGTATCTTCGATATGATTTGAAAGGCCTCTCTGACAGTTCTTTTCTGAAGATTCGTAAGCTTATCAGGTCTTATAAAATTGTCCGGGGGAAGTCCTCTTCTTATTTTTTCGAATTGATGCTGGATTCTCAACAGCATTATAAACTCAAACGCATGGATAAGCTCCTCGGCGTATTCTTTTACAATGCTGTGTGTATCCGCAAGCGACTCTATGCGCTTTAGCGTGGAAGTTATTCCAACTCCTTTTTCAAGGGCAAACAGCCTGGCCAGGTCAACTATAGGCGCCACTCCCTTTACTTTCAGGTTCAGCATGTCCTTGTGTTCACCGCTTTTTTCAACGACAAAGGCCTTGAGAAATCCTATTGGCGGGGCATTTTTTATGGAAAGACTTGCCACATTGCCCAATAGCAACCTGTTGCCGGTAATATGGGACTGAAGGTGCTCTCTGAATGCCGTTAGCAGGCTTTCATCTCCATTAATGGTTCTGGAGTCGAAGATGGTTACTGTATTAAGAACAGCCTTAGAGGAAGGGGTGGCAGTCCAATTGGCTGCGTACTTTTTCCATGTTTTCAGCGGCTGGCGCCATATGGGATTAGAAGCCATGTAGTTGCCGGGACATGGGGGAAAGCCGACCTTAAGTAAATTATCTCTGACCAATACCGAGAAACGTGCGAAATAGTCATGAGCAGCCTGAGCTTCAAGCTCATCTGCAGGGTCGCCATAGATAACCGCGTTGTCCTGGTCGGTCTTAAATGTCTGCTCTTTCCTGCCCTCGCTGCCAAAAACAATCCACGCATAGGCAACCGGAGGCGGACTTAGGTCTTCTTCGGTAAGCGTGATGACCTTCCTTACGAGCCTGTCATTTATCTCGGTGATTATCCTCAGGACATTGCCTGCCCTGGCTCCATCGCTGAGCAGCATGTTATAGACGCCGTTTATTTTGCCTGATACGGGGATTAACCCGTTGACCGAAGACTGGCTCTCTATGTCCTTTACTATGGCAAGCGGGGATGTGCCCTGTAAAAGCATCAGGTCGTGGTTTGTTAGTATGCCCCATAGTCGTTGCTCTTTCATCACTATGAGGTGGTGGACGTTATTTTTGATCATCATGAGCACTGCCTCGTAACAATAGTCCCCTGCGTCCACACTGTGAATTGAACTGGTCATAACTGTGCTGACCGGTTCATTTACATCCCTGCCCTGAGAGACTACCTTATCGCGTAAGTCGCTGTCGGTAACGATGCCGATGGGAGCGCCCGCTGCATCGAGGAAAATAAGGGAACCCGTACGGCGCTGCGTCATAAGCCGGGCTGCCTCTCTTATGGATATGTCTTGCGGGGCAGTGGCGAGATTCCTCATTGCGATGTCTCCCACGCGCGTGCTAAAGAGTATCTTTTCGCCGCAGCTGTAGGTAAAATTCTGAGCATCTTTGACGGCATTCTTGTTGAGTGGATGCAAAAAAGACTTTGAGAACAGCTTCCTTGCCTCATCATCCGTATCGATAAGCCCCTTTATCCGATCCTTTCTCAGCAGATAGCATATTGTATCGTCTATGGCAGTGATGTTAGTCCAGGGCACATCCTCGCCAAAAAGAGAAAGATAGCCAATTACCTCGCCTTCGCCCCTGTAATCGACCAATGTCTCTTCTCCTTCACGATACAACGATCTTTTAGCCCCGCCTTTTCGTATAACAAACAGGTACTCGTCGCCGGGGCCGCCCACTGTGGCGATTACCGATCCTTTAGGGTAAAACTCTGACACTATGCCCTTAATCGCGCCCTTGAGCGCCCTGTCGCTAAGAAACTGAAAGGGCGGTACCTTCCGCAAAAACAGAACTACCTCGTCTAAAATCACAACGACACAGCCACGGCTGAAACTCGTCCCATATAAACTCACCCCGTACTACTTCTATCGATGACTTACTGAGCGGTATTTTTAGAAATACCTTTTTAACAGTCCCTCAAATACCTGACCATGACGTGCTTCGTCTTTACACATTTCGTGGACTGTGTCATGAATAGCATCCAGATTAAGTTGTTTGGCCTTTGTGGCAAGATCCTTTTTACCTTTACACGCGCCATTTTCCGCGTCAACCCGTGCTTTCAGATTCTCCTTAGTGCTTGATTGCAGCACCTCTCCAAGGAGTTCCGCAAACTTCGCCGCGTGCTCAGCCTCTTCAAAAGCAATTCTCTTATATGCCTCGGCAACCTCTGGAAGTCCCTCTCTGTCAGCCTGGCGGCTCATGGCAAGATACATACCTACCTCGGTACACTCTCCCATAAAGTTGGCCCTGAGACCTTCCAAAATCTCCTTATCCACACCTTTTGCCACTCCTATTCTGTGCTCGTCCGCCCACTGCATCCCATCTGCGCTCTTTTCGACAAACTTCTCGGAAGCAGACCCACAATGAGGACATTTATCCGGCGGCGCTGACCCCTCGTGCACATAACCACATACGGTACATACAAATTGCTTCATGCTCTATACCCCCTTATAGTTTCGTACTCAGCTATGTGATTATAGAGTATTATGTCCACTGTAATCCACAAAATAATTTTCCACAGATATAACGCAAAGTGTTTAATAAACTTCACCATTGAGGTGCACGACAAAAATTTTGATCCGAATCATATGTCTGTAAATTCATCTTTCCTCCTATTAAGGTTATGGTTATTTCCGGCGTGGTTACGACCAGACTGTTTTAAGCTCTGCCTCCACCCCCTATCCCTTTTTTCTGACGCAGTCCCTTCAGGGAAAATCATTTGATTAATTCAGTGGTTTATGCTAATATAAACCGGAATTGCCTGCAAAGAAAATTTATTAATGCTGTCAGTAATGAACAAGGATGGTGGTTACCTTGAATAGTTTTGGGAAAATCAGGCCTCTTAGCCTCTGTCTATTTCTCTTTATAGCTATGACCGTGTTTCCTTCCGCGTCATATGCCGAATGGGCGGAGTGGATATTAGATACCAGTCTATCTTCCAGGTACAGCGATAATATAAATTATATATTTGCTTCCGAAGAGAAAAGAGGAGATTTCGTGACATCACCCTCAATATCCCTTGGCAGATATTATCAGTTAGGGGAATATACAAGATTAAGGCTGACGGCCGATGTATCCAGTGATATATTTGCTTTATATCATAAATTGGACAGCATCCTTGCCGGACCTTCATTTGTTTTAGTGCAAAAACTCGGCTTAGGCCACGAGATTCCCTGGATTTCCCTGAATGGCTCCGCTTCATATCTTGCCGTAAGTGACAGCAACAGAGACAGCATGATATATACAGTTGGTATTAATGCAGGAGGGTATATAAGTGAGAGGATAGACTTGCAGGCAGGGTATCAATATACCGCAAGGAGGGGCAAAAACCTCGATGCTGCTGAGGAGGGTGCTTCCGGCCGCGTTTTTGATCTCAACAGCCAGAGGATTTCATTTATAGCGAACTTTCTTGCCACCCCCAGTTTAGTTATCACCCCAGGTTATTCTTATAACACAGGTGATTTCGTATCCTCAGCCTGTAAGGATTATGTCAACGAGATAAAATACTCCTCGAAGGCAAACATCCTTGACGATGCTTATGAAGAACCTATGTGGACATATAAGATGCACGGCCACTCCCACCAGCTTTTATTTGGAGCCAGCTATGCCCTGACCGGACATTTATCGCTAAATGCCGGTTATTCATATGTTTTAGGATATGCCTCAGGGTGGAAATACTATGAAAACATTGAAAAATTTGCTATCATGTATAGTTTTTGAAAAGATACTATATATTGGCATGAGGATTGGATGAAAAATAATAAATATTTTATTACTATTTCTGTGATAACAATTTATTTTTTCTTTGTTTTAGTCTTAGTATCCTGCTGTTATGGGGCAAACATTAAGGCATTTATTACCGATGAGGAGGGTAAACCGGTAGAAGATGCGGTTGTAACGGCAACTCCCGTTTCTGTTACTATAAAAGATTTAAAAAAGCCGTCAGATGTCGTTATTGACCAGGTTGACAAGGAATTTATTGCCTTTGTAACGCCTGTGCAGGTGGGTACTACCGTAACATTCCCCAATGACGACAAAATACGCCATCACGTTTACTCTTTTTCTTCTGCAAAACAATTTGAAATTCCCTTGTATCCTCCCGGTGTCGATGCCAACAACAAAGTACTTTTTGACAAACCGGGTGTGGTAGTTGTCGGCTGTAATATTCACGACTGGATGAAGGCATATATATATGTCGTAGAGACACCATATTTTGCAAAATCCGATTCTAAAGGCAAAATGATCATAAATAATGTGCCGGAGGGTAAATATGATGTAGCCGTTTGGCATCCAGCCATGGGACCAAAGTCACAAGGTCAAACACTGAATGTCTCCGTGGCCAACGGCAATGACGATGACGTTAAATTTACAGTACACCTTACGCAGCAATGGCACTCAAGGCGGGGCCCCACATTAGAAGGCGGGGGGGGGCTTTATCGCTGATACGACCTTTTTTTCACCATTTTAAATCAAAGCTCCTTTTTTTCTTTTTAACCCTACTCGGTCTGGTTCAACTCGCAACGCTTGTTTTTATAGATACTGCTATGATAGACAGCGCTAAAACCCAGATTGATGAAAACCTCTCCGTAGGAGGACATGTGTTTACAGAACTTATGAACAAAAGGGCCGGGCAACTTGCTCAAATGACCCGTCTTCTGTCCGCAGATTTCGCTTTTAAAAACGCTGTTACAACCTCCGACCGCGAAACAATCATCTCAGTACTGGAAAACCTGAAAACCCGTATAAATGCTCATCTGGTGATGCTCATATCATTGGATCACACCGTTTTGGCAAATACAATGCACCCGGAAATTGTAAAAGGTACGCTGCAATTGCCTGAGGCGTTGTCTGAGGCGGAAAACCATGGCGAGTCGTCGGCAATTGTCACAATGGACGGGAAAACATACCAGATTACTATCGTGCCTCTTCTTGCCCCAGACCCTGTCGCCTGGTTATGTACCGGATTTTTAGTAGATGATGACCTGCTTTTTGAGATGAAAAAACTTATCTTAGCCGATGTAACCGTAATAAATATGAACAGGACAGAGAGCCAGCCGATTATCGCATCCACTTTACCTAAACAAGTATCTCAAACCCTGCTTAAATCCATTTCTAAAGTTAACACCGAAAAAGTGAATACTTTATTAGAAGTAAACTACAAAAATGAAAAATACGTTACGGCAATAACTACTTTACAAAAAGTTGGCGGTTATTCGATAATAGCAGCTCTTCAACGCTCTTTGAATGAGGTACTCAAACCATTTTACACGCTGCGAAGGGTTCTTTATGTGTTCTTTGTTCTTACACTACTTTCTTCAATTCTTGCATCGTTACGCATAGCCCGAACTGTTACCAAACCGGTAAGTACTCTTGTTGAAGGTGTAAGAGAAATCGCTAAAGGTATCTACAGCCATCGGGTGATGGTCAGACACGGGGATGAGATAGGTGAGCTTGCCGAGGCATTTAATGTTATGAGCATGGGATTGGAGGAAAAAGAACTGGTGGCCGACCTTCTCGGAAAGGTCGTCTCAGCACCTATTGCCCATGAACTACTGAAAAAGAAGGTCGAACTTGGTGGTGAGGAACGGGAGGTAACGATATTGTTTACCGATATAAGAAATTTTACGACTATAAGTGAAAATCACCCGCCAAAGCAAGTCCTGACCCTGTTAAACATGTATATAACCACGATGAGCACTATAATAGAGAGACACGGCGGTGTTATAGATAAGTTTATAGGAGACGCTATAATGGCTCTTTATGGCGCCCCTATCAGTAACCCGGACGATGCCGACAGTGCCCTTAACTCAGCCTTAGAAATGGAGGAGGCCTTGAGTGGTTTAAACAGAGAAATCGAACAAATGGGTTTTAAGCCGATTGACATAGGTATCGGAATAAACACAGACACTGTGTTAGCAGGAAACATGGGATCTAAGCACAGGCTTAACTACACTGTAATAGGGGACGGTGTCAACATTGCCTCAAGACTTGAGACTCTTACGAAAAGTGAGGAGTTTAAAACAAAAATTATCATAAGTGGCGCTACTCTCGATAAATCCAACGGCAACTACATAACACGTTATTTAGGTGATGTAGCTGTTAAGGGTAAAAGAAACAAGGTAACTATTTACTCACTGGACAGACCCGAATGATCGTCTCCTCTCATTATGAATAGGTCTGTTACAATGTGTATTCTTTGCCGTTATAGACGAAATTATCTATCTGGTATTCCTTCATTTCCCTTTTCGCGTACTGAGCTAGTAACCCTGAGGTTATGAAAAAATCGACCAGTTCCTTATCTACATGTCTGTCTTTTGCCATGAACCCGAGAATTCGAACGCACTCGGAGAGCTTTTTACCCGGTCTGTATGGTCTGTCCGCTGCCGACAGGGCCTCAAATATATCGGCTATTGCCATTATCCTTGACTGGGTTGAAAGACTCTCTGCGGTCAAGCCGTTTGGGTAACCCGTGCCGTCAAGTTTTTCGTGGTGTTGGCCGGCGTAAGTGGTTACGTTTTTCATATTTTTAGGCCACGGCAGCTGACTAAGCATTTTAATTGACATTGAGACGTGGTTCATTATTACTTTTCTCTCATCGTCTGTGAGCGTTCCTCTTTGTATGCTCAGATTCTTTACCTCTTCATCGTTTAATACAGGCTCAGGCTTGCCATCGACACTAATGCTGTATGAGGCTATCTTGTGTATTCTCTTGATTTTATCGTCCGAGGTAAACTCGCCCCCTATGTTGGTCGTCTTTAAAAACTCCTTATCGCCGGATAGTTCCGCAATTCGCTCTGCGAAATCCTCATCGAGTTTCTGAATGGCGCTCTGAGTGTCTCCACTATTTCCGGCCTCAAGCCCTGCCTTCTTTCTTATATATTCGACTTCAATATCCCTTTTTAATACCTCAATCCTCATGTTTACCACATTCACACGGTCAGTAATGGTCTCCAGTTTAGTGGACTTATCGACTACGTATTCCGGTGTGGTTATTTTTCCAACGTCATGCATCAACGCGGCTATCTTCAGTTCTTCCTGCTCTTCAGGTGTAAGATTAAAATCCTTCCACTTATCATCTTCAGAATTGCTCAGTCCATTTGCTATTTCCATCGTCAGCTCTGCCACGCGTCTGATATGTCCGCCCGTATATGGGGATTTCTCGTCAATCGCTGCCGCTATTACCTTGACAAACGAATCCAACAAGTCTTTCAACCCTTTGATAAGGGTGGCATTTGTGATGGCGATTGCTGCCTGCGAGGCCAGAGATTCTATTAAAAACTGATAGTCCTGGGAAAACGCTGTCACGTTGCCTTTGCTGTCGCCAGCATTAATAAGCTGTAAGACGCCGATTATCTCGCGTTCGTGATTTCTCATGGGGGTAACGAGCATTGAGCTGGAGCGGTAATTGTTTTTTTTATCATAGTCCTTAGTCCCATGAAAGTCAAACCCTTCTACCTCATAAACGTCGGGAAAGTTGATAGTTTCACCAGTCAGGGCGACATATGTGGAGACGTTTTGCATGTTTTTTGTGCCGTCGTCCTTATAAAGCGGCACGGGTGGGAATGTTAGAGGCTCACTGCTTAAACCGCCTTTTTTCACATTTAGTGAATTATTTCGAATTATCTTAAACGACAAGCTTTTCACGTCAGGCGACATAATATAGAGCGTGCCGCCGTCGGCGTGAGTGAAACTCATAGCCTCGGACACAATCATTTCGAGCAGGGTATCTACGTCTTTCTCAGCCGAGAGGGCGATTCCGATTTGCAGGAGTCTTCTCTTGAGCCTTGCCTGCAAGTCAACATAATCCACCATATTAGAGACAAGAGCCTCCTGCTCGACATCTGATGCCGCACTGCTACTGCATTGGTTTTTGAGATAGTTCATTATACACTTGAGTATATTATTAAAATCCTCGAACTCCGCAGCATTAGCATGATCTACGAGAAAATGGTTAAATGGCTGATAATCCTCATCCGAAGATTGTAAACTCCTGATTCCTGACATTTTCCACCTCCATCAATAAACAGCCCGACTGAATACCGGGCTATTCTAAGCATGATGTAAAATAAGCTCATTCAATTATTACATTTATAAAATTTTGAAACAATCGGTAGAAGGCCGGATTTCATATAGGGTTTTTTATAATGTATATAGGGAAATTACCTATATTGCCAGTCTTGCACAATACTATAGCCGCTCATGCTGGTCAATGAGATTGTGTTTAATGGTATGTCGTATAATGCTGGCATTGTCATACCAACTAAGCATGTTTAATTTCTTTTAATATTACATAAGTTTATCTATTACATAAAATGCCCTGTCAATATCTTCGTGATTATTACAGGCATGTGCCGAGATTCTCAGGTACTGCCCTCCCCTTAATGAACAGACGATTTTGTTTTCGAGCAGCTTCTTCATAATCAGTGCCGGGTCGCCAGGCGACGGCTTAAAAGTTACAATCCCTGCCCTGTCTTTTGGGTCATGCGGCGTCAGGACTTCCCAGCCACGTCTTCCGGCCTCGTTTATCGTATATGAAGACAGCTCCAGTACCCGCGCTTCGATTTTATCTATACCAAAACTCAGGAGCATTTTAAGGGCGGCATTAAAGGCCATTATCCCAAGCAGCATCGGGCTTCCATCGAGATATTTATCGGCGTTTGGCGCGTAGTCCTGGTCAAAATTCTCAAAGTCAAACGGGTTTTTAACGCCAAACCAACCCTTACACGCGGGTTCTACTATTTCAAGCGCCCTCTGCGATGTCCAGACAAGCCCTACCCCCTCCGGGCCGCACATCCACTTATGCCCGTCGGCACTGAGCCAGTCAATTTGCATCGCCTCTGCGTCCATCGCAGCCGCCCCAATGCCCTGAATACCGTCAACTACCAAAAACATATTGTTTTCCCTGCAAAACTTGCCAAGTTCACCAATGGCAGCCTTCTGCCCTGACAGGTATTGAACCCAACTTATGGCAATGACTTTCGTGTTTTTATCGCATGTTTTATAATATTCATCAAGTGATACTTTATATTTATGCGACTTCACAACCTTTACGTCAACACCCTTTTTCTCGCGCAGGGACAACCACGTCAGCCTGTTTGCCGGAAATTCACAATCGGCTATGACAACGCCGTCTCCCCTTTGCCACGGGTAGCCTAAGATAAAAGTCTGAATGCCGTGAGTCGTGTTTCTTGAGAGAAATACCTTGTCCGGTGTGCCGGAAACGATGGCGGCGGCATTTTTCTTTGCCTCAGTGATAATTGAATTATAGTCATAGCTGGCACACTGCCCAAGTTCTGCCCATTCGGTTACGGCGTCCCTGGCGGGTTTGGACACCATTGCTACCCCAGCCGAGTTTAAAAACACACAACGGTTGAGACCATTAAACATTGCCCTTAATTGATCGTACCATGTTTTTTCAGACATTTCTATTAATTCCTCCTTATTTCGGGTTTTGTTTGAATTGTAAATATTATCTGCCGAACTAATCCCGGCAAATATCTTATTTTGCTCTATTGGCGTGAGAGCTTCTCCTGTACTCTTGACAACCTCGTCAGGTTGTGGTATTGTAGAATCAGTAGAAGGTGGGGGAACTCGAAGCGTTTTGGACGTGTCAGAGTAGGACTTCTTAGCGGAAGGCTCACCACTCGTCGAGGACTTCACCTTCCACATACTTACTGGGTTTAATTCATTGTGCCTACTCCTGACTTCTTCTAAGTAATAAACATGCCCGTTTATCTTTTTTGTATATTGGATTCCTTCTCTACCAACTTTTGTTTTAGCAACATAAGCAACATCATCGGCCATATTAACAATTTCAGGGATTCTTAGTAAATCATCTTTTGTTACCTCTATCTGGCCTCTTGATGCCTCTGTTTTAGCATCCCCATGTTTATTTAAAATGTGTCTGATTGAGTAATTATCAATAGTTCTGTTATATCCAGCAACGTCAAGCCCTGTGTCTTCCTTAATCCTACTTGCTTGCTGTTCATTTATTGGATAAGTTATTTTGATAAGTTTGTTATCATGGTTGTCGAATGCCTTGCTATAGACGCTTTCAAACCCATCCTGATATGTTACCTTAATCGGTTCATTGCTCATGTTTTCAGCCGTTATGAGATTTACATTTTCTGGATAATCTGTCCCTGGCATAGATGATGTTGTGCCGGTCACCACGCCGGTTACGCCTTGTAAGCCACTGGCCTTCGGTTCCGGCTTATTCATACTATTTACCCGTTGCCAGTTGTTCAATAAGTTTGAGATTGCGATAAGCGTCTTCATTGCCATAATCAACGGCAAGTGCCCTCTTAAAATACGCGGCGGCCTCGGTCAACCGTCCCATGTTCATCAGGGCCACACCGGCGCTGTTATATGCCTCTGTCATTAAGGGGTTTACCCTGATAGCCTTTATAATAACTTCATGTGCCTCATTAAGTTTTTCCTGTCTTAACAAGACTATGCCCAGATGCAGCAGTGCCTCTGCGTATTTTGGGTTTATCGTAACCGCCATTTTCAGCGCCTCTTCAGCCTCTCTGTAGCGCCCTGCGTTATTGAGCGCATAGCCCAGGCTGTAATAGGCGAAATAGCTGTCTTTTGCCGTAGTTGCCGCCCTTGTAAATAATGTGACGCTGTCACGCCAGAATTTGAGCTGCCTATTGGTCAGGACAATACATACGATAATAGCCACAGCTGCCGTAACCGCGGCAGCCCGTTTAATTATGCCGGAAGATAATGCCCCGTCAGGTACTGACATTGACAGTATAATAAACAATCCGACATAGGGCATATACGTATATCTGTCGGCCATGTAGGAAATCCCAACCTTCACCGCTCCAATCGTGGGCATCAGCGTACATATGTACCAAAACCAGCCGGTAAAAAACCATGGCCGCAGCCTCATCTTAGCAACGGCAAATATCGTAACAGCCACAAGAAAAATAACCGCACCAACGACCTGCCACACGGGATAATCAATTGGATGGCGGTACATTAACCCAAGTCCGTCCGGGTAAAACAGTTTTATAATATACTTCACATAAGAAACAGCGACATTTTCCATTCGTAATTTCAGCGTCAATGCCGAAAGCGTGGCAACTGCCCCGCCGGTCTCTTGTACATAAAAAGTAAAAACGCCAGTAAGGACAGATAATATTACGAACGGGATTTTCTCTATAAATAAAGACGAGACAGGGGTCTTGCCATCAAAAAAACGTCCAAGCGGCCAGTAATCCAGCAGAAGCAGCACCAAAGGCAGAGACACTATGACGGGCTTGGACATAAGCCCCAGGATAAAACAAAAAAGCACGGCTGCGTATCTGCCAGCCGACTGCCGCTTTGTATAATACACATAGAGACACATTGCCGAAATCCAAAAAAAGGCGCTCAAAACATCCTTTCGCTCAGCCAACCATGCAACCGACTCCACGTGCATCGGATGAAACGCAAAGAGCGCCGAAACGAAGACACTCCGCCACAGCGCACCGGTAGCTGACGAAAAAAGCAAAAACAGCAATACAGAGTTCAGGGCGTGAAGGACAACGTTCGTAAGGTGATGCCCCCCCGGCCATAACCCGTACAGCGAGACATCCACCATGTGCGACGCCCATGACACAGGAAACCAATTGCTATATTCAGTCGAGGTGATTGCCCACTCTAAATTTCTTATCGAAATCCCTTCCCGCACATGCGGATTGAGAATGATATATTGATCGTCGTCGTAAAACAGGAATTTAAAATCCTTAACCTGCAGAAATACCGTGAATATCGCGATTATGAATAACAGGCAAATGATAACTTGAGTTTTGAGCGGCGGTTTATTAAAGGCAGACGCTCTGATGGGTTCGCTCATACAACAATATTACTCTTTATAATCAATAACATTGAAGGTTATACTAATGTTTTGCATCATGTCTTTTATTGCCAATATTCGCAGCATGATTATATTTATTAGGGGATTCCTTAAACGTGAATCCTTTCTCTCTGAAGAGTCTCAGACATGCCTCGACAACATCTGTGTCGTAGTAAGTCCCCATATGTGCGGCAATCTCTTCAAGGGCGGCTTCTATGCCGAGAGATGGGCGGTATGGCCTGTGAGAAGACATGGCCTCAACGATGTCCGCAACACAGATAATCCTTGCTTCTATGAGGATATCTTCCCCTTTGAGTTTATTTGGATAGCCGGAGCCGTCCAACTTTTCATGGTGCTGGAGGACTATCACGTCAATAGGCCAGGGGAAATCCATATTGTTCAGGATCTCATAACCTACGAATGAATGGTTTTTTATAAGTGCGAATTCGCTTTCGTGCAGCTTACCGGGTTTGCTGAGGATTTCGGCCGGCACCCATATTTTACCCAGGTCATGAATGGCGCCCGCCATTCGTACGCCCTCGATTTGATGCTGAGAAAGCCCCATCTCAAACGCTATTGCCCTTGAAAGGTCGGCAACCCTGTTTTGATGGCCGGCCGTATAAGGGTCTTTTGCCTCAAGGGCCATCGAGAGGGTCTGAATTACCCCGCCGAGTGCCTTTCTCAGATTTTCAAAACTCTCGGCAAGGGTCTCCTCCGCCTGTTTGCGCTTTGTTATATCGACAAAAACGGCGGTAAAAAACGTACCCGCGGCGGCCTCCCACTTTGCCACTGAGAATTCGAGCGGGAACTCACTCCCATCTTTTCTTAGTCCATAGATCTCACACATATCCCCGATGACGCCGGTATTTCCAGTTTCCAGCACCCTGCATAGACCTTCCATGTCTGTGTTTCGAAATCTCTCCGGTATTATATTCATTATAGAGGTATCTTTGACTTCATCAAATGGATAACCAAAAAGGGCCTCAGCGGCCTTATTCCAGAAGGTTATATTTCCCTGGCTGGTTACCGTAACAATCGCATTTTTTGTCGACTCCACCACCGAACGGAAATGCTCTTCACGCTCTCTTATCTCTGCGTTTCTCTGGTTACGCACAATTACGCCGGAAATTGTATTTGCAATGGCGCTTAAAAACTCTTCCTCTTCAAAAGACCTTTTGTGGCCTTCAGGGATATACATGTTAAAAACACCAAGTACTTTGTTGCTGTTAACAATGGGGACGCAGTAGTGCCCGTGCGGGGCAATAGTATCATACCTTATCGTATGTCTGTCATCGACATTTTCGGAATAGACTATCTCACCGGTTGATGCGGCAAGACCGCACAGACATTTGCCTAAGGGAACTGTCCCACAGGTTATAATCTGCTCATCGGTATAATTGTGTTGGGCGTACAATACTATCGAACGGGCAGCATCATCCACAAGATGTATTGAACCTCTGGATTGAAATGAGAACCTCGGGATGGACAATACCAGCTCAAGCACCTGCTGTAAGACATCCTTAAGCGGAACTGCCTCGATGGATATGTGTAAGATGGAGTTTATAGTGCTCTGAACCTGATAGTTGCGAACAATTTTCTCCTCCGCCTCTTTTTGCCATGTTATGTCTTCGATGATTTCGAGAAAATGGCTGATGGATTTGCCTTTATCGAAAATAGGTATTGTTGTAACCCTGATAAAGTGTTTTCCCATCGGCCTCTCGATGGCCGCAGGTATTCCGGTCATAAAGGACTCGGCTACCTTGCAGAAGCTGCAAACCTTTTCCATGCCGCCTTTGGCGTTGTCGGCCGCAAACTCGCCCACGGTCTCGTAACATGGTTTACCGGCTATGTCTTCCGGCTTAAATCCGGTAAAATTATATAGAAACCGGTTCATTTTTAAGATATGAAAATCGGAATCCATATATGCTATGCCAAATGGCGCGTTTTCAAAGATGGCCTCGAATTCGGCGAGAAGTTTTAAGTGCCCGTTCTGGACGGCTTTTCGCTCCGTTAATTCGCTTAACAGCGAAGCCCTCGCTCGCTGCAGATTTCTGGAGCTGTCAACTACTCCTAATAACTCGTACAAGTTGAATGGTTTATGGAGGAAAGATTCAATCCCGTTGTTAAAACACTTTTCGAAATCGGCATCCCCTGCGTGACCGGTTACGGCAATTATGGAGCATGGGAAAGAGAACCGCTCTCTGAATCTGCGAAGAAACTCATGCCCATCCATTATGGGCATTTTCAGGTCGAGCAGTATTACTGAAGGCTGCCTCTCATCACATATTGAAAGCCCCTCTTCGCCGTTAAACGCGTGATACACTTCGTATCCATTTCTACCAAGATGTTTACGAATTACATCATGAATAACCTGCTCGTCGTCTATGACAAGTATCTTATCGTTGGTCTCTGACATATATTCCCATTGGCCCACCATGCTTTTTTATCGGCGCTATTTGTATAATTTGTATCGGCGCACATAACTTCCGCATACCAGCTGCCCGTTTATTTAATATTATTTGAAATGGAACGATTTTGTCAATCTCTCTCCCTGTGAGTTTGTCCGGGTTACGCGGTTGCGCTTTTGCGTTTATAACGTATATACTATAATTAATGATGGAACTATACCCTGTGATGACATAAGGCGGGGGATATTATGAGGCAAAAAAACGCCGCCTTGGTATCTGTAATCTCTAATTCGACCCTTGTACTGTTTAAGATAATCGCCGGTATTGCTACAGGCAGCGTGAGTATAATCTCTGAGGCAATCCACAGCTCTATTGACCTTGCCGCTGCGGTAATGGCATTTTTCAGCATCAGGCAGGCCGGTGTGCCGCCGGATTCGCACCACCCCTATGGACACGGCAAGATAGAAAACCTGAGTGCCGTGGTTGAGGCCGTGCTGATAATCATCGCGGCGGTGTTGATTGTCCTCGAGGCAGTCCATAAAATCAGGATGGGCATTGCGCTATCCATGCCAGGCGTGGCTATCGCGGTAATGGGCGTGTCGGTTGCGGTTAATTTCTTTGTATCCCGCTATCTGTTTAAAGTTGCAAAGCAGACCGATTCCCCCGCGCTCGAGGCAGACGCCAGGCACCTCACAGCCGATATTTATAGTTCGCTTGCCGTGTTTGCAGCCCTTGTCTTAATCGCCCTGACAGGGCGTCAGATTATCGACCCGATAGCAGCCGTCAGTATTGCTCTTTTAATCTTTTACGAGGGCGTTATGATAACAAAGAAATCTATCGGCTCACTTCTGGACAAGGCCCTTCCTGAAGAGGAGCTTGCGTCGATAAAGAAAATCCTCGACGCCGAATCAAGAAACATTAAAGATTATCATGATTTAAGAACCAGAATGGCCGGGTGCGAAAGGCATATCGATTTACACCTTACCGTGTGCGCTAACGAGACAATAAGCAAAACCCATACAACAATGGATGAAATAGAAAACAGCATCTCTCAGCAGTTGAACAACTGCAAGGTGGTAATACACCCCGAACCATGCGGCAATATGACTGATATGTGCCCGGATGAGTGCGGCTGGAATAAGGACAACGGAGGGAAAAGGCGTGGATAAAAATTTAAGTATTTTGATAGTTATACATAGGGACATTGCAGTGCGCGATGTTACAAAAGGCACACTGCGCTACATCGGCTATTCATCGATTAATACCATCAACGACCCCAAAAACATCGTCGAATTCCTGTTACGCGAAAAATGCGACCTGATAATAATAGACTACGACTCCATCGAAACCTCGAGGACAGATATTCTTAACACGATAAAATCTAACCCTGCCCTGAGTTACAAGAGAATAATCCTCCTCTATAAAGACGACCTCGAGGCCGCTCAGCTAAAAAAAATGTATAACGACGGCGTTAGCTCAGTCCTGAAGTTTCCATTTCAGATGACAGACGTCCAAAAGGCCATAGGCGACGCCACAAGGAGCGAGAACACGGTGGTGGCCGATACCTATGCGAAAATAAGGCAGCTGGATTTCTTTTCTTTCATGACCGATGAGGACATCGTGAAACTTCTCAGGATGAGTAAACTCAGGCGGTATGCGGCAGAGGAGCTTATCTTTGACGAGGGACAGCCGGGGGATAGGTTTTATGTAATCGTTGACGGCTCTATTTCCATTTGTAAACAAATGGAAGATGGTAAGATAGAACGTCTGGCAAAACTCAGCAAGGGCGAGTGTTTTGGTGAAATGGCCCTGCTCGAGGACTCCACACGTTCAGCAAGGGCTATCGCAAATGAAAATATTATGCTCTTTGAGCTTGATAAGGCCATTATGAACAGCTACGATGACATAATAACGTTAAAATTATATAAGAAATTTGCCTATATATTTAGTGAGCGGCTGAGAAAGGCCGACAAGAAAATCAGAGACCTTGCACTTTATTCATATAAGCCGGAAACTCCGGCCAGTTGACTGCCCCGTGCCTGATTACACTTATATGCCCGTTTACTACTTCAACGATAGTCGAAGGGCGGCCTCCTCTGGTACTGCCGCCGTCAATTATCATGTCAACGGCATCCCCAAAGCAGTCGATTACAGTTTGCGCATCTGACGCAGGCGGCTCGTTTGATATATTCGCGCTGGTTGCAGTCACGGGAAACATGACGTATCTGGCAAGTCGAAGGGCCGCTGAGCTGCCCGGTACCCTTACGGCAACCTTGCCTTCTTTGCCTGTGATAAACTGAGACAGCCCCTGTTTTGCATTGAAAAGTATGGTCAGCGGACCTGGCCAGTATTTCCCGATTAAGGCCAATGCCTCCGGCTCAATCTCACTTGCCAATACGCCAAGCTGATTTACATCCGCAGCGATAAGCGGAAATGGTTTGCCGGACGACCTTCTTTTTATTTCCCATAGCCGTTGGAGTGCTTCATTGTTGTCATAGGCAGCCCCAAGGCCATAGAATGTCTCCGTAGGATAGGCGATTATTTTACCGGATTTCAAATATTTTAACGCGGTCTCAAAGATAACTGCCTCTGGGGTTTCGGATAATTTTAAACGCACGACAAGATTATATGGATATGTCCTGGAGTTTTTTTGCCTCGAAATGTGTCGAGAGCGTCCCTAAGATTTCCTCCATATCGCCTTCCAGCACCTGAGTCAGCCTGTGCAGGGTGAGGCCTATCCTGTGGTCTGTAACCCTGTTTTGAGGGAAATTATACGTCCTGATGCGCTCGCTTCTGTCGCCTGAGCCTACTTGAGATTTTCTTGAATCGGCGCGTAAGCGGTCTTGTTTTTCTATCTCCATGTCATATAATCTTGATCTCAGGACTTTCATAGCCCGAATCTTGTTTTTTAGCTGAGAGCGTTCATCCTGGCACTGGACGGTAAGTCCGGTGGGTATATGCACAATCCTGATGGCCGAGTATGTGGTGTTTACTCCCTGTCCACCAGGGCCGGATGAACAGAACGTATCGACGCGAAGGTCTTTTTCATCAATCTTTAAATCTATCTCCTCGGCCTCCGGCAGCACGGCTACAGTTGAGGCGGATGTATGGATTCTTCCCGACGCCTCGGTAACCGGCACGCGCTGTACTCTGTGTACCCCGCTTTCGTATTTCAGCTTGCTATAAGCGCCGCGCCCTGCGATAGTCGCGGTCATTTCCCTGTTGCCGCCTATCCCCGTTGGGTTGGAATCTATTATTTCCACCTTCCAGTTCTTTAATTCCGCATATTTTGAGTACATGCGGAACAGGTCGGTTACAAACAGGGCGGCCTCTTCGCCTCCCGTGCCGGCACGTATTTCAATTACGACGTTCTTTTCATCCCGCGGGTCTTTGGGGATGAGCATCAGCTTCAGTTCTTTCTCGATTACAGGGATTTTGACCTTCAGCTCGTCTATCTCTTCTCTTGCCATCTCGCGAAGTTCCTCGTCCGAGGCATCCTTTATTATTTCCTCTGCCGCCTCCATGCTGTCGAGCATTTTTCTGTAAACTTGTATTTTATCGATAAGAGGCTCAAGGTCGGCTCTCTCCTTTGAGTACCTCTGGCAGTCCTTTTGCGAGGCAAGGACAACGGGGTCTGAGAGCCTTGAAGTAATCTCTTTGTATTTATCCTCTATGGCATTAAGTTTTTTAATCATGAGAGCCTCTCCACCTCGGGTTTCAAGACGGGGATGACCTCATTCAGGGCGCAGAGCGCTACCTCTATCTGGGAGTCGTCAGGTTCTTTCGTAGTGATGCGCTGAAGCAGCAGCCCGGGTTGAATCAAAAATTTGATTACGGGGTTTGCACTGTCCCCGGCCGAGTATTTTAACACCTCATAAGAAAGCCCCGCAATCAGTGGTATCAGGACTACCCTCGACGCAAATTTCCATGAGAAATCCCATGTCTTTGGTATGATAGAAAAAATAAGAATGCTCATCAGCATGACGATAAAGAGAAAACTCGTGCCGCATCGCGGGTGGTGGGTGCCAAATTTCTTTATGCTTGCCAGCTCCATATTCGTCCCTGCTTCAAAGGCAAAAATTACTTTGTGCTCAGCCCCGTGATATTCAAAGATCCTTCTCATATCCTTCCATAAACTTATCACAAAGATGTAAACAACAAAGAACCCTACCCTCAAAACTCCGTCTGCTATATTAAAAAGAAAGGAGCTTTCCGCAATTGGCCGATACAGGAGGGCAATCAGCTTTGTGATATATAGCGGCAAAAGAAGGAATATCCCAATGCCCATGACAAAAGCAAAAACCATTGTCATCATAATCGCAGCCGAACTAAGGGGTTTATCCCCTTTGTCTTCGTTGAGCGCCTTTGAAGCCGAATAATCTAACGCCCTGACACCAAGGGCAAGAGACTGATAAAGCGCATAAACCCCTCTGATAAACGGGAGTTTCAGAAACTTAGGCACCGGACGCAGCTGCTCCTTTTTAACGTGGATAACGCCCTTTGGGTCCCTTACGGCCACAGACCATAAATCCTTCGATTTCATCATCACACCCTCGATGACGGCCTGCCCGCCTACTTTCACTTCTGAACCTACTTTTTCGTACCCGCATATTTCTTCTTAAATTTCTCTACACGTCCTTCGGCGTCAACAATCTTCTGTTTCCCCGTGTAAAACGGGTGGCACTGTGAGCAAATGTCCACGGTAATGGCCGGTTTTGTCGACTTAGTCTCAAACACTACACCACAGGCGCACGACGCCTTTGCCTCATTGTATTTCGGATGTATTCCCTCTTTCAATGTCTGCCTCCTTAATGTACTCCAAATATAGAATATTAATTATAACATATTCAGACTGATTTTAAAAGGCTTTAATTGACCCCCTCAAAAAAAATGTTAGTCCTTGTCTGTCCCCTTTGTGTGTTTTTCGAACATGCCTTTGAGCATATCGTTGGCACAGAACTTTCCGCACATCGTGCATGAGCGCTCCTCGTTGTTATTTCTTTTGTTCCTTATTGCACAAGCCCTCTCCGGGTCTATTGCAAGGTCAAACTGGGTCTTCCAGTCCATATTTCTTCGTGCCTTGCCGATGTTTTTATCTCTGTCTGTGTCTGAGAGTTTTACCATGTCACCGATATGGGCGGCTATCCTCGCAGCTATGACACCCTCTCTGACGTCCTCGGTAAACGGCAGTCCAAGATGCTCAGCCGGCGTTACATAGCATAGGAAATCTACCCCGTAGGATGCCGAAAGCGCAGCCCCCACTGCCGAGGTTATGTGGTCATATCCAGGCGCTATGTCTGTAGTTATCGGCCCAAGCATATAAAATGGGGCCTCACCACTCATCTTCTTTGCAAGTATAATGTTTGCCTCTATCTCGTTAATCGGGATATGTCCCGGTCCTTCCACCATTGTCTGGCAGCCCATGCCGCGGCCTCGTTCGGCAAATTCACAGTTTACTATCAACTCCTGAATCTGAACCCGGTCTGTGGCGTCATGTATAGCCCCGGCGCGAAATCCATTGCCAAGGCTCAGGACTACGTCGTGGCGCTTCAGGATATCGACAACCCTGTCAAAATTCGCGTACAGGGGATTTTCCTTGTCATTATACTGCATCCATGCCACCATGCAGGCACCGCCCTTTGAAACCAGTCCGCCATATCTGTAGTGCTGATTTTTTAAAACTTCTAAGGTAAGCCTGTTTATGCCGCAGTGCACGGCCATAAAAGACACACCCTCTTCACATTGCCTCTCCATGGTTTCCCATAGCAGCTCCTCAGGCATTTTCGTAATCGAGCCATATTTCTCAGCGGCAACCGCAAATGCCTCATAAAGCGGGACAGTACCCAGAGGAAGCGCTACGGAGTCCATGACAGCCCTTCTGATATCCGTTATACTGCCGCCAACGCTCAGGTCCATTATGGTGTCGGCGCCATATTTCTCCGCTAACTGTGCCTTTTCTATTTCCATTGCCAGCTCGATGATGTCGGTTGAAGTACCGATAGAGGCATTGACCTTAGTTTTCAGGCCTTTGCCGATGCCTATGGTCTTGACTTTTCTTTTTGCGTTTGACGGAATGACTATCTTCCCTGACGCCACACGGCGTAATATAAGATTGACATCTACTTTTTCGCTTGCCGCTACTGCCTTGACCTCCTCTGTAATTTCACCCATTAATGCCCTTTCAATCTGTGTCATACAAGTCTCCCGATTAAATTTATTTGAATAAAAAAAAGGGTTCCGAATTCTGCCAAAGGCAGCATCCAGAACCCTTTACCATAAGATTCCTTAATTATATAATATATTCATATTCTTCTTCAGCAGGTCTTCTGGCTCGCGGCTCAAACCTAACGGCTATAATGCCTTCCCACTATGGTTAACCCCCATAGCAGTGGCAGGATACTATAGCCCTCGTCACCACTCACAGCAGCGGGACTGCCACGGACTTTCACCGTGTTCCGGGATGCTGAAACAGACAGTTGGAAGTATAATAAATCGAAACCCAAATAGTCAAACCTCATAAATCAGGTGTCACAGAGCAACGACACTATTTCGTATAGATTTATACCTGATGCAATAAGGGGTTTTTTCTTCCAGTCGTTTTATGATACAATTCAGAATGTTACTATCGATTAAGGAGGTATGTGTATGACAAGAAAAATCTTTGTGATGTCATTAACCGTATTCGTTTTTGTCCTTTGGGTCAAGTCTTCGCCGGCAGCGGAACCAGGTTTGCTTAAAAACTATACCGCCGTAATAGAGACTACCACTACTAAGGGAAACTTTTCTTCCACGTCAAAGGTTGTTTCAAAAGATGGGAAGCAAAGAATTGAGCAAAGCGCCAACGGCAAAAAATCGGTTACCATTGTCAGACCCGATAAAAAGCTGGTATGGATGCTGATGCCTGACCAGAATATGTTTATGGAGATGCCCCTTGACGTTAAAAATCAGGATATTTTTTCAAATATGCAGGACTCTAAGGTAAAAACTGATAAGGAATTCCTGAGTAATGAGACCATCGATAACCATCCCGCTAAAAAATATCATGTTACTACCTCCAGAGATGGGAAAAAGGAATCTTCTGGATTCATATGGGAGGCATCCGATCTGAATAATTTCCCCGTGAAATATCAGAACGAAGATAAAACCGCCACTATGGTTTGGAAGAATATTAACTTTGAGCCTGTCCAGGACGCCATGTTTGAGATCCCTTCAGGTTACAAGAAGATGGAGATGCCACCGAGAAATATGAATAATCCCGCCAAAGGACAGTAAGCTGGAATTATTGGCATGCACATGAGCGGGGTCGATTTACTGTTTGTCGGATTGGCAGCAGTATTAGGCGGTGCGGTCAATGCCCTTGCAGGCGGTGGAACGCTTATCACATTCCCCGTCCTTACTGCCGTTGGCATTCCTGCCGTTGCCGCCAATATAACTAATACGGTTGCCCTTTGCCCCGGATATCTTGGTGCGACATTTGCCCAGATGAAGGACCTGAGAGGCCAGATGTTCAGGCTATGGTTGTTACTGCCCGTCAGCCTGTTAGGCGGCATAGCCGGCGGCGTATTGCTTTTGAATACACGGGAGCAGGTGTTTCGAACCCTTGTGCCGTATCTGATCCTTTTAGCCGTGGCGTTGCTGGCCTTTCAGGACAAAATACGTGCATGGGTGATTTCACGTTCAGGCCGCACCGGCGCTGCTCCCCTGCACGATGCCTGGGCTATGCTGCCGGTCATTCCTGCCGCCGTTTATGGAGGCTATTTCGGGGCCGGCGTTAGTGTTATCGTGCTTGCAGTGCTTGGACTTGTCGTAGAGGAGTCCTTTACACGTCTCAACGCCCTGAAACAGGCAGTCTCTTTTAGCATTAATATTGCGGCCGCGATATTTTTTCTGTTCTCTGGAAAGATTGTCTGGTCAGCGGCAATTGTCATGGCCGTGTGCGCCCTTGCCGGCGGGATATTAGGCGGGCGTTTGACAGGCTGGATTAAGCCGTTAATACTACGCCGTATTGTCCTTGCCGTGGGCGTAACAGTCGCTGTGATTTATATGGTTAGTTAGAAAGTCCCGTTTTATGATATTTCAGTGCCGATGTGTCTTTCGCCATCTTCTGTCATGGCAAAGGTGTGATACAAGCTCCTGTAAGTCTCGTTTGCCGCAAGCAGCTCGTCGTGTGTCCCGATGTCGGTTATCCTGCCGTCTTTGATGACTGCAATCCTGTCCGCGTTTCTTATCGTTGAGAGCCTGTGTGCTATTACAATTGTCGTGCGGTTTTTCATAAGGCCCTCGAGGGCCTTTTGTACCAGTGCCTCGGATACGGAGTCCAGCGACGAGGTGGCCTCATCCAGTATCATTATCGGTGGATTCTTTAATATTGCCCTCGCTATGGCTATACGCTGCCTCTGCCCACCGGAGAGCGTCATGCCTCGCTCACCCAGGATAGTATCATACCCTTCGGGCATTTTCTCGATAAACTCCGCGGCAAAGGCCGTCCCGGCAGCCTTTTTTATCTCATCGAATGAGGCGTCAGGGTTGCCAAAGGCGATGTTCTCCCTTACCGTGTCGTTAAACAGGACGATGTCCTGGCTTACTATCCCGATTAAGCCTCGCAAGGAGTGTATGTCCATTTCCCTTATATCCACGCCGTCGATTTTGATACACCCCCTTACAGGCGTATAAAAACGCGGCAGGAGATGCGCTATCGTCGTCTTGCCAGCTCCGCTTGGACCTACTAACGCAAGGACTTCTCCCGCGCCTATACGCAGGTTTATGTCCTGTAATACCATCTGGGTGTCTTTAGCAAACTCAAACCAGACGTTTTGAAAGCTTATCCCTTCTTTGAATTCCCCTATCTTAATCGAACCAACATCTTCTGTCTTTATATTCATCACATGCTCAATCCGCTCCATCGCCGCCAGAATTCCCTGAAGGGTAGTATAGGACTCTCCCACCTGCTTAACCGGACTAAACACCAAATATATGGCCGTAAGTATCGATGCAAAATCCCCCGGAGTAACAACGCCAACGACAACCTGCCTTCCCCCGTATATCAATACAAACCCTATGGCAAGCCCCGTCAGACAGTCGATTACCAGTTTATTTATCTCCTTGAACTTTATCGCCCTTACATTCTCCCTGTAAACGTTTTTATTTTCAGAGGTAAACTTCTCATTTCTAAGTCCCTCGCGGTTAAATACCTTGATAACCTTTATTCCGGTTATGGATTCGCCAAGCCTGTGGGTTAAGTAGGATACGCTTTTTTGCGCCTCATGGCTTCGCTGCTTTACCTTCTTTCCAAGTTTCCTCGCGCTGAATGCTAACACAGGGACAATCAAAAGACACGACAGCGTCATATCCCACTTCCTGTAGAAGGCTATTCCAAGCAGGATAAATATCTTAGGCACTTCGATTGTACACGCCCTGAGCACCTCGTCAAACAGCGCGCTCAGCATCCTTACGTCGTTAATCACCCTCGACATTAAAATCCCCGACGCCTCTTTATCGAAATATCCCGCAGGCATATGGAGGATGTGGTTGTGCAGCTTGTTTTGAGTATCCCTGATAAGCGAAAGCCCCGCCTGCTTCATCAGATACTGCTGGCCAAAGTTCAATAGTCCCTTTACGGTAAACAGCATTATAACCCCGATGGGAATCCATATCATATATTGCATTTTCTTATCGACGAAGACAAGGTCTAAGGCAGGTTTAACAAGCCACGCAATGGCCCCCATAACAGCCGAGCCCATCAGCCCAAAGGCCAGCGCGGTAAAAGACCGTCCCCAGTATGGCCTTGTCAGTCCTATGATTTTTTGTGCCGTATTCATTCCAGATAGCCTTCTATTAACACTAATGGTCGAGCCTTTTGTGCCTTATTTCTTTGAATGTAAAATGAAATTCCGTGCCGTTGTCAATCTCGTAGTAGAACTTCCCCTTCAACTGGGTCTCGACAAGCATATGTACCAGCGTAAGGCCAAGCGTAGTGGCCGCCCCGAGGTCTATCTTTCCACTTATCCCAATTCCATTATCTTTTACCGTAACCTCGTACTCACCCGCGCGAATTAACCTGAAGTTAATTTTTATAGTGCCGTCTTCATCGCCGGGAAATGCGTGTTTTATCGCGTTTGACAGCAGTTCGTTTATGACAAGGCCGCATGGAACGGCCGTGTCTATACCCAGAATAAAATCTTCGCCGGTTATCTTTAACGTAATACGCCGGTTTTCAGTTTGATACGAGGCCATCATCTCGTTGGCAATCTGTTTTACGTAATATTTCAAATTTATACTTGTCATGTCGCTTGTCCTGTGGAGGCGTTCGTGGACCATTGCCATGGCCTTAATACGATTTTCACAGTCTTTGAACATCTCCTTATTGCAGCTGTCTTTCAGGTAAGAGGCCTGAAGCTTAAGCAAACTGATTATCACCTGCATGTTGTTTTTTACCCTGTGGTGAATTTCGTGCAGCAGGGTCTCTTTTTCACTTATCGTGGCCTGAAGCTGCGCCTCCAGATTTATACGCCACGTAACGTCTCTCGAGATTATGAGAATGCTCGACACTGCTATGCCTGTGTCGCTCCTGATAGGGGTTATGGTGCTTTCAACCCACTTATTTGTGGAATACGTGGAGATCTCATATTGAAGGGATACGTTAATGCCTCTCTTGGCGCATTCGACGGCGTCCTCTACCTGAGCAAGGTCTTTTGGATTCACTACATCGACATATTTCACGCCGGAAAGCTCTTCTTCATCTTTTTCGAACATTTTCAGAAACGCAGGGTTAATAAATACAATCTTCCCATCCATGTCCAGATTACATATGCCCTCGGAGGATTTCTGAACCAGATTCCGGTACCTGTCCTCAGATTCAATCAACTGCTTCTGGAGACATTTCTGATGGAGCGATTCACTAATCCGCTTCAGCACATCCTCAACAGAAAAAGGTTTGGTATAAAACCCATCGGCACCAGACTTAATTGCCTCATAGACATTATCGAAGTCAGCCTGTCCGGTGACTATGATACCCACTACGCATGGATTAATCACTCTGAGTTCTCTTAATAACGATGAGCCGTCCATATCGGGCAGTATTATGTCAATCACAACGGCGTCATAGCTTGTTTGCCTCATAAGCTCCAGTGCTTCTGTTGCGCTGCCAGCCGAGGATGATACAAAATCACGCCTCTCCTGCAGGATATCGGAGAAGGTATCGCAGATTTCCTTGTCGTCGTCTATTATGAGTATCTTATTTGGCATTTTAGTATTTTAGTATCAGGGACATATGGGGTATCCGGGGCGTCTCAGGCGGCGGCGTCTCAGGCGGCATGGTAACAAATCTACTTATCGCATCCATTGTACTGCCATTGTACATTATTTTGAAATGTTATATCCACTATCAATTTTCAATGAAGGGAAATAATGACGACAAAGACGGAATTTGAGGTGTGATGTCAATAGTGGACACCAATTCATTTATGCCGCAGCCCTTTTTTCATAGAACTGTTTTTCATAAGTGGCTGGGGATAGGAATCCGAGCCGAGCCTGAGTTCTCTGATGGTTATA
>JADFYO010000149.1:454-2176 GCA_015233015.1 Nitrospirota bacterium | reverse complement strand
TGCCTCTTATCAGGCTTCTTACTGAGCCTGGGCGGCTTCTCAACTACTTTTCTGGTTGCCATCTCTCGTTAAACTCCTTTTCCCAAATGTTCACTCAATAATCAGCTATACTAACAAAATAAGAAATCTTTAGTCAAGTTAAGCCCGAAAACTTTATCTGGTTTTTTTTAATGCCTATGAAATTAACTCTGGCAGAGAGTTCTCTGGATTCCTGCTTTCGCAGGAATGACAGGTCTATTGTGTTTATTGCCCTGTCTAGTATGTCATTCCTGCGCCTTTCCTGTCTTGTATGTCCCATGCCCTGTCTTGTATGTCATTCCTGTGCCTTTCCTTAGTCTGTCATTCCTGCGAAAGCAGGAATCCAGTTTTTGATTAGCGGAATTAGCTACATAGGCAATGTTATATTACCATAAAGCGCGCCGTCCGTTGAGCTTCAGGAGATTTGCGCTTATCGCGCGGCAATTGTGGTATAATAATGTAATGCCAATGAAATCAACGGTAAAACAGGGGGTGAGATTTATGGCAAGGATTGCAATACTGGCGCTGGTACTGTTACTTGGGTTTGCGGCCTCGGCCCAGTCAGACCCATGGCGCGGCTGGAAGGGCGGCGGCGGCTGGGGATGCGGCGGCCCGTATCAGAAGATGTATGACCCGAAGACGGTGGAGGTTGTTACCGGAACTATCGAGGCCGTGGAAACATTTACGTCAATGAGGGGGATGTCCGTAGGAGTGCATCTCAAACTTAAGACGCAAGACGGCACAATTTCGGTACATCTCGGCCCTGTATGGTATATCGAGAGGCAGGATGTTAAGTTCGACAAGGGCGATACGGTCGAGGTCAAAGGCTCGAAGGTAACGTTCGACAGCAACCCGGCCATCATAGCTGCGGAGGTTAAAAAGGGCGGGGACGTGCTGAAACTCAGAGACGAAAACGGCATCCCGCAATGGGCAGGTTCAGGTATGGGCAGACAAGCTCGTTGATACATTTACACTTTGGTGGAACATAAATTAAACGGCTATTTCGAGGGATATTTTATCATAATTTACCTCTATAGCCGTTTTATTTTCATTCTTCTTTCTTTCAATCAACCCTATTTCCTCAAGATATTTTAAGTCATCTGCCACGTTTTTAATATTCCTTCCGGCAATATTGGCAAGTCGGTTGATAGATGCCGGTTTACTTATTTTGATAGTGTGCAACAACGCGAGGCGTTTCGGAGTCAATGCCCTTCTGAACGCATTTAGGCTGGTAAAATAGATACCTTATTCAGGCTTAACGTATTGTCCCCTTTCGAGGCTTTTCATGACCTTTATTGAATCCTTCAGTGCATCCTCTATGCTTTTTATCCCCAATCTAACTTTTATAATCTTCATTTTTTCTTACCTTCTTGCATTCTCACCCGCGCCGGCCGGATTATTTTCTTCGGGGGCCTTGACAGGGGTCTTATCATTTGGTATGCTAGAAGTATCATCAAGGTGCCCGCCTGCACTGGTGGGGTGCTCCTGTGGCCTTGAGGCGGCAGGCTGAAGAACAGGTGCCGACGTACTATGAAGCACTTCACCACTCTTGATGTATCTTATTAAATCTTTGGCGTTTTTTTGATGACTACTGATTGATATTTCCTTCCCGTCTTTCCGTACTGTAACCGATGTGAAGTATATATTCCCACTTTCACCAATAAACGGTTTAATATAAATCCGTTTCGTATCCCTATTCCATAC
>JADFYO010000149.1:0-415 GCA_015233015.1 Nitrospirota bacterium | reverse complement strand
TAGGCTTAATCAATCCGAAATACTTCTCCCGACTTTTAACCTTTAACTTCCAATACTGATTCCTGCCAAGCGTTACATCACCAACAGGCGTATTAACTGTTTGGTTTTCCCCGAATTCGCTTTCCCAAGTTTCCGGCGTAAATTCTAACTCTCTAAACGGCGCGGCATTGTCTTTAAGCCGCATCAGTATATTTTCATCTATCATCCTTAATTGTGTCTGACTAATTTATCCCCCATATGGGTGTATTATACCAATAGCAGTAATATTGTCAACAGCCTTTCCCTCACTGCTGCGGCCACGCCGATAATGCGGACAAACCCGTTGACATCTAAATAAAAAGGCGATGTATCGCGCGTCTAAATTTTTTTTGTTGACATGTCGACATTTTTATTATAGATATGTGTTATAATTCTA
>JADFYO010000148.1 GCA_015233015.1 Nitrospirota bacterium | reverse complement strand
GTTATGAGAGTGAGGCGTCAGGGCGATGTGACAGAGATTTTTGAAGGATAGATGACGGCGAACATGGTCAATGAGGCAGTCGAAAGGGTAATTAAGCGGCCTGAGAATCTGCCTGAAGAACCGCATTCCATTAGGCACGGGGTTCAAATCCCTGCACCGCCATACCATCAACTCCCTCGACCGAAATCTTCCTGATGCGCTCACGATCAGCGGCGTCTTTAGGCACGAGGTTTAATCTACCAGGTCTATACAAACTGATACCGACATGTTCAAAGTATTCAAATATCGAAATGTCAAGGCCATTGCATAGATCGTAAAAGGTATCAAGGCCTGGCATCTTCTTCCCATCCTCAATCGCTTTGATTTGAGAATATGATACTCCACTTCTCTTCTCCAATTCACGTAATGAAAATCCCTTCCTCTTCCGTAACGCCTTAAAGTAGTCGTGTCCAAGTAATGCCATCGCACCCTCCTGATGTATGTTAAAATCTATCTGACTCAATTTAACACATATGGCCTGTGGATTAAGCATATCTATCTGTATCTGCTTTAACTGGTTTGCATAATCCTGGTTAGTTATTTGGCCATCTAACCATTGCTGTCTTAGATCAAGGGCACGCGCTCTTAGGTCAAGGGACTTCTGATTATATGCAGCCTGATTATCAACCTTTTTCGCCGCTGAGTTCGCATTTTGCGATTTGGAATCTGCGTTCTGTTGGCCAATAGCGTTTTTACCACTGTAATAAGAGGCCAGAGCCTGATGTTGCTCATGCTCCTGTAATTGCTGTTGCGCGTTTGCCAATTCGCGTCCGGCTAAATTCTTTTGGCCTACGCCCTTTGCCAATTGCAGGACGACACCAAACATACTATTCAGAGCACCCCAGCCGCCATCCCCTACTGTGTTCGGCATACCTGCTAATATCTTATTCAGCCTATCTGCGGCCGCCTCGTTTTGAGCGTACTTCTTCTGCATATAAGGGTCTTTCACCCCCGGCAATTGAGACCCCGTCCCCGGTAAATTGTCGTCTACTATGTCAGGTATGGGCGTTTTACCAGATGTACCCGGCATATCAGGTACAATTCCCGATACGTCCGGGCCTTTTAGCGCCGGTTGTGATGGTTGTGACGCCGGTGCGGCATATTGTTTGGCCGCATCGCTTAATGGAGGCGTATTAAAGGGCGTTGAATTATCAGTAGGCATGGGCGTACTGCCAGACGTACCCGGCATATCGGGAGACCACTTATCAGCCGTACCCGGAAATTGAACATTCCCGCTACTATCGTAATGCGTAACAGAACCATCGTCGTTATACTTTGTTATGCTTCCCATTTACGCGGCCTCCTTAATTTTTTCCATAGCCGGTTCTATGCGCAGGCTGTCTTCTGTCTTCCTCGATGCCCCGACTTTGGCCAGCGTGTTGTCGTCCAGATTGAGCATGATTTCCTTGTCGGGCTTTTTCTCGATTCGCAGGTACTTATCGAGTTTAAGCGCCTCCATAGCGGCCACGCACGCCTTTATCGAGCGAATCACTATCTTTGTTGTCACGCGGTATGCGACAACTCCGAACGTCAGCTCTCTTGAGCGCGTCTTTGCGAACTCGTCTTTACGCTCTTCGCAAAATAAAGTGATTGCTTTCTCTATCAGTTGCCTCTCTTTCTTTAGTCCTTCGGCCTTCGTCTCCGCCTGAGCCTTGAGTTCGTTTACCTCAAGCGTCATATCCCCCTGGATGCCTTCAACGGCTATATCTATCTCCCCCATACGCCTTAACGCCGAGTCCACCTCGTCCCACGTTTTAAATTCCACTGTCGGTTTTTGCATAATCTTTATCTCCTTTCAGTCTTTAATCTATCCTGTCATTCCGGCTTGTCCGGAATCGTGTATTCCCTATTGAATTGTCTGCGTTACCGAGGTGATCGCGTTCATTATCGAAATCCAGCCGGACGCAAGGCTCCTAAACAGCGCCGTTCCCTCTGCCGTGGCCTTCAGTTTCAGCTCATAGTTATTCATCTGCTCTCTCAACTGAAGTTCGGCCTTCCTAAGCGCTATCTCCGAACCACTGACATTCAGATTCGCGTTTGGCTTTTTGATCTCATACTGGAGATTGTACGCCCTTTCCGTCAGGTATCCCATCGCGTTGTATGCGTTTATATCGCCGCCATGCTTCTCTATATGCCTCTGGAGATACGTCATGTTACGCTCTATATCAGCCCTGTACTGTGCAATATCATAATTATACTGCTCT
>JADFYO010000147.1:854-2246 GCA_015233015.1 Nitrospirota bacterium | reverse complement strand
AGTGGGTGATAGAGATGGGGGAATGGAGAAAAGTACGCAAAAGCAGAGAACATAGGCAATGGAGGCAGAGGAAGGGTCATAAAGGAGAAATGGTACAGATGGACGGCTCACATCATGATTGGTATGAAGGCAGGGGGCCGAAGAGTGTGTTGATGGGGTATATAGATGATGCGACATCTGAGGTATATGGAAGGTTTTACGATTATGAGGGGACAGTGCCGGCAATGGATAGTTTCATGAGATACATAGAAATCAACGGGGTACCGATGAGTATGTACGTGGATAGACACACGACATATAAGTCAACGGCCAAGGGGTTGGATGAATCAGGAGAGGAGTTTATGAGCGAGTTTGGTCGTGCCTTAAAGGAGATGGGGGTAGAGCTGCTGCATGCGTACTCGCCACAGGCCAAAGGAAGAGTAGAGAGGCTATTTAGAACGTTTCAGGACAGAGTAGTAAAGGAAATGATGTTAAGGGGAATAAAGAGCAATGAGGAAGGGAATAATTTTTTAGAGGAGTACTTGCCTGAATTCAACAGGAAGTTTAGCGTCAAGGCCAGGGATGAGAGCGATTTACATAGGGCGTTGCCGGAAGGTATGGACATAAGAAGAGCCCTGTGCAAGAAGAGAGAGAGTGTTTTGAGGAATGATTTCACTGTTATGTATGACAACAAACTCTATCAGGTTTTGGATAAAACAAAGGCTGTTAAAGTCATAATAGAAAAATGGCTTGACGGCACATTGGTTATATCTTATAGGGGTATAGCATTGAAATATAAAGAAATAATGGTACTGCCAATAAGACAAAACACACGGCGTTCGAGGGTGAAAACGATTCATAAACCAGCGCATGACCACCCTTGGAGAAAGGGCATCCACGGTAACTCTGCGGTCATTAAAAAAGGTGTGGAGCTTTTAGAGACATCAATTAAGCCGCGATGAGACCGCGGCCTAAAAGAAACGGATTGGTTAAAAGGTAAGGATTAACGGATTAAGGGAGTGGAGAAAGGGACGGTTGACCCAAATTGATGATATTTGGGCTGGATATCTTAACCGGATATGAGCTATGATTATTAACCGGATAGGACATTTCTATTTTGCTAAGAATAGGACATTTCTACTTTGCTGTGACACTGCTACCATAAAGGAGTGGACATCCCAAAGGAGTAGAGGTTAAACTCTCTGCATGGCGGAGATCAACACCTTAAAGTAAGGAGCAAGAGCAAATGGGACAGAGAAGATGGTCAGCAGAGGAGAAGTTTTCAATAGTTATAGAAGGGATAAAAAATAACAGATCTGTAGCAGATATTTGCAGGGAACACAAGTTAAGCGATAATGGAAGCCAACCGACATCAACATCCTTTATGAGAGACATGAAAACCCTGGATATTGA
>JADFYO010000147.1:0-832 GCA_015233015.1 Nitrospirota bacterium | reverse complement strand
ATAGTCATCAGAAAGAGTTAGAAAGACTTCAGAAGATAATAGGGAAACAGACAGTTCAGATAGAAATACTAAAAAAAACGGAAGAGCTTCTGGGGACAAGATGAAGATGGTGGACACCTTGAAAATGGAAGGCTACGGAGCAAAAGCGGCATGTGAGGTAGTGGGAGTATCAAGAAGCTGGTATTATATGTCTAAGAAGCCCAAAGAAGCTGCATCCGCCAATAAAGACGATAAGGAGTTGATTGAGCAGATAAAGGCAATCAAGCTTGCGCATCCGTTTTGGGGCTATAGACGAGTAAGGGCATGGCTGAAGTACAGAGAACATATAAATGTAAATGAGAAACGAGTGTATCGGATAATGAAAGAGAACGATTTATCAGTAGAGCGTCCAGCGAACAGGGCAAAGAGGACGCCACAGAAGAGCAAGCCACGTGCTGATAGGCCGAGGCAGTTTTGGGGAATAGACATGACGAAGTTTATGACAACGATAGGATGGGTGTATATGGTAATAGTGTTAGACTGGTATACGAAGAAGATCGTAGGCTGGGATATATCACTGAGAAGTAAAAACGTGGACTGGAAGCGAGCATTAGATATGGCTGTAAACGGTGAATTTACAGATGGCACACGAGGCAAGGGGTTGAAACTGATAAGCGATAATGGAAGCCAACCGACATCAACATCCTTTATGAGAGACATGAAAACCCTGGATATAGAACAAATATTCACATCCTATAACAATCCAAAAGGCAATGCTGATACAGAACGAATGATGCGGACAATAAAAGAAGAGGTCATATGGCTATATGAGTTTAATGGTGTCGAGGATTCA
>JADFYO010000146.1 GCA_015233015.1 Nitrospirota bacterium | reverse complement strand
AGAAAAAAGTCTCGTATTTCCTAAAGTCATTACAGAAATTGCCAGACATAATTCGCAGTTTCTTTATGCACCGTAAATTGCAATATGCTGCATAATAATATCTACATACTTATGTACTTGTTAGTATGTTATATAGGGTTGCTGCGTATTTGTTTAAAAAGACTTCCATACTTTAATAGCGCACCTGAAAAAGCATCTAAATCCTTTTTAAGATCGTCCCAAACGATCCCCGTCATTTCCTTTTATGACTTCGGTGCGCCTTTCCGCCAAACCTTAATTCCTAAGTCAATTCCTCTGGGACACTTTATATAGCGGCGGCTTCGGAATGGTAATACTCTCCAGCGTGGGCGAATTGGAAATGTCTATGGGAAGTCTTTCTATAAAGCCATAAATTTGGATAATTAAACACCGGTCAGTTTACATCAAACCCAATCATAATTACCGGCTCAACAGCATCGATGCCATACCCACTTGCCGGCACCTCGTATTTTCACAACTATGAAACAAAGTATCGTAAATATCATCGCTAAAATGAATTTTGCTCCTTTGACTTCTTTTAATAAATATACAAGAACAATAAAAACAACGACGGCGAAGGCAACAACAGGCAAGATTGGAGTATTATAGCATTGGGGTTCCACTGGTCCATGCTCTATCATACATCGAACAAAATCGTCTACGGTTAGTATTTCTGATGTCTGAACGTTTGAACCTTTTTGTCCTAAGAGACTATCAAGCTCCATTGCCAGGCCACAAACGCCGTCGTCAAATTCAAAACCAGGCTCAGCCGCTAATTCCTCTGCAAATCTATCGGTTGGGCGAATCAGTCCCGCCGGCATCTCTAATTCATAAGCAATAATGTTTAGTATTACGATGACTTGGTCTTTTGGCAGCCCCGATGTCTCATAGTATTTCTGATAAAACTCATCTGGGTTTAATTCTTCCCTTTCAGGAAACCGCTTCGCCCGTGGTAGTATGCCGCCTCTAAGCAGGATAAAAAAAAGCACTCCCCCTATAATGCACACAATCACCGCTAAATACATATCTATCATGTAAATACTCCTAAACGAAACCTTTTAACTATTTTGGCATCTTACTCTTTATGTAAGGCAATAGAGTACAGGATTCATTTAACAAACTGCTGCATGGTTCTGTCGCATTATCAGGTTGACAAAAATTTCCACAATAGCTCATTGCTCCTAAATCCCAGGCACCTTCACCTAACGTTAGTCCAATCGCAGCCCGTCCACCGTTCTTGGCTATAGAGTTCAACTGGCTTAATCCCGTGAATCTCTTTTTTAAATTATGCTGCAAAAAATGCTGCCATGATGTTGGATGACGAGGACTACCAAATCCAGCACGGGGAGTTAATCCAACTGCCTTGTTAAGAAGGGGATTAAATACATCATGTTTGGTCAACTCCTCTGGATGTTCAGTCAACCACGCTGGCAACTGGAATTTATTCTCATCTATGCATTGTTGCAGACAATGTAATGCCTCTTCTGTATCCTTATTGAGGTGAATATACTTCAAAGACAACTCAGCAAGTGCATATAGAACTGAGTTACACGCTTCTGTCATTAAGTCAATAGATCTCCCTGGCGTTGAAGAGAAACGTATGATTTCTTTATTAAATTCGCCAAGTAATTCAGTAACTCTAATTGTATCAATAGGCTCATGTGAAATTTCCTGCTCTATTTCGCCAAGTAATGCGATAAGTCTATCTGTACCAATAACCTTATTTAGGTCTTCCATGTTTAATCCCCCCTATAGTGTACAAAACTTTTCATTGCTTATTCAATGTTTGTTTATATTTTTGAAGGGCGGGAGATACGAAATTTGTCTCGTTATCTCCGCTTTCCCTTCAATTTGCGTCGCTTTAACTCTTTGACGTGATGGTCTTAGTAACCGACGCAAGTGCGTTTACCGATGATAGCGCCCCCGACACGAGGTTTTTGTACACGTCCGACGCCGCCTTCGATGCCTCTATCCTAAGTTTGGCCTGCTCGGCAAGGCGCTTTAACTGGAACTCCGCCTTCTTTATACTCTGGTTAGTTGACTCTATGTTGCTCTGTGAGTTGAGCCTACCGGTCTGTATAAACATGTCGTATGTCTTTGTCATCGCTCCGGTCTCCTGACCATATGCGCCCACATCTGCGCGGTACTTCTCCATGACGTTCTTTATCAGCGATTCAGACTTCTGCATGGTCGCCTTATAGCTGTTGAGCTTCGCCGAATAGGCGTCAAGTTTCAACTTCGCCTCTTTCGACTGGTGTGCACACAGGGAATTGATAGACAATGTAATATCTAAGTTAGATGAGAACGTTAC
>JADFYO010000145.1:1771-2345 GCA_015233015.1 Nitrospirota bacterium | reverse complement strand
AAATCAATAGGGGCCGCCGGGCGAAACAGCCTGAGGCAGTTGAGAGATGGCCACGACTGAGAAAAAATACGTGTGCCGGGATTGTGGATATGTCTATGACCCGGCGTTGGGAGATGAATCGATGGGTATTCCTAAGGGAGTGCCCTTCGATGCCCTGCCGCCAGATTGGCTCTGCTCCATCTGTGGAGTTGGCAAGGGCGACTTCGTCCCCTGGTAGACCCAAAAAACGGGCTGCCTCGCTGGCAGTCTTAATAATATGAGCTATGATTACTAACCCACCATGATATTTCTCAGCAATTCTCAATGAATGGCAATATCTTTCAATACCAAGGACTTACAAGTGTCTATGAATATATATTTCGTTATATTCTCGCATATATTGCTTATATATCAATGGCTTATATGTCAATAGGCGCGTAAAAATGACCCATCATCGGCGTTGAAAAATGACCCGCCTCATCTGGTTAATATTCATTGGATTTCCTATTTTTAATCCTCTCTTCATAGCCGGAAGGGTGGTAGAGAGGTCGCGCAAAATGATAATTCGCAAATCGGGCACCCATCCATAATGGTC
>JADFYO010000145.1:0-1761 GCA_015233015.1 Nitrospirota bacterium | reverse complement strand
AAATTCATAGGTTTTTGGGGGCATTAGGGCTATAGAAATCCTCTCACAAAGGGGGTGAACTCTAAACCCCTTACAAAAATCTCCCCAAAACCTAAAACTGATGCATTGGCTCATTTTGATGGTGGATTTAGGCTGCATCTTCAGGTTGATTTTACTTATAATATTATGAGATAATAGTAGGATGAGATATGTCGTGGGCGGTTAGCTCAGCTGGGAGAGCATCACGTTCGCAACGTGGGGGTCGGGGGTTCGAATCCCCTACCGTCCAATCCATAAGTTCTTGATATATAAGGATATTATTTTAGACACCCCCGTAAAATCTCGTTCCGGTTTCATTCCGGTTAGTTATTCTGGATAGATGAGAACATAGGCAAAATCACGCTGGAAAAATACTAATAATCCCATGCATCCCCCGACTGAGAACACATAGGATTAGTGATAGAATTATCTCTTCAGATATGGTCGTACTGTCGCTGTGTTGAGGTATTGGTTAGATGTTTGAGGATCACTACTGCTGCCAATTAAAATGACGCTTAACCACCAAACGCATTTTTCCACCTCTTTGTAGGGCTATCAAATTTAACCTTCTGGGCATCAAAGCGTTCAGGGTCATAACGCCCACCCACCCATTCGACCATACTTTCATATTCTTTATGCTTTGGATTTCTCATAATCTTTACAAAATCCTTGTATCCATAAACCCCTCCAACGTCTTCAGGAGGACAAGCACGCTCACCATCAACGCAGATAGGATACTTAGAGAACATGTTGTCTCGTGTGATTATTTCCTCCAACACTACAATATGGATCCAATCATCACCAAAGTCATAAATGTACTCTGATTTCTTATTCTCTATTGTATAGTAGTCAGAAAGCATTTTCTGCCATCCGGCAAGTATTTCGAAATCATCGTCGTAATTGTCCTCTACTGGTATACCTATCTCCTCAGATTCCATAGTCTCAGGGTTGATGATCTTAAATTCATGTAGATGAGAATCCCACCAACCCATAGCATCCTGTATAGCAACGTGTAAGTCCCAGAAGGTATAGACCTCTGGGACTTGTATCCGCCGCCATACGGGAGGTTTTATCCCCTGTAGGGTGATTTTAAACTGATATATTTGTTTGTAGTTCCTCTTCATAAATGCCCAAAGACAATTATAGCAAAAATTATACATTTTTGAAAACGGTTAAATGGACGCCGCTTTACCCCTCCCCCTCCGCCTTTACCTTCTTAATCTCAACTACCTTCCCCCGACTATTAACCACGCTCAATAGTTTACCGGCTGAAGCATGATAATACCCCATAGTGGTGCGAATATCGCTATGGCGTGCGAGCTTCTGAGTTATAAGGGGATTTGTATCACTCTCAATTAAAATTCCCTGATAGAAGGAGCTATACTGCTACCATCTCAGGGTAGTCTGCGGCCCTAAGACTTGTTGAAACTCCATTCAAAATGCTATAACAAGGCATGGGTTGTAGAGAAATCTTTTTGATATGCTCATGGAGTGACGGTAATAACAGATATGCCTAATGCGGAACAGCCAGACCTTTTCAAGACACTCTTTGGGGAGACGAACCAGATAAGTATATATATTAACGCTCTGAACTTTCCTGCTGCAAAGAAAGCCATAGAACATCTCAAGCAGTCAAGGCAGTCTATAGATTTAGGGAATGAAAGCCAAATATGCGAATTCTTCATGGAACACCTGATACCTTCTGATGTTACAAACATGGTTTCAACATGGCAAGAGTTTACC
>JADFYO010000144.1 GCA_015233015.1 Nitrospirota bacterium | reverse complement strand
TAACAGCGCATCGTTTGACAAACTCTGGCTGGACGCTGGGTTAACGACAGATAAAATAGGGGAGCTGTTTAATATGCCGGTCTATGCAATCGGCAAACAGTAATCCGGACGGTCTTCGGCTATGTATTTAAGTGTCGCGTTCCTGTGTTTTTTCTTTACTTTTTTGATCTTTTATAAAGGGCTTCACAAGCGTGCAAATTATCTGTGTATGCGCGGGTCTTTTATGGCGGCCGCCGTTGTATGGGGATTTCTGCTGGTTATGTCAACGGAAGTCCTGAGCCGTTTCAGTGCGTTGTCGTTTTGGCCTCTGGTCAAGTTTTGGGGGATTGCCTCGGTTGGCGCGTACCTCATATATGTCTATCTCATATCGAGGGCCAAGCCCGTCTTTCGCATCTTCAGGTCTGTGCCCGTAACACCTGAAACGGCGGCCAAACTGAGCCGATTTGAGGTCGTTCTCTTGTTGTATATCGCCTTTATTTTTGTTTCGACCGCGGTGATTGCCCTTTTCAGTGCGCCTAACAATTGGGACTCCATGACATATCACCTGTCGCGGGTAGCACACTGGATTGCCAACCGGGGGGTTTCTCATTATCCAACCAACGTCACGTTTCAGTTGTATATCAATCCCGGGGCAGAGTTCGCACTGGCACATTTTTTGATCCTTGGCGGCGGCGACCGTTTTGCCAATTTCGTGCAGTGGTTGAGTATGGCGGGAAGTGTGGTTGGCGTATCATCGATAGCCGGGCGGCTTGGGGCGGACAGAAGGGGGCAGTTTATAGCCGCGGCCCTTGCTGCCTCTATTCCTATGGGGATTTTGCAGTCCACGAGTACGCAAAACGACTATGCGGCCGCCTTTTGGCTTGTGTGTTTTGTGTACTACGCGCTCATCTTAATGGACGCACCAAAAAAGACAACCGCCCTTGCCGCGGGCATATCGCTTGGGATTGCCGTTTTAGTAAAAGACGAATTAAGTTTCAATCCACGCCCCTGCGTGAGGGGCGACATTGTTTGTTGTGATACGCCGATCGTTTTAGCAAGTTTCAATCCACGCCCCTGCGTGAGGGGCGACACTAATTATGCTGTAAAAGGGACCGGCGGTTCTTTTGTTTCAATCCACGCCCCTGCGTGAGGGGCGACCTGGTTGACCACATAGCAACGATGGACGAGGTAATGTTTCAATCCACGCCCCTGCGTGAGGGGCGACCTGATGTGGAAACAACACATATCGCGGGTATTACAGGTTTCAATCCACGCCCCTGCGTGAGGGGCGACATGGGTATACCGCAGGGTGTTGGTGCTCATGCAAGTTTCAATCCACGCCCCTGCGTGAGGGGCGACCCGTCGATTATTTGCTTATCGCCTGTGTCTATGCCGTTTCAATCCACGCCCCTGCGTGAGGGGCGACGGGCAGCTCCGAAACATCTTCATGATGCGGTCTTTGGTTTCAATCCACGCCCCTGCGTGAGGGGCGACCGTGGCTATATCTGATATATCAAAAGGATATAGTAGTTTCAATCCACGCCCCTGCGTGAGGGGCGACTGTTTGCGTTCAAAAGTATACCCTTCGGTAATATTGTTTCAATCCACGCCCCTGCGTGAGGGGCGACAATCCAGCGGTTAAAGCGGGAAGACATTAAGGCGTTTCAATCCACGCCCCTGCGTGAGGGGCGACTAGACGGCAACATTTATGGCAATAAGTTCAGTCCGTTTCAATCCACGCCCCTGCGTGAGGGGCGACATCAGCCGCCAGAGGTTTCTATGGGCCCGCCTTGTTTCAATCCACGCCCCTGCGTGAGGGGCGACGGTAAAATCCCAAGTATGCACCCATTTACCACCGTTTCAATCCACGCCCCTGCGTGAGGGGCGACAACAGTATCTGCAATATCTGGACGTCCAAAACGTAGTTTCAATCCACGCCCCTGCGTGAGGGGCGACCATCCTGAGCGACTCCGCGGTGGCCTATACACTGTTTCAATCCACGCCCCTGCGTGAGGGGCGACCTCAACCCACAGCCAACCCACAACGATTGAGCTGTTTCAATCCACGCCCCTGCGTGAGGGGCGACTTGTTATCACTGTCAAGCGTATAACGCACATGCACCGTTTCAATCCACGCCCCTGCGTGAGGGGCGACAAGAAGCTCTTCCGGCCGACGACGCGGCAGGATTCGTTTCAATCCACGCCCCTGCGTGAGGGGCGACTTAAGCCAGGTTATCCGGCGGTAACAGGTTACCCGTTTCAATCCACGCCCCTGCGTGAGGGGCGACAATACCAGCCCTATCCCTGCCAGTATCATGCCAGTTTCAATCCACGCCCCTGCGTGAGGGGCGACTGTTTATTACCATATCAGCCGGTGCCTGCTCGTGTTTCAATCCACGCCCCTGCGTGAGGGGCG
>JADFYO010000143.1 GCA_015233015.1 Nitrospirota bacterium | reverse complement strand
GGAACCGTGATATTAGGTTTTTCAGGAAGGGGATAGTCCCCGCCTATATCCGGCGTTTGCGGCACGTCAGGTAACGATGCGTGGAGAGATGGAGAAGGTAAAGGTCTATGAATCGGACGTAAAGGCATATCAGGCCAAGGTTGAGGGATTAAGGACTAAAGCGTCGGTAAACTCCATCAACATCAAAAATCAAACGGAGGAAGCAAAACTAAAGCTTGACGCTTATGGTGCACAGCTAAACGGCTACAAGGCGACCATGCAGAAGGCGGAATCGCTGATAAAGAACTCCCTGGACAAGTATCGTGCGGATGTAGGCGCGTATGGTCAGGAGGCCAGTGCGATGACAAAGACATACGACATGTTTATACAGACTGGCAGACTTAACTCACAGAGCAACATAGAGTCAACTAACCAGAGTATAAAGAAGGCGGAGTTCCAGTTAAAGCGCCTAGCCGAGCAGGCCAAACTGAGGATAGAGGCGTCGAAGGCGGCGGCGGATGTATATAAAAACCTCGCATCTGGGGCGCTATCGTCGGTAAACGCACTGGCGTCGGTTACTAAGACCATCACTTCAAAGAGTTAAATGAAGGGGTAAGCGGAGATACCGAGGCAAAACCGTCGTCTCGTATCTCCCGCCCTTTAAAAATATAAACAAACAGCATATAGGGAGGAAATAAAAATGAGTAATATCGACTGGTGTGCACACAGGGAATTGATAGACAATGTAATATCTAAGTTAGATGAGAACGTTACATCAGAGGATTTTGCACTTCGTGTTTTTCTTGATGAACTGAGGGAAATCGAAAATGCCACATCCGCAGTTAATGAATTATATCAAAACTACTGCGATAAGAAGCAATTTGAGTATAATGCTCATCAACTGGATGAACCGGATGCAATGAAACTACCTAAAGACTATGATAAGTATTTTCATTGCATGGCAGCCTGTCAGGCATCAAGAGAAGGAGACGCAGGTTCGTACGTTGCGATAGTAGGAAACATACTTCGCGAAATACATGATGTTGTCACAAAAAGTTACAAATCCGGTAATATCTCTGCTGAAGTGGAAGATAGTCTGGGTGATCTTAAGGCAGACCTTGATGGAATAATGGGTATGATGACTGAGTCGTGCAGTGATGCTTGTATTCACTACAGGGATCCTAAACACTTGAAACTGCTTCCTAATAAGCGACCAGATAGAAAATGATGTGAACTGAGCCAACGGCAAAATACTGTTGATTTCTATTCCTACTACATTCTGGATTCCTGCGAAAGCGGGAATTCAGCCTTACGCAGAAGCATAAAGTTATACATTTATGTTTGCAATTAGCTCTTCTATATGATAATATAGTCATATGTCTATACGGAGAGAAACTGCTGTCTAAACAGTAAGCAGAGGTTTTGTTATTTTGAACCGGCTGAATAAAATGTAGTTCCATAGGACTAATGTGAAATATTACTTGATAAAAACACTAAAGCTCATAGGCATATCGCTAAGTGTATTATTAGGCGCATTGTATTCACTATTGATCATGTCAGTTATAGTATTTTTTTGTTTCATATTTTGTGCTGTAGTGATATTGGACACTGATGAGAGAGAAGCACATTATCCTGTATTAAAGCCATCGATATATCTAAGAGTAGTGCCGACGGATCTTCCTCCTGATGTTACTGATATATATGTCAACTGTCATATGAATAATATCTCTCCATATCTATTACGGTTTAGGTTTTCACATATTTCACCAGAATGTACAGAAGTTAATGAAAAGAACGTTTTGTATCCTTCTTTTATAGTTTCATCTGATTGGTGGCCTGAAGAATTAACTTATAGAATATACCTAAAAGATCAGCTGCATAAATTATATCTATATTTCACCTTGATACCCGATTGGTTGCAAAAGGAAATAGTACGTAGAATCTTCCCGAAAAATCGTACAAAATATATATTTTATCAATGCGATGGCAAAATTGAAAAACATGGTAGAAAAATACATGTATATTATGCCACTGATTACAATGATAAAATTGGATATTTTTGGCAATAATACATTGCGAAATGAAAGCCGGCGATTTTGGAAAGTTATAGTGTCATTTTAAGACATTCGATAGACGTTCCAAAACCTCCTTCGATATCTATCATGCCGTCCAATGTAGTGGACAGCGATTGGGCGCAGCAGTATGACTTCAACGAAAAAGAGTACACCTCTCTTCTGAAAGAAGCAATCGAAACAATCCACTTCAATGACATAACAAACATCAATTAACAAAGCCAGACGCAACTACTCAGCATATGGCTTCACAATTCCAACAGGCGAGCTGATATCTCTCGAAGAAAGCGCCCGCAACAAAGCGGTAAAAGACCAATCATCGATGACAAGAGACATAGCGATAAAACTTGCCGACTTATACGTGGAAAATCGCAAACACGCGCTGGACAAGGCGATCTCGCTCGAAGGCATACTGATCAACTTTTACAACACATTAAAGGAACGCAGCCTGAACGTGTCGAAGGCGGTGCTTGAC
>JADFYO010000142.1:1157-2547 GCA_015233015.1 Nitrospirota bacterium | reverse complement strand
TGTGCACAGTAATCATTGAATAGATAGGATCGGTGAACAAAGTTGCAGAAATTAAGGGGTTGAAGTTTTAATAAATAAAGGCTGTATGTATGTGCGCGAAACAACGCCAACAAAAACTCACTAACGAAAGCCCTGACATCGTCCTTCGGGGCACAAACAGTCTTTACAACGCACCCACACATAGACAATCTCCCTATACGACTACACCGTGTAACGCTTATAGCTACCCCACCCTCTATACATTGTAACATAAGACCTGTTACATATCAGTTACAGATTGACCGAATTTTCACTATTCAGAAAAAAGTGCAAAAAATATTTAAAAAATGTTGAGGAGATTTGAGTGTCTATGGTGAGGGCAGCCCGGCCGCCGTACTCACTTAGGAAACTAAATAATCTTTATGGGTTCAATACACTCTGGCGAGTTGTTCTTTGGTGAATTAACCATCGTCGAGACATAGGCGACCTCCATCTCATCGTCAGGATATGGCCTCAGAAGGTCAGGTATGGCGTCCGCCTCATGTCCAAGCCACAAGTCATAATCATACCTATGAATGATAACCGGCATTCTGTGGTGTATCTTTCCTATCAAGGTGTTTGCCGTTGTGGTTATTATTGTACATGTGTGCAGCACACCGCCCCCGGCGCCTGGGCGCGTACTATACAAACCGGCGAAGCCAAATGGAGTAGATGTGGCTGATTTCAGGCGTATAAATACAGGAGTCTTTGCGGCAGAGTTACGCCTCCATTCGTAGAATCCATCTGAAACAACGAGACACCGGTGGCCTTTTAACGCCGAGCTGAAGGCGCGATTTGTCGCTACGGTCTCAGCCCTCGCGTTTATCGCCTTATTAACCGCCGAGATGTCTTTGGCCCAATGCGGGACAAATCCCCACCTGCATAGCGCAAGTCTCCTCTTGTCGTCCTCATTAACGATAGCCGCCACAACTTGTGACGGGGCAATGTTATACGACGGGGCGATGTCGAGGTCACCGCCGCCGTCAGCATCGAACTCCCGCAGAATCACCCTCGTTTCACTCGTTCTGACAAAGCGCCCGCACATGTTTTTATGCCTCCGCAACTGTTTAACAATAGAATTGTAGCATAAGCGGCCTGAATATGATACAATACATAATAGCATAGGAGGATGGCACATGGCTAAGCATTCAAAAAGTCTTGATGATCTAACGCTGGACAATGGCGGTGGGGTTTGTCACAAAGCGGGGGATCCGTTTTCAGGGAAATTACGACAAGAGTATGGTGCGAATGATGACGCCTATTGGGTAGACAAAGCGATTGAGGCTGAAAAGGGTGGTTACGCCGGTTATGAAAAAGCGATAGAATTTCTTCTGGGAAAGCTTGTTTTAGCTGGCTTGCACTAAAGATGCTT
>JADFYO010000142.1:473-1147 GCA_015233015.1 Nitrospirota bacterium | reverse complement strand
CAAATTAATGTTTAAAGTGGACATTCTCCGTCATGGAGTCAGGGGGAATCTTTAAGGGGGGAGGATATTATGTTTATGAATAATTCAGAGACGGAAACGTGGCGGTTGCACAGAAGTAATGATGTCTCAAGTGCCTCTGACCCAATAAGCCCTTTTGAGAAGATCGGCTTCGCCATTTCGGATGCCTTTGTTATGATGGACAGCACAGGGGTTATAGTGTTATGGAATGATACGGCCGAGGCAATCTTTGGCTTTACGCGGGCGGAGGCGCTAGGCAGGAAGCTGCATGAATTGGTTATTCCCGAAAGGTATCAACAGAAACACTTGGTTTGGCTAAGAGCGCTCGGGCAAACAGGTCAAAACAGCCTTGCCTGTAAAGCAGTTGAAGCAGAGGTGTGATTCTAATACCGCCATGCAGTCATGGAAGTAATTAAGAGGCATCCTTCGACAAGCTCAGGATGATTCGATTGTTAGGGAAGTTTTCTGCGGGTCACCGCCGTCTTTATAGATAAACCTAAGATAAATCAGAGCGGTGAGGTCATAGGCAAAATGAGCGGCAACCGGTACCGTTACGCCGTTAAAATAAATATATAACCCTCCAAGATAAAAGCTCATCGCTGTGGCGAATATGAAATACGCTGGTGTCATAAAATGGAACAATCCGAATATCAGCG
>JADFYO010000142.1:0-397 GCA_015233015.1 Nitrospirota bacterium | reverse complement strand
CGATATGCGCGCGATATACACTGCCTTTGCCCCGGCAAACAACTGCCTTACATCAGTTAATATAACCTTCCTGAAAGAGCTTAAAAAACGAGGCGGCCTTATGCAGACAGAGATAAATAGCCCAAGCGGCAGCAGAGAACAGAGCAACCCCATCACAACATCACGAACAACGTGATCATAAGAGGAGATAAAGACGATATTCTTAAAGAACTTCGCCGCCCCTACGGCAAGGGCAAGCAGCCCGCCCTCTGTAAGGAGGGCAAGGGTTAACAATTTCCTCCTTGTCATCACCTATTTTAGAAACACATCCACGCGCTATAGACGCATCGTAATGCCCTTAGAGTGAAGGAACTCCTTGGCCTCTCTTATGGAGTGTTGCCTGAAGTGGAAGATTGAG
>JADFYO010000141.1:1964-2634 GCA_015233015.1 Nitrospirota bacterium | reverse complement strand
GAGGGGGATACATCATGAGAATCAATCCCAGCGCTATGGGTATTGACGTCGTGCCAACCTGCATACTGGCCGCCAGCTCTTTAACCTGCGGCACAAAATACCCTGTCCCTACACCGAGGGCCATTGCCAGAAATATCCACAGCGTTAAGTATCTGTCCAGTACCGAAAGTCTCTTTCTCATTAACAGGCCCCCGCCTTTCTGTAATTTTCAAGCCTATAACGGTCATCGCCGTTTGAGTATTTCTCGCAAATAGAGATAATCAGGAATCTGCTGAACAAATCTCCCGCCTCAAGGCTGTAATAAACCCACTTGCCATCTTTTCTGTCTCTTATCAGCCCGGCCTCTTTCAATGCGGATAGATGGAAGGAGACCTTTGGTTGGCTCATATCCAGTGCGGCCGTTATGTCACAGACACACAGCTCCCCCATCTCAAGCAGCTTGATTATTCGCAACCTTGTCTCGTCCGAGAGCGCCCCAAATAGCTTTACCATCTTATGTCGGCCCCGGGAGCCACTGCTCTATCTTTCTCCGGATGTCGTCTCTTACTTTTCTGGTTTTATCCAGTTTCTCCTCATGTGTGCCAGTAAAACCTGACGGGTCGTCAAAGCTCCAGTGGAGCCTCTTCCCTCCACCGGGAAACACAGGGCAGCGCTCAGCACTTGCCCCGTC
>JADFYO010000141.1:1201-1936 GCA_015233015.1 Nitrospirota bacterium | reverse complement strand
GCGGGAAGATCTACTCGATAACGGAGTGCAATAATTTCTTCTTTTTCCCTGGCTTAGCCCTCGGCGCGAGGGGATTTAACACACCGGGGTCAAGCCCTGCGCTCTCAGTCTCGAAACGCCCACCGCCAAGTCTTCGTAACAGCTCCTCGGCCATCTGGCTTCGCGCGCTGTTATGGATACACACGAATAGCACCCTTTCCATTTCATACCCCCTGTATAAATATACTGTTATATGATATATGATATTATAACATAAAACCAATACTACATATAAAATAATTTACATATGAGGTTGCAGCCACAGCACGGCGTGAGGCCATCTGCCAAGTTATTGTGAGGGCTTTGATGTTTAAACGCCGACTGATTCTTTTGCCGGGGGTTTTAATCGTCGGAGCGGTAGATAAGTGCCTGCGCGTCTTAGGTTCTGACAAGAGATATATAGATGACTTCTTAGATAAATGGTACCCTAATATTTGGGGCGGGAAGGGATAATATCCCCTCATATAGTTGACAGCGACGCAGCCTTTAGCCGGAGTACTGAAGCCGCCAACGAGGGGATAATCCCCCATCTTGTCGTCGTCGGCCCAGGTTCAATAAATAAAACATGATTGAAATATCCACCGCCGCATTGATATAATGGGCGAGGAGGTTTGTGAATATGATAGTCACGGTGGTTGAGGTATACGTCAAACCTGAGCATATAGACGCGTTTATTGAGGCTGTCAGGGAAAACCA
>JADFYO010000141.1:0-1058 GCA_015233015.1 Nitrospirota bacterium | reverse complement strand
GGGAAAGACGCGGTAGGCCCAATGATGGCTAGGCCCCGTAAAGGCACGCCGCACAAGGTAATATGTCCGGCTGACAGGTCACAGTGGTAGTGCCGCAGGCCTTTAATTTTGCCAGGACTCCGGCGATATATTTTGGCGCGGGGGTTTTTAGTACCCTTCCCAAACTCGTGCAAGCAGCATAACCGGGGCTATAGGGCAGACAAGTCATATCTTGAGTGCAGAAACTGCCAGGTAGAGATACCCTACGAAGACCTGAAAACAGGAATCGGCGGCTGCTATCCAATCCCCATTCATGGAAAGGAAGAAAACGGAATATATTCGATTCCCCTTTCAGAAATCCTGAAGGGCAGAGAGTTCTTTCCGTAATAATATCAACATGGAAGCAGACGCCGTACTTGACCCGGCCCCCTAAGTCTCCCTGCAAAACTTGACAATTCATGGTAACTTATGAAAGAATTAAAACAGCGGTGTGTGTAACGGTGCTGCATGTCAGTGTTTACAGCTTGGCAAACAATGCCTCTCCACAGGGGGATTTAGATAGAGGGATTTTATTATAATTGCGGGTTTAAGGAGGAAATAAAATGGTAAAGTTAGAAGAGATCACCTCGTTTGTGTCGTCGTTTATCAACAAATATTTTGGGCCTCAGACGGTATGGCCGGTTTAGGTTCGGTGGATTTTGATTTAGCCAGGGTGGAATCAGCGCCGGCATCCTTCTTTGCGCGCGGTTTGCGTGCCGGTGGTTTTACTGTATCGGCGCCGTTGTCGTTGGGTTTGGGTGCGTCATTGGCCTTCTGCAATGGTTCCGGCACCTCAAGCGTTTCAGCCTGTGGCATTTCAGACGTGGGGGCGGGCGCGTCTACTTCTTTGGAAACCTCCGGCAGTTTAGCCTCTTTAGTCTCTGTGCAGCGGCATTTGTGCGTGCTAAGATTCTGCGCCTCGGTTTTGGATTTTTCACAATGCCCCGATATTGCTTTCAGCGACGTATCATAAACCGATTGTACTATATTTACAAACTTTAGGCCCGTCTTGCGAACTTCTCCTGTAATGCCCGGCCATA
>JADFYO010000140.1 GCA_015233015.1 Nitrospirota bacterium | reverse complement strand
TCTATAACCATCAGAGAACTCAGGCTCGGCTCGGATTCCTATCCCCAGCCACTTATGAAAAACAGTTCTATGAAAAAAGGGCTGCGGCATAAATGAATTGGTGTCCACTATTGACATCACACCTCAGTTTAAGACAAGGGCAAGGACAATAGACTTGTTGGGAAGGCAGCAAATTGCCGGTATCCCGACGGCAATCAGTGAGCTATTTAAAAATGCCCACGACGCTTACGCAGATAATGTAGAAGTAGATTATATCAGAAAAAAGAAACTGTTCATATTAAGAGATGACGGTTTGGGCATGACTGCCGATGATTTCGAGAAACGCTGGCTGGTTTTGGGAACCGAAAGCAAGTATGACAACAGAAGTATGTCACCCCCACCTCTTGATCCGTCTAAGCCTATTCGCCCTATTATGGGAGAAAAGGGCATCGGACGATTGGCTATTTCAGCTATTGGGAGACAAGTCCTGATTTTAAGTAGAGCCAAAAGGGATGATGAGCTGAAAGAACTCGTAGCTGTATTGATAAATTGGGGCATATTTGAAATTCCTGGGCTTGATTTGGACGATGTGTCTTTTCCTTTACGGCAATTTCCCATAGGAATACTTCCGAACATTGACGATATCGAATCTATGAAAAACGAACTGATAGATTCCATTGGCTTATTAAAGGGAAAAGGACTATTAACGCCGAATGAAACAGATGGAATAGTTAATGACATCAGTGAGTTTACAATAGACTTAAATAAATCGGACGCTACGTTACCCGGGAATTTGTCCATAAAAAACAATTCTGGAACCCATTTTTATATCTCACCTGTTGCAGAGACACTCAACTTGGATATTGACAGAAATCCTACGGAAAAAGATAAAGCATCGAAAATTGAAAAGCTGCTGATAGGTTTTACTGACACGATGACGCCAGGTGTTGACGATCCGTATATTAATGTTGAGTTTCGGGAGTTCAAAAGTGACGACGGCAGTTATGACGATGTATTAGACAAAGAATCATTTTTTACGAAAAAGGATTTCCAGCAGGCTGATCATCGTTTTTCAGGTGCATTTGACGAATACGGTAATTTCTCAGGGAAGATTTCCATTTACAATGAATATACAATCGACCACACAATCCCCTGGACAGGCAACAATTCCAAAGAAACCGCTTGCGGCCCTTTCACTGTCGACATCTGTGTCCTTCAGGGAGCTTTAAAAGATTCTATTGTTGACCCGATAACTTATTCGGCAATTAGGACAAAAACGGATAGATTCGGAGGGCTGTATATATATAAAGACGGTATCAGAATCTTACCTTATGGAGATACTGATTACGATTTCGTGGATATGGAGAAAAATCGTACCAAAAGTGCCTCGTATTACTTTTTTTCATTTAGACGAATATTCGGGTCTATTCACATAAGCAAAAAAGCTAATCCGAATCTTATTGAAAAAGCCGGCCGCGAGGGATTTATCGAAAATAAAGCTTATAGACAGGTCAGAGAAATTCTTATGAATTTCTTTCTTCAGTTAGCAGCAGATTTTTTTCGTGAAAATAGTCCCGGTGTTTATACCGAATACTGGGCAAACAAAAAAGCCGAAAGAGGACGGTTTTATAAGGCAAAGGAACAGAGGGAAAAGAAAGCAAAGGGACGCAAACAAAAATTCCTGCAAGATCTTAATGATTTCTTTCACAAAACCCAAACCGGTGTATATGATAAAATAATCGATGACCTGCTTATTCAAACAGAAAGGCAATTTGCTTCGGTTTCATCTATTGAAGATACAGACGATGCGGTACAAGCAATGATAGATTATGAAACCTCTGCGAGAAAGGAGATTAACAGAATAAGAAACGAGACGAAAATACCCGCGCCGAGAGGGTTTTCCATATCCAAAGACGACAGAATTGATTGGGAAGCCTATCTCGATAGGCAGGCATCTCTCGATGGACAGATATTCTCAAAAGCCGAAAAAAGACTGGGAGATTTAGTTGACAAGCATCGTACTGAACTAAATCTTGATATAAGTAAAAAGAAGAGAATAGAAAGTGCATTAGATGTCATTTCAAAAGAGGCAAAGACACTGACAGGTAGAAAAAGAACCGAAGCAAGAGAAATTAGTGAGAAATTATCTCGTAATGTAAGACAAGTGACACAGGAACTCATGGAAAACCTTGAAAAGAAGATAAGAGAAGTTCAAGTTGGCATAAGTGCGCTAAAAACTGAAAACAGCAGCGATTCTGATATTTATGAGCAGTTAAAACAATTTGAATTGCCTATAATACAAGAAAAAGATTACGCCAATACGATATTGGAAAATATAATCGAGCAATTGGTTTCGATTTATTGGGAAAAAGACGATACCGGGAAAATCGTGACAAATAAACAAATCGAAGCTTCTATGGAAGAAGAAATTGGTGATTTAAAAGAAAAACTTGTAAGTGAAAATAAATTAATCCAATTGGGATTAGCAGTAAACATCGTTCATCATGAGTTTAGCAGTGCCGTCAAATCACTACGCATAGCACTTAGGGATTTGAAGAGATGGGCTGAGATAGATGAGAAACTTATTAATCAGTACATAAGTAAGTGGACATATTTATAGCGCATATTGTAATTTTTTATGCATAAAAAAGCTGCGAATTATGTCTGGTAATTTCTGTAAAGAACGTAGGAAATACGAGACTTTATTCT
>JADFYO010000013.1 GCA_015233015.1 Nitrospirota bacterium | reverse complement strand
TAACCAGTCTGGTTCAATGTGACACTCCATCCTTCCTATGTATTCCCCTGAGAGTTTATGAACTCTGTGTTTATCTTCTAACCCTGTTTCCTCAATAAACCTTTAAAAATACCGATGCGGGGAAAGACCTTGTCAAATGCAAGGATGCTGACGACTTCTTTAACAAATTAGGCATATAGGTGCTCATCCCTGCTTACACAAAGCGATTCAAAAGGGACCTTGACCTGATATTAAAAAGAGGTAAAGACAAAGAAAAAATTAAGGCAGTTGCAAAAAGGCTTATTGAGGAAACAGGGTTAGAAGATAAACACAGAGTTCATAAACTCTCAGGGGAATACATAGGAAGGATGGAGTGTCACATTGAACCAGACTGGTTACTGGTATATAGAGTTAATGGTGATGAGATAATTTTTGAGCGAACCGGTAGCCATTCAGACTTATTTACATAAAAATCAGACCAATGAATCCTGTTTGTTTAATTTTCAAGAAACACCTTAATCGCCGTAAACGTTCGCTGTCCCAATTTAGCTCCTAAGAGATTTTCCTGATTCTCATTTTCCTTTTTGCTCATGTTTTATTACCCTTGAATAACAGATGAAGAATTTCTTAATGACTTCATTTAGGTAAGCACCTGAAATTTCTCAACCTGCACGGCATCAATATATATCGTAACAATGGTGATAGAGCTTTACAGATTCTGGTGTTATATTCCCTTGACTTTTTTCTATCCCTCCCGATAGTATATAAGGGTTATTCAATAATAAAATGTATGGCAATGTGAAGCTGGTTTATCCACCTCACGTTGAACCGGTACAGGAGGAGCTGTATTATGGTAAATCTAAAGAAGTTGTTTTGTATAGCTATTTCTTGTATTATTTTAGGGATTGCTGGAATAGGGACGGTATACGCTGGAAACATCCAAATAACTAGTAACGCAGTTACAGGCACAGGAATATTTACAGTTACCTCTGCACAAGTAACGCAAAGTTCTTCTAATACTGTAACATTAACCATTGCCACGGTCGGGGGGTTTTGGACTGGAGCTATAACTACAAATATTACAGCGGGTACCTCAGACTATTCGATAGGTACTAATACTTGCGCAGGGAATGGTTTACCTGCGGGGACATGTAATATAGGTATTACTTTTGCCCCTGTGGCTTCAGGTACAAGGACAGGAACATTAACTATTACTTTTGCTAATAATGGTGGTAATGTCTATAATAACCTTAACACAGATGCACCAGGTCCTGCTGATGGCTTTGCAACTATATCAACGGGCGGTGGCGGAACAACAGCATCAGTTACAATAAGCCTCACAGGTACCGCATTACCTGTACCTGCACCGCTGATGACTGATGTTGGACAGTTCATATGGATGTTTCTTGCAGGGCTTGGCGGTAGTTATACGATAATAAGGGCTAAGGGCAAAGTCGGTTGATTTCCTTAATATTGAGACGGAGGGATTCCTTCCTTTAGGTTTTATAGTTGGAATCCCACAGCCCCTCATGAAAACGTGTATCTCCATACTTAGACAAAACGAACCCTTTTGTCTAGGTTCCCCCTTGATAATGTCCGTAAACCCCCGTATTTACTAAGGGCGGGTAAGGCCAAAACTATACAAAATGATGAAGGTAGAAAAATCTTGCCGCTAGTGTACTTTTTATGGTACTCTATTCTTAAAGGTTTGTTGATGAGCGGAAGGCAACTTAAAGAGATACCCATTATCTTCTATCGTACTTCGTTAGAAGCAGAGCCGGTCAGGGACTGGTTGCGTGGCTTGCCGAGTGACGATAGGCGCACAATCGGGTTTGACCTTGCAACTGTGCAGGTCGCTTGGCCTGTCGAGATGCCGTTGTGTCGTTCGCTTGGCGGCTGATTGTGGGAATTGCGCAGCACTCTACAGAGAACACCAAAGGACGAACTTGAATTAGCACGCAAACGAATGAAGGAGGTTGCGACATGAGCGAAAAAAATCAACATTTGGGGTCAACCCTCGATGACTTTCTGCACGAGGAAGGTTTGTACAACGCCGCGAAGACAGAAGAGGCTACGCGCGTGATTTCGTGGCAGATTGCCGAGGAAATGCCCAAGAAGGGAATTAGCAAGCTGGAAATGGCCAACCTCATGCACACAAGCCGCTCACAGGTTGACCGTATTCTCAAGGCAAAGGGCAATGTGACAATTGAGACGCTGCAACGCGCCGCCGCGCTTATCGGGCGTGAACTTCGCCTTGAATTGGTTTAGCTAACCAGTGAACGACAGAAAGCACCTAAATCCGTGAACGCTTAAAACGATTGGCTGTCACAGGTGGACATTATACCCCTATCATAGTGCGGTTGCCCTGAGTTATCCTTCCCTTTTCTTCATCAGGCCCTTCATAAATATTATCTCGTCAAATGTAAATGCCTTCATTGCAAACAGGGCATATATCGCAAGTGCCGTCGCCAGTACCAGAAATTTCGGGTAATTGCCGGCAGTAAACAATATAAGCCCAAACGCGCACAGCCCCCCCACAACAGGTAAATAACCCCGCCTGAGAAACGGCATAAGGTCAACTATCGACGAGATAAAATACAGATACATAGCTAAGTAGAGGACATTGGATATAAAAAAGGCAATGCTGGCCCCGTAGGCGCCGTTGAACTTTGTAAGCGGATAATACAACGCGGACGACAGTGTCAGAAGTATCAGATTTAAGATGAAGATACTGTGCTGCTTATGCAGGATTATCAACAACGGCTCAAAGACGAATATTAAGAAATTGAAATTAATCCCCATTATCATCATCCTGAAAAGTGCCGCGCTGTACGTATATTTAGAGCCAAAAAACAACAGCACCAGCTCATCCGAGAGGACAAACGCCGCAATTGACACAGGTATCGTCGCAAAAAGTATAAGCCGCGCAGCCGTTGTTATCATGTAGTCTATCTTTTCCTTCTGATAAGTTACCGCGGTCAAGGAGGCTATCACGGGAAACAGGGCAACGCTGAACGATGCAGGGAAGACATTCAGCCTGTTTAGCAGCCTTGCCGGTGCCTGAAAAAGCCCAAGATCGTAGTCTGTCGCAAACTTCTTCAAAAAGAACACCCCCATGTACGCATATATCTGGACTATTATCTGGTTTGCCGCGAGAAAGCCGCATTCTTTTATAAAATAATACATCCTGCCGAAATCTATCTTTATGGCCGGGCGCACGCCTAATCTGAAGATAGTAACCACCGAGATCAATAATCCTATCAGGTTAGACAACATAAACGCGATAAAAGTGGCATTAAAACCCATGTCAAAATGGACTACCCCCAGCATAAACACCAGAGACATGGAAGATATGGCAAACGAGACCAGCGTCTCATATTTGACCTTCTCAAAGGCGATAAACACAGAGGTGCAGACACTGTTGAGCGCGGCAAAGGTGATTGCGAACACATTTATGGCAAGGGCGGTGAAATAGATAGTCTCTACCTTGAAAATCAAAAGCAGCGCCATTGTAACAATAAGAATGGGCGGGGCTGACAGGCCGATTAATGTCAGGCCAGTTCCAACAATTTCAGATACACGCCCCTTATCGATGGCAATATCTCTGACCAATATCCTCTGCAGAACCATAAAAAGCGGCAGGACAGTCCAGCACACCACTATCAGAAAAGAATAGACGCCAAAATCATTTACCCCTAGATACCTGGCCACAAGCGCTATCTGCAGCAAAGAATTTACCGCCTCGGCCGCCCTCGAAGTAAAAAACCATGCCGTATTTGACGCTATTGTCTTTATGCGTTTCGTTTGACTCATATTTTTTAACGTGTTTCAATAACGGGGCTGCCACTTCACCCCGCAAAGCTGGGACACTATGGGGAGTAGTTTATATTATTATATTTTTTCAATAGGCCGTCTATAAACCCCTTAAACAGCAACAACAGCTTCCCCGGACTTCTCTCATATACTATCGTACCAACGGCAAGCCTTAAAACCGTTGCAAAGAGAGATATATAGGCAAAGCTGGAAAGAGTGCCAAGTTTCTTCAGATACTCAAATATTATAAACTGGTTTCTTACCATATAGTAAAGCTCATTGTCCCTGAGGCGCAGACTTTTTCTTCCCAAAAATACCTTACCGCCGCCAGGTTTAATCTTCTTTATGATAAGTCCCTCTTTAACCATAACAATGTTCGTATAAAGCGAGGCCATCAGGCCGTAGGCGAAATCGTCGCACCAGCAGTAAAACCTCCTGTCGGGATAGCCTATTTCCTTTATTATATTACGGCTGATAAGAAGCCCCTCAAACGAGACAAAATTCTTCATCGAGAAGGTCTGATGTTTCGCAAACACGGCGCCTTTCAAAGATTTCTGCTTTCCCGTGGAGAGATCTATATACTTATTGTCCTGGAACACCTGTCCGTCGGTATATACCCTCGAGGGCTGGATACATTCCCCCATATTGGAATAAGACAGGAGTGTTTCAAGGGCGTGAAGTTTTGGCTCCACATCGTCGTCCATTGTCCATATCCAATGGAATCCGCTCTCGTAAGCCCTGCGAATACCTTCGTAATAACCCCCCGTGCCTCCAGTGTTTGTATCCATTCTTAAATAATGCAATACGGTGCCGCTTTCCTCGTGTTTCTTTATTATCTCATACGGCGCGGTGATGGCTTCAGGCGGCAGGGTATCGATAAATCCCTGCCTCATGAGTTCCGCAGCGGTGTCGTCTGGCGAGGAATTGTCTATCAGCCAGATGGCATCGAGCCTTTTGGTCTGCCTCATCAGGGCGCTTAAACACTCACATAGCAACGCCTTTCTGTTGTATGTCACCACAACGGCACAGACGGTAACCGGTGTTGAACCAGACAGCGCGGCAGAGAACAGCGCGGCGGCATCAGAATTAAACTCATTCACGCAATAAAAATAACATACTTAAAGCCTCAAATACAACCGTCATGTGTTTTAACCTGCCATTATATGTTAGAATACGCCGTTGCAGCTGCCAGCGTTAGAGATACCGCGGCAGCGTTTAGGCCACCACGGTGGTTTTGGCCACCCAGGCGGTTTTGGAGGATGTATAGGTGGAATTACGCAGGTATCTGGAGATATTTAACAGAAGAAAGCGGGTGTTTTATTACGTATTCGGCGCCTCTCTGGTATTGTCGCTGCTTGTGCTGCTTCTTATCAGGCCGACCTACAAGGCATCCGCAAAGGTACTGGTTTCAAAGACCACATTTGCAAACGGGATGTTGGCAACCTGGGGGCTGACCTCGCAGGTAACCGTCTCCGGCGACGACGTAAAGACAGACGTAGAGCTGTCAAGGATAAAACCGCTGGCGCAGTCGGTTATTGACGAGTATAAGCTGAAGGGATTATTCGGAGCGCCGCTAAAGGCGGATGATTTTTTTGAGCCTGATCTTGCATCGAGCCTTTTTTCCCTGCCCTACGCCATCGTTAAACAATATAAAGAGGCAAGCATGATAGAGATAGGCGTCATATCGAGGGACCCTGAGATGTCGGCCTCTGCCGCCAACACACTTGCGTCTGATTACATCGAAGGCGTAATACAGCGAACAAAAAGCGATTTTAAGTCAGTCAGAGAGGCCTTAGAATCGAAACGTGAGACACTCCGGGACGATTACTTTAGAGCACTTGCCCTCGCCACAAACATTAAGCTCAGGGATATGACCATCGATTTATCGGGTGAAACAACCAATATTATAAAGGCAATAACTACGCTGAAGACCGAGGCCGAAACGATAGATAAGGAATCTGTCCAACTCGAAGTGGAAATTGCAAAGGGTACGAAACAACTGGAAAAACTTGCCGAATACAGAAAAGAGGGATTTGAAATTGCTAAAAACTCAAGGCTCGAGTCACTGAAAACCACCCTCGACAAAAAGATTCTGGAACAGGCCACACAGAAATTTGTCATAACAAAGGAGCATCCCAATTATAAGCTGCTTAACGAGGAGATAGACACAATAAAAAGGCAAATGGCCGACGAGGCCGACCTCATCCTGACCAGAGAGTCAAAGTCGTTGAACCCTGTTTATACAGAAATAGCAAGAAAGATTATAATGAACCGCATAGCCAGGGAGGTATATCTTGCCAGAAAGGCAGTAATTCAGAAGTTTATAAAACTCTATGAGGACGAACTTATAAAAATACCGCATAAGTTTGAGGAAGCCGCCCGCCTTGAGCCAGTGTTAACGGCAACAAAAGATATGTACACTAAGGCCAGCCAGTATGCCGTACAAGCCGGTCTGGCCGAGTCCATGCACATATCGAAATTAAAGGTCGTCGAGCCTGCGACCACACCTAAGAAGAAGTTTTACCCCAGACGTGGGCGCACCCTGCTGTCTGCGGCTTTCCTTGGTTTTTTCCTCGGTCTTGCGGCCATATTCCTTGTCGAATATATGGACAACACCGTCAAATCGAAGGCTGATATCGCCGACCCTTCAAAATTCCTCGGGCGTATCCCATATTCAGATGGCCTGAGAAATTACGAGACACTTAAATCCCTCGGTGGTGATTCCAAAGAAATTGAGGCCGCTGACGAGATTAAAGACAACATCTTCTACGAAACAAGCGGTAAAATGACCTTACCCCTGATTATAACAAGTCCGAAAAAAGGAGACGGCAAGACCTGCACAGCAGCGCTGCTTGCCATAGCATACGCCAGAGACGGCCTTAGGGTGTTGCTTGTCGACGCCGGAGCACCTGTAAATTCGGCAGCCTCTTTTTTCGGCATAGTCCCGGACAATTCCGGCGTGCCAATGCCCACAAGGGAAAACGGGCTTGAAGTATTACGTGTGCCTAATATTAACAGGTTCACCGAAATCGCTGGCAGTGTGCGTGATTCTTATGCTCAGGTAATCATAGACACCGGTTCGCCGGGAGACTGCGCGGCCATTGACGGCAGCGTTATTTGTGTGATAGAGCCGTATAAACATGAAAAAGACATTTTAAACAGGCTGAGCGGTATAACAAATTTCGCGGGTTATGTGTTTAATAAGGCTGATACCGCCTCATAAGCGCCTCACAGAAGTATATACTAGGTTATCTTCCTGACAAACAGCAAGTCCGGTGGAGGTGGTAAGTCCCTTCCTTGTTATCTTCATGACAATTCTCTGATGTCTTCCAAATGGACTTGGGCTTATTATCGCCTCTCCATCGATGATTTCCTTTAAGTAATGGTCTCTTTCAATCGTTTGCATAGTCATAGTATGTCATGGGTCATGCGGCTTTCAGGCGGTTAATCATCTCTTTTTGGCGGTTGCCAGCCATACAAACACGAAAATCCCTAATGCAGTTATCACTATTGTGCCGCCGCTTGCTATATCGAGATAATACGACAAGACCAGGCCGCTCATCACAGAAATCAGCGATATTATAATCGATATGAATAGCGTCCGCCTGAAACTCACGGCAAACTGCATCGCCGTTACCACGGGCACCACCATCAGGGCACCAATCAGGAGCGCCCCCACAATTGGCATCGCGAGCACTATCGCCACCGCCGCCATGATGATTATGACAAGATTGAATGCCTCCGCCCTCAGCCCGTTTGCCCTTGCCAGAGATTCATCGAAAGATACGAAAAACAGTTCCTTATAAAGAAGAAATACTACCGCAAGTATTAATACACCCAGCGCAGCGATAACATATAAATCCCTCGCGGTTACGGTTGATATGCTTCCAAAGAGATACGCAAACAGACTGGTATTAAAACCCCCCGCCATGCTTAACAGCACGACCGCCGCCGCCATCCCGCCCCAGAAAAAAAGCGCTACGGCAGACTCCCCAAAGACCGCCTTCGACCCGCGCAGTTTCTCAATCCCCACGGCGGCAGCTACCGACACGGCAAGTGCCCCGCCAAGAGGATATGTCTTGGTCAGCATCCCCGCCGCCACTCCGGTTAGTGAGATGTGCGCCAATGTGTCCGCCATCAAAGAATAACGCCTTACTACCATAAAAATCCCTATCACAGGGGCAATTACGGCCAATATCGCACCGGCGGCAAATGCCCTCAGCATAAAATCGAATTGCAGTATCTCCGGCATTGCCCTCCCCCTCTGTCGCTCAGTGCCCGTGAATTACCGGCGTTACCTTGCCGCCATAAGCGATTTCTATAAGCCTGTCCTCTGTGAAAACCCCAGGGTCACTGTGGCACAACAGCGTTGTGTTCAGACACAGGACTGTCCCAACTTCATGCGCTATGACCCCTAAGTCATGTGTCACAAACAGGATAGTCATGCCGTTGTTTTTATTCAGATCGCGCAGAAATTCATAGAAACGCTCCTTCGACGCCGTATCCACGCCAACGGCTGGTTCGTCGAGTATCAGCACCTGCGGGTCTCCGGCAAGTGCCCTCGCGATAAATACACGCTGGCGCTGACCTCCAGAAAGTTTCCCGATGAGGCGGTCCTTTAGATCTATCACCCCTGCGGTTTCCATGGCATGAGCTATGGCCTCATCGTCTGCCTTTGTGAAGCGCCTGAACAACCCTACTTTTGCCGTACGTCCGCTTCTCACAATTTCATGAGCCGTAGCTGGAAAGTAGAACTCCGCTTGTGAGGCATTCTGAGGCACATAACCAATAAGGAATCTCCTCATAAAGTCGTTTGCCGGTTCACCAAAGAGCCTTACGCTGCCCGCTGACGGAGTGAGAAGTCCAAGTATAATCTTAATAAGCGTAGTCTTGCCGCCTCCGTTTGGCCCGATGAGGCCGGTGTACTGCCCTCTGGCAATATTAAAACTTACGTCTTCTAAGACGATGTTTTTGTCGAAGCTGAAATTCAGATTTTCGACTTCTATGCAGTATGTCGTTGTCATTGGCAGGAGAGCGCTATGCGAAGGTTTTTCAGATTGTCTTCCATGATAGAGATGTAATCTCTGCCTGCTTCGATGTCGGTAGGCGTCAAACCCTCTAAAGGATTTAGGACCAGCGTTGCCGCACCTATTTCGCGTGCCACTGTCCGGGCTATTTTGGGACTTACGAGGGATTCAAAAAAGATATACTTAATTCCTTCAGCGCGGGCGGCCTTCACGAGCTGCCCCAAACGCCTCGGCGATGGTTCATCAGACGGCGAAAGGCCGCTTAATACCAGAGCCTCTAAGTTATATCGCCGCGCTAAATACGCGAAGGCGCCGTGAGTTACCACAATCTTTCGCGTCATACAGGACTTAAGGCCGTCTCTGAATGTTTCATCAAGTGCGCCCAGTTTGCTGATATACGCCTCTGCGTTTGTCCTGTAGTTCTGCTCGTTTTCGGGGTCTGCCTTTATGAATGCGTCACGTATAACTTCGACCTCTTTTACAGCAAGCAAGGGGTCAACCCAAGCGTGCGGGTCTCTCTGTCCAGAAATGGAACTGGCGATAGACTGAAGCGCAATACCAGTTGTCGCATTTACCGTGATAATACCGTTTTTCTCTAAGTCCGGCGCTATCTTCTCCGCCCATAGGTCAAAACCGGCTCCATTAAATATAAACACTCGTGAGGCATAAATATGTCTGATGTCCTTTGGTGCAGGGTCGAATTCGTGCGGCTCAACCCCGGCGGGGACTATAGTTGCCACATCGGCGAGGCTGCCCCCAACCTGTTTGGCGAAGTGGGCAAGGGGATAAAACGACGCCGCGACCTTAATCGCGGCGATTGCGTCTGCCTGGAATATAAAGAATAATAACACAGCGGCAGACACAGCCCGCATATAATGTTTCATCGGCACTCCGTATATGGGCGGCACCCCTCACACAGGCCAAAAAAATTCAACGCATGGCCGGTTACCTTAAAATTCTTCAGATCAACGCTGTTGAGCTGGTCTTCCAGCGCGCAGTTTTCGATGGTTACGCACTCAACGGCGCTGCACCTCAGACACAAGATGTGGTGGTGATGACCGTGGCGTTGCAGTTCATACCGCTTCTTGCCGTCGCCAGCATTAATTTCCACGATTATGCCCTGGTCAGACAGAAAGTCCAGTTCGCGATAGACCGTAGTCTTATTTGCTTTTACGTTTTGGGCTAAAAGACGCGTCCTGAGTTCAGGGGCAGATATGGGCACGGCCTCGCTGGAGTAAAATATCTCTACAATAAATTTTCTGATCTTAGTCAGACGAAAGCCCTTGTCTTTCAGAGCTGCAAGTGTTTCTTGTCTCATAGGGGAGATTATATTGCAACGAGGTTGCATTTGTCAACACGTAAGCCTTTAGCCGGAGTACTGAAGCCGCCAACGAGCGGCAGCCCAAACCCGATGACAAAGCATGTGCGAGAACAGGGGTGAAGGGGGATTATCCCCCTTCGTCTTTAATCTGTAGGTATTACTTATCTATCAAACGGAGGATTTCTTCTGCCGGCATAGCGCCTCTTATCAGCACACCATCGGGGAAAACTATGGCAGGCGTGCCGGTAAGGCCAAGTCCCTCGGCTATCCTGATGTTCTCATCGACAGACTTCGCACTGCATGAAGGCTCAGGAAGCGGTTTCTTATCAAATGCGTCATCGAGAAGCTGGAGAGATTTCGCGCACATTACCGCCTTTGATTTTTTCAGGGAGTCGGGATGAAGCTTAGTTATAGGATACAGGAGTATATAAAACGCTATATCCTGTCTTTTGGCGATCACTTTTTTTATCTCATCGTGAAGTTTTTTGCAGTAGGGACAATCGGGGTCGGTAAAGACTATAACCTTGTGTTTGGCGTTTTTATCGCCCAAAAAGAGGGCGTCTTTGATGGGTATGGCCGAATAATCTACTTTGTTTAGCTCCATGTTGCGCTTTTCGGTCAGGTTTTCTTTCGTTTTCAACTTGATTAATTTTCCGATAAACATGTTGCCTTTAGAGAAATCAAGATACAGGATAACCTTTTCTCCTTTTGGTTCGGCCTTGGACTTGACGACTATCTCCCAAAGGCCCTTTGAGGGGGAAAGCTGAACATCTTCTACGGCGAGGCCGGGATTAAGCTCTTTGACGATTTCGGAGGCCTCTTGTTTCTCAAGTTTATGGCAGGTTGCGCAGTTCGTATCGCAGCCGTTCATGGCGGCGGCGTCGTAAGGCGTAAAAAACAGCATTATTGCGGCGGCAGCTAATAGTGAAAAGAAAATTGCTATTTTTCTCATTGCTATTATAAGGATAGCACAAAACCCTAAGCACAGTCAATTACTTTTTAATAAATACTGCCGCATACTGAGATACCGTATGCGGCAGTCATTTTTTTTAGTGGCCGCCCGGGAAGAACGTCTTGCTTAACCAGTAGAAAAACGCTAGAGCCGCAACACCAACCCCAAGGCTCCATGCTATGAGCTTATTCTCTACAGGGGAAAGCGGCTCATATTCCATCTTCTTTAATTCCTCGGAAAATTTCGGATCATCTGCCATATTATAAATTCCTCCTTAAATCAACCTATAACTACCGGTGGTTTTACTCCATGGAAAAATAACCATGAAATGAACAGTCCTACCCATATGATAAACCCAAACAGACATATTACATACACTGCGGCGAGTCTGCCAATTCCCTCTTCCCACAGCTTTTTGAAGTTAGAGACCAAGCCGATACTGAAAAACGTCAGGACAAAGAACATAACCCTGAAGGTGTTACTCTCGTCGGTGGCAAGTTTTGCCTTTGAGAGCATATCCTTCTGCTCTTTAACGCTGCTGTTCAGACTTTTAATAAGATCTTTAGAGTGTCCTATTTGAGTTTTTATTGCCGCCTCATCTGCGGGATTTGCCACCAGTTTCTTTTCCAGCGAAGCGATCTCAGTTGTCAGTTTTTTTATTTCGCTGTCAACCGGCGCAATTGCCTTTGTCGATGGGAAGCATATGAACAGGAGCAGTAAGAATGTCGCCACATAGCCGATGACAAATTTAGGGAACCTCTGCCATATTTCCACGGCCCTAACCTTTTCGCCGGGCTTACATTCTACCTTTGTACACCAGACGATAGCGAGGACGAATGCCCATACGCCAATGAATATATCTATGAACATCTTAACCGTCGTGCTGGCCATAGTAATCCAGCCTTCCTGGTATTTTATGCCGGCCATCTCCAGCGCCTTTGCACGTATGAGGGCGTCGGTTATAGCGCCGCTTGCTACTGCGCCGCCGTCTGTCTTGACTGCAAGGCCCATCCATGCGCCTGCGACCAGCGGTTCGCTCCACAGGAATATCTGTGCGGCAAACGGCAGGATTAACATCTCCACAACGGCAAAGATGACGACAAGTGAAGATACCATGATAGGCACAATTGGACGCGCCCTTATAGCGCCGCCTACCGCTATAGCCGCCGACACGCCGCATATTGATATACCAGCGGCTAACGGCGCCGCCCATTCGGGGCTGAACTTAAAGTACCTTCTTGCCACGTAATATACTACCGCCCAGTAGATGAGATATGCCTCTACGATGGCGCAAAATCCTCTGAATAATACAGCCGATGCCAGCGTAAAGGACTCAGCGGCCTTGAGGCCGAGCATAGCGCCCATGATAACGATGGCGGTCTTGATATATAACTCCGGCCTTGCCGCCTCTTTCAGCGTCTCAGAGAGTTTTGGAAAGAAATTCCCCACAAGAAGACCGACGATGAGCGCTACAATAAAACCGGCCTCAGGGGTGAGGCTCAATGCCCAGCTGATTTTAAACCCGGCGAGCTGATTTTTTGTAGCCGCAATATGTGCATAATGCCCGGTGAACCAGCACAGGTAACTAAGCCAGAATAAAACGGTGAAGCCGACGGCGAATTTACCCACATTAATGGCCATTAACCTTGCCCCGACGAGCATAACGATGAGCATAGCGGCATACGTAAGAAACAGGGCGGTCATGCCGGAAATGCCTTTTTTCTCGTATGTATCGCCGGCTTTAAGACTGGCGACGTCGCCTTCGGCGGTAACGACTGCCTCTTTACCGTCGGCGAGTTTAAGGGTAAGTTTATGGCCGTCGATTTTTGCGATTTCACCTTTTACCGGTTGAAACTTTGAAGAGACGGTGGACATAGCCTTAGTGGGGTCAGTCCAGATTTTTGTACTGATGCCCCATCCCAGGAGATCGGACCCAACAAACAAACCTAAAGACACCATGAAAATGAAGATACCAAGAAACAACGACAACCAGTCTTCGCTAATGCCAGCAGCTTTTTCATTCATAGATACTGCTCCTCCCTACAATATTTTGAATATAAATCGACACTTCATAAATGAAGCCTTCGACATCAAAGTACGAGTGATTGGGTGGTGGTGAGTGTTTCGAATGTCCGCCTAACGTAACCATGACTATATCTCCCACAAAGTGAACCGCGCCTTTTAATCCCGCATTAAAGCGTGTCTAACCATGTGAATCCCTACGCCGAAATTAGTCTGTCATATGAAAAGAAGAAATGTCAAGGGGAAAAAACGGTAACATGTCACAGCAAAGTAGAAATGTCATTCCTATTGGTTAATAATTTTAGCCTCAGTCGTATACAGTGCTACATTGTTACCGGAGTATCCTTCTTATCTAAGCCCAACCATTCCACTTCATCTCAAGCTTCGCAAGGCTCGTACTGGCTTCATCGTCAAAGTTCGGGATCTTTCCGCCAGGCCATGGATTGTCATCATTGATTATTTTGCCGGGATTTATATTATTGTTCTTTAGATGTTTTAAATATTCCAGCCGGTATTCAGACGTCTCAAATGAGCAGAAACTATCAGAAATATCTTTACGGGTATTATTTCGTTCGCCTTTGATTTCATCAAAGCGTTTTTTATCCCTTTTACGGGATTTATTTCTTCTACATTCAGGAATGAATACTAGTGGTATTAGTAGCGCGCCATCTATTAGTATCAGTACGAATACATATCCATTCATAAGCTTAACGCTATATGTTTTTGATAAATATAAATAAGAGACTATAATCTCAGCAATAACTGACATTGCGATACATAAAGATAAGTGTTTTATATATTTAATATCATTCTTTTTCTTATCTTTTCTGCTATCTGACAATCTATCGTTGTGTTTATCACCGAATACCAACATTCTTTTAATTGGCAACGTGAACACCAATATGAATAATGAATAATAGCTGCCCTCAACTAACATATACATTCCGTAATATAAAGCAAAACAAAACCTTGCTGTGTTAAATGAAAACGATACTATGGTTAACATTAGCTGATGTGATCTGTAAATTCCTGATGGTTCAAGCTCATACAGCCCAAATAAGAGCAGGTTGACTAAAATAAACATCACAGCACTTTCAGGATGATAATACGCAGCAAAACCTATGATAGCTGCAAGGAAAAGGCTTAGATCAATAATATTCAGAATGCTATGGTTTCTCACTTTTACTAAAGCTGGAGATAGATTTAATGAAAATGTGAGTTCTTTGAAAAATAAATATATATAATTAATTATATCGATTTCATATACATATCTTATTAATCGGCTTTCTAATGCAGGGCTTATTGTCGTTAAATGACGACATGCTTTTAGTGCTGTATCATTAATCAACGGACTATCAAATTCCATTGCCATTAATATAGCTGTTTCCAAGTCCTTTTGTTTTAACAGTCCTACCGCTTCAACGGCTAATTTTGTAGATATTATGTCAACTCTATAACTTTCTATTAGACACATAATAAAATCGGTTAATTTTGTTTGAAATGTTGAAATACAATTAGGTCTGTTTATGAATGCATCCTTGAGAAAACGTAAACAGTTGAAAGCCCTGATGTATTGAGGACTAAACGGCTCTGACTGTTCATCGGTGACCTTTTCAATTTCTTTCCAGCAGCCGATAGCTATACTGCTTACCTCTGTTTCATTTCCTGCTTCACAATATAACACAAGGGCATCTCTTGCCCAGTTAATATCCTCTGCAATCAACTTGATGGGATCACTCAAACAGCTTTTTCCTTCTATATCACTCAAACAGCTTTTTCCTTCTAATAAAGACCACATTAAAAAATACTCGTTAAACCTTCTATGAACAAAACTAAACATTCCATTCTTGTCGATGCCAGTTCGGCATAACTTGCTATCAACCAATATTGATATTGCCTTATCTAATCCAGTTATCTCGGCTTCTTTCGTTTTGTCGACTACAGCTGGCGCCAGTTTCTCCTTCAGATCGTCAATTGAAATTTCCAGTCCAACCTCTGTTCGATTAACCATAGCATCCGCTATTTTGGCAGCATATTCATTAACTTCACTCAATTGAAGAGATTTAACTCTAGGGCAGTTTGTAATCCGCATATTCACAAAGTTTGAATACAAATCTTTTTGGTAGTCAGGTAACTTCTTCATTTCATTAATATAATAGACAAGTAATGATAGCGTAAATGGATTGCGTGCTGCAGGTACCAAATCAGGACGGCTACTAAATAGATCGGTGCTAAGTTTATTATCTGTTTGATACTTGTTTAGATAGTCCTTAATCATTCGATCTGTCAGTGGTAGTATTTCAAGTCTTGTTACAATTTTATTTAATTCTTTAGGCGGTCTGTAAGTAGGCATTCTGTGAAATCTAGACGCCACGATTCCCCTGTTATTTAGGTCTGATATGTATTTAAAAATTATTTCTGATAGCGATCCTATTAGCCATGATGTTTCTGATACATCTAAAACTGATGGTATTTCATCAAATGAATCTAACACAAAAAAAAGCCTGCCTTTTTTATATAACTCTGTGTAGTCTTCACGAGTAATAGTATTATCAGACGACGAACCTCGTTCATTTAGATTTTTCACAATAAATTCTTTTAATAGATCTCCAGTGTTATCTACCTTCCATTTCTTCTCAATTATATCGTAGTTGTGCTTGTCAATATTCCATTCTCTCAGGTTAATATATAATGGAATAACTTCAGTGCCAGAAGCCTTCTGTAGTAGCTCCTTGCTGAGTTTTCTGAGTGCTATGCTTTTCCCTGAACCCGGCTCGCCTAATAATAAAAACACATCAGTCATTTTATTATTATAGACAGCTTTTAACATATCGATTACTTTTTTGATTTTTTTATTACCAGTCTGCTCATCTACTGCGGCTTCTATATGAATGAATTTATTATCTTTAGGATCCAACTCCGTATCAAGATGTATAAGGTGACTGCTTAATATTTCGCAATACCTGGCGATATTATTAGCCGATTTACCATTACCGGCAGGAGTAGAATTCTTTTCACGATCGTATCGAATCAATATTCCCATTAATAATATTATTACGATAGGAACATATATGATAAATAATGTGTTATGTCCACTTGTGAAAACAAGCAGGTTGCTTTGCGTTGATAATCCATTATTACGGAGAAATGACACTATTCGACTTTGAGTGGAAGGAGAGACAGTGAATATCAAAACAATAAACTGTATAAAATAAAGTCCCAGTAGATATCTGACCCAATTTCTAATAGAGGTCATAATATCCTTTTTAGGTACCCATGATTCGTATGTAACTATTGATAATAGAGCCAACAGTATTGCTGCAAATATTAAGTAAATATCTTTCGTCGACATCTTTTCCCCTCTGCTGTCAAAGCATCAGTAGGCACTTGTGATCGTTCTTAGGTCACGCATCAGCTATAACGTTGCAAATACCATGCCAGTACGTCCAACCAACCTCAAACATTTGTTTTACAACGTAATTGCTATTTCTCATCGCGCCTTATCGGCTTTTTTTATGGTACTGAACTCCATACTATTGGTATTTCACTACCCACTCAACCGTATCATGCGGCTTTTGTCACGCAAAGCTCATTTATTGCCCCTTTTTTTCTCCATTCTTGTTGAAATTATCCCATCGCGCTATGCTATTATACGTATTATGTTGAATTTTATTCAAGGCGGGTTTCTATATGCCTCTTGTTGGTGAGATTTTTTTAAGTGAGATACTCAAAAAGCCGGTCTTTGACCAGAAAGGCGAAGACCTGGGCAGTATCAAAGATATTGTCGTGGTCAAGGGTATTACCCTCCCTGACCTTGAATCTGTTATCATCGAAAAGAAAAAGACACTCTATCGCCTCGACTATGAAACACTCACCGTTTTCAACAGGAGAATCATCACCACTAATCTAACTAAAGATAATCTCCCGCGTTATGAACTCTGTGACGAGGACCTGCTTGCCGTTCGCGATATTCTTGATAAACAAATCGTCGATATTAACGGGGCAAAGGTTGTTCGCGTCAACGATATTAAAATCGAAGGGTATAAAGGTCAGGCCGTCTTTGTCGGCATCGATATCGGCATGAGAGGTATCTTACGCCGCTTCGGCATGGAAAAAAAGGGGGAGAACTTCCTGCGGTTATTCAGAATCCCCCTGCCATTTAATCTTATCAGGTGGGACTACCTGCAGCCCCTCAGCCCGCGCCTTACCTCTATCTCCCTGACTATGTCCCAACAAATGCTCTCAAAGGTGCATCCCGCGGATTTGGCCGATATAATCCACTCCGTCTCCAGAGAAGAGGGCGCGTCGTTTTTTTGCAGGCTTGACGTCGAATCCGCCGCGGAAACCCTGCCGGAACTTCAACCTGAGACGCAGCTTGAAATCCTCTCAGGCATGGACACCGAAAAGGCCGCAGACATCATCGAAGAGATGTCCCCGGACGACGCCGCTGATATTCTCAACGACCTGCCGGCAACCCAGGCGCAGGAAATCCTCGGCACTATCGAACCAGAAGACGCCGACAACATCGCCGAACTCCTCTGCCACGAGGAGGACACCGCGGGCGGCCTTATGAATACAGAATATCTCATCTACCCCGAAGACACAACAATTGCGGCAACTATAGAAAAATTCAGAGAAGACGCCAAAGACATCGATACCATTTACCATATCTACGTCTGCGGAGAAAATGAACGCATGGTTGGGGTTATCACGCTCAAGGACTTGTTTCTCAACGACCCGAACTCCAATTGGGCGCCATCATGGAGACAAATATTAAGTCCCTCCGCCCCGAAGACGACGAGGACGTGGTCGCCGCCATGATCTCTAAATATAATATAGTAGCCATTCCCGTGCTGGACGACTCCCTGCAAATGATAGGGCTGGTTACCGTTGACGATATAATCGATCAGATGCTGCCACCGTCGGCAAAAAGAAAAAGGAAAAAAATCTGACAGATATAGTACAATAAATGCGCGGCCCCTCTTTATGTTAGTTATGCCAATAGTATAGTATAGACAGGCTAATAGAGATGGTCAAGAGATCGATTATAACGGCATTGGAGAATGTATAAATGATAGATACGATAAAATGGATAGGCGGCTCTGGCAATGCGCCGGCTTCACAGGTCATGATCCTTGACCAAAGGCTCCTTCCCCACACCGTCTCGTATGTAGAGTGCACTGATTACCGGCAAGTAGTGGATTGCATCAAGACGCTTGCAATACGAGGCGCCCCCGCTATTGGGATTGCGGCGGCTATGGGGATTGCCCTTGCGGCAAGTGCCATTTCGGCGTCTGATGTGAAGGAATTCAGCTCGCGGCTAAGTACAGCAATCGACGATTTCCTTAACAGCAGGCCGACCGCCGTAAATATCCAATGGGCGGCAGAGAGGATAGAGCGTCTTATTGAAACAAATAAACATCTGCCGGTAAGCGCCATAAAAGATATGATTGCAAAAGAGGGCGTTATCATTCTCAACGAAGATATCGAGATTAATAAGGCCATCGGGCGCGTTGGAGCGGATTTGATAAAAGACGGCGCTACCGTCCTGACACACTGCAACGCCGGAGCGCTGGCAACCGGTGGTTACGGCACGGCAACCGCCCCTATTCGTACGGCCATAGCGCAGGGCAAGCGGGTCTTGGTCATAGCCGATGAAACAAGACCCATTCTTCAGGGCGCGCGCCTTACGGCATGGGAACTGATGCAGGACAACATACCCGTTACGCTGATAGCTGATAACGCCGCAGGAGAGCTTATGCGAAGAGGCGAGATAGACCTCTGCATCGTCGGTACGGACAGGACGGCGAAAAACGGCGATGTTGCCAATAAGATAGGGACATATTCAGTGGCAGTACTGGCAAAGGAACACAACATACCGTTTTACGTGGCCGCCCCATTAAGCAGCATCGACTTTAAGATTGAAAGAGGTGACGATATCCCCATAGAGGAGCGTCCATCGCACGAGGTGACAAACGTATTTGGACGCTGCGAAATTGCCCCCAAAGGCGTTAAAGTTATAAACAGGGCATTCGACATAACTCCGGCCAAATATGTAACATTGATACTGACAGAAAAGGGTGCCTTCAGGCCCGAAGATATTCACAAGCTTGACCCAAAAGGTAAAACACAATGAATGCCGAGAGCATATTCAAACACTATGAAGAAGATTTAAGACGCGTAGAGGCCGAAATCGCAAGAATATTCAGCAGCGACATCGTGGTCATCCCCGACATAGGCAGACACCTGATAGGCGGCGGGGGCAAGAGGCTTCGTCCCATGTACCTGCTGATGAGCGCGGCTCTCTCGGGCTACGGCGGCGATAGCAGATATGTCTTTGCCGGCGTAATAGAATCGATACACGCGGCCTCGCTCCTCCATGACGATGTGGTAGATGGGGCAGGCGTAAGACGCGGCAAGCCCACGTCACATTCCATATGGGGTACCCAGATTGTTATCCTTGTCGGCGATTTTCTCTATGCCAACTCGCTCAGAATGGCCGTAAGCCAGCAGAATCTAAAGACAATGGAGGCAATTTCCTACGCCGTAGCCAAGATGTCGGAAGGCGAGATACTCCAGCTGCAAAAAATAGCAGACCCGGAGATAACCGAAGAGGACTATATACGTATTGTCGAGAGCAAGACCGGTGCCCTGATCTCCGCCTCATGCAGAATAGGGGCAATTCTTGGCGGCCTTCCTGATGACAAAATCAATGCACTGGCAAGCTATGGCCTGAAAAGCGGTACAGTCTTTCAAATATACGACGATATACTGGATTTTAAGGCAGACGAGGAAAACCTTGGCAAGAAACTCGGCAGAGACCTCCACGAGGGGAAGATAACCCTCCCGCTGATTTATCTCCTCCAATCGGCAAACGCGCTCGAAAAGGAAGAGCTGACCGCCATTATCGACTCAACTCCGGACGAGGACATGCCGGACAATGACGGGCAGATCGAGAGGGATTTGAAGAAGGTACTCGCACTATTCAAAAAATATGATGTAATCGAAAAGACAATGGATAAGGCAAAAGAAATTGTGGCAGAGGCCAAGGCGGAGCTGTCAGTATTCGGCGATTGCAGGGAAAAAGACGACCTTATCGTTATGGCAGAGTACGCCTTAAGCAGAAACAAGTAATAATGGGGGTGGCGCGACTATGGAAACGCCCTTGAGCCAATTAACACGCCTCGCAAAAGAGGCCGTCGAGCACTACGTCAGACGGCGTGAGGTTATCGCCCCGCCGGTTGACCCTGCACAAAGCGAAATGAATGAGCGGGCGGGCGTCTTTGTATCTCTGAAAATAAAAGGCCGCCTGAGAGGCTGCATAGGAACCTTCGCCCCAACAACAGAAAACGCCGCCACCGAGATAATCAGAAACGCCATAGCCGCCGCCACACAAGACCCGCGTTTTTTACCCGTTACCCCCGGTGAACTCGACGAAATAACATATTCAGTGGATATACTATCACCTCCTGAGAAAGTTAACGACGTCTCCGAACTGGACTGTAATAAATACGGCGTAATCGTTTCGCAGGGCCATAGAAGGGGACTTCTCCTGCCGGCCTTAGAAGGGGTGGATACTGTGGAAGAACAATTGAAAATAACAAAGTCTAAGGCAGGTATTCATCTGGAGGACAACAATGTCGAAATCCTCCGGTTTGAGGTAAGGAGATACAAATGAGCGATAAGACAAGGCTGGAACTCGACCTCGAAAAAATAAAGAAACGCAGTCATAAGAAACCTGCTCAGGACAAACACTTTAAAGACCTACCGCTTATCATATTAATAATCGTGATGCTGGCGGGATGGTATATGTTCATCGTCGAGCATGTCAACCACAATGCGACAAAAAACCTGCTTACCGCGATAACCGCCAAATATGAAGCTCAACATTCACAGCCAGACAACACAACCCTGAACAAAGAACATACGCCGGCAAAGAAAGTCCATTAATACTAAGTTGCATCCATAGGAGTAACAATCATTCTGATAAAAGAATCATCCTGAGCCGCATAGGCGTTATTCGTCGTTGTTAGGTACTCAAGGTAACAATCATTCTGATAAAAGAATCATCCTGAGCCTGTCGAAGGATTATTGATTTATGGAGAAATGCGAAATAAAGGAGCATCCTTCGACAAGCTCAGGATGATTCAAGTTTTCTTACTTCTATGAACGCAACTTGGTATAAGGTGCCGGCCATGGGGTCACGCTTTTTCAAAATAAAAAAAGCGGGGCGCTCTGTGAAACGCCCCGAAACGCCCCGCCCAACATAACTGAATCTTCAGTCACCTGATACTGGCTTAATTGCACTTATGCTCATATACCGCTTAACTATTTCCAGCCGGCCTTATCCTCGCACTCTTTCATTTCTTTAGGGTGCGATTTTTCCCACTGGCTAATGGATTTTGTTTCATTGGAGTCCATTTTACTGTTCATACATTCGCAATACTTATAAACAACCTCTTCCTTTGCGCCTTCCTTCTTGTTGTCCTTGATACACTGGGCAATCCATTTGGTATCGTCAGCATCGGCAAATGCCAGGCTGGCTGTCATAACAAACGCAACAAGAAACAGAATAACCGTTACTTTTCGCATAGCACACCTCCATGAAATGTATTTTCTCTATTGAACGCGTTGGTTGAAACATAGAGTAGAATCAACCAGCCAACGCAAAATAGCCCATTTTCCCCGCAAAACCTGCTAAAACAATGTATTGAATGTGTATATTACGCCGCTGTGATCACGAAACACACTCAAATTCATGCTCAAATACTTTATGAGGAAGCTTTATGTCTTTTGTAGAAATTAAACCCCTTTTAACCTCTACAATAGATGGATTTGACGACCCGAAACGCTCAATTAAATATCTGGCGGCGTCGCCTGGATTTATGACATCTCCACAGGTAAAAATATCCACTGCGGCATAATTATACTCCGGCCACGTGTGGATGGACAGATGAGATTCGGCAATAATCACCATACCGCTAATGCCGAAAGGATTGAACTCGTGGAAGGACACATCTACAATTGTTGCCTTTGCTGCCTTTGCCGCGCCGACCATCGCGTCGGTCACCTGCCTTACGTCTGAAATATAGCCTGGCTTGCAATCCCTTAATTCCACTAAAAGATGAGTACCTAAAGCATGCAATTCCCTACCCTCCTGACAGTAAAAAATCACAGGGAATCATATCCCACGTGGACACAGATAGTACCTTTAATGATATTGTTTTGTCAATAGCAAATTACAGGTGCTGAAAAAAAACTACGGCAAGGGGTTTTCTTCTCTGTGTCACAATAGCCGTTAGCCGGAGTACCGAAGCCGCCAACGGGCGGCAGCCCAAACTCTATGATAAAGCATGTGCGAGAACAGGGGTGAAGGGGGATTATCCCCCTTCGTCTTTAATCCTTAGGCGGAGTTATACGCCTTAACCAGCTCATCGACTGCCGCTGCAATCTTTTTTTGTTCCACGGTCTGGTCAGGTATTTATTTATAGCCCCTTGCTCGATGGCATGTTTGGCCGCATCGACATCCAGATGCGATGTTAACAGCATTACCTTGCAGTGTGGCCTGATTGTCTTAATCTCTGCAAACAGTGCCACCGAGATTGCAACCGGAAGGTCAGAAATAACTACCGCTATGTCTTGCTCACCCTGCAGTATGTTAAGTGTTTCAACCGCGTCACAAGTGATTATTACATTATAACGACCCTTTAATATGCCAGAAATATAGTCCGCCATGCCCTGTTCACAATTGGCATACAGTATTGTCTTTCCCTTCGTATCAGGTGTCTTTGCCGTCATTTTACGCCTCCTGATTATGGCAAACTTGCAGACGCGGTTAACCGCTATATTTCACCGCAGCGCGACAATATCGCACCGAATGTATTATGGGGGGGGGGGTAGAATAAAGTCAAATTGATTATTATTATAAGTTAATAAAATAATTTTATAAGCACTTGCCGTATTCTATATCTTAGCGTCTTTCAGGGCGTCCTTGCATGGACAGTTTCTTTGTGCTGTTATCAGGGAAACAGTCTTTTGAAGCATGGCGTTTAAGTTTATCGAGGATTTATTTATCGTCTCTATGACTTCTGTCGTAGTTAGTTTCTCTCTGCCGATGCCGGCGGCGTAGTTTGTCAGCGTTGCAAGCGTACCGTAGCATATCTCCGCCTCTCTGGCAAGGGCAGCCTCCGGCATTGCCGTCATCCCAACAACATCCGCCCCTATAATAGAATAATATCTTATCTCCGCCCTCGTTTCAAACCGCGGCCCGTTTGTACACACATACGTGCCCCTCTGCAGGACGGGCAGATTTATCGCCCCTGCCGCTTCTATGAACGCCGCCCTGAGTTCAGGGCAGAACGGTTCGCTGAAATCGACGTGATAGACTTCGTCTTTGTCATAAAACGTTGACGCCCGGCCGGTGGTCATATCGATTATCTGGTCGGTAACCACAATGGTGCCCGGACTTATGACCGGATTAATCCCGCCCACTGCCCCCAGTGACAAGAGCCTCTTTACGCCGAGAGATTTAAAGCCCCGGATGTTGGCGCGGTAGTTGACCTTATGTGGTGGTATGGCGTGACCGCCGCCGTGGCGGGCTAAAAACGCGACTTCTATACCCGAAATCCTCAATATCTTATATACGTCAGAGGGGGCGCCGTAAGGGGTATCCACCACCTCTTCCCTTAACAGCTCCACCGACGGCATCCGATATACGCCGCTTCCTCCGATTATTCCAATTTCCGGCATCTCTTTTGTCTAACCCGTTCCTTTTCCTAAAATCGTTCTTGTATAATAATTTTATACTATTGTTCGAATAAATGCAAAGGAGATGTCAATGCTGACAGAGGAAATTTTCAACGACCTTATTAAAACCGCCATGTCCAGAGGAGGCAGCTACGGCGATATATTTCTCGAGGACAGGACCCCGCTTGTAATTCAGATGGAGGACGATAAGATTGAAAAGATAACAACCGGCATAGAACGCGGTATCGGCATTAGAATCGTCTATGACGATAAGACAGCTTACGCCTATACAAACGACCTCACAAGAGACACACTCCTCGAGACGGCCTCCTCCCTCAGCAGGGCGGTAAAGACCAAATCCATAAATACCTTGTTAAATCTTGAGAAAATCAGGCCAAAAACAGGGTTTATTATTAAAAAAAGACCTGATAATATCCCAATAACGGACAAAATCAAATTAATCCGCTCGGCAAACCAACGGGCAAGGACATTTGACAGGAGAGTTCGCCAGGTAAGCGTCACATACAGCGATTTCGTGCAGCTGGTGACGATAGCCAACTCAGAGGGCGTGCTTGTTGAAGACGAACGTGTGCAGACACTTTTTGCGGTATCGGTCATTGCCGAAGAGGGCGGCGTCATACAGACCGGCTATGAGGCGCTTGGCGGCTTTACCGGCTTTGAGCTGTTTGACGAAAACTCAGTCGAGAGCCTGGCCGAAAGGGCGGCAGGGAGGGCGGTGTTAATGCTTGGGGCAAGGCGCATTAAGGGCGGGCGGATGCCTGTTGTCATTTCCTCCGAGGCCGGCGGCACAATGATACACGAGGCCATAGGCCACGGTCTCGAAGCCGATTTGGCAGGACAGGGCCTGTCTGTCTATTCAAATAAACTCGGCACTCAGGTGGCAGCCCCCTCTGTTACCGTCATAGACGACGCAACCCTGCCCGGCAAGCGCGGTTCATTCAGGATAGACGACGAAGGCGCCGAGGCTCAGAAAAACATCCTCGTCTCAGACGGCATTCTGACCGCCTATATGTACGACAAACTCAATGCCATAAAAGACGGCGTTAAATCCACCGGCAACGGCAGAAGGGAAGGCTACCGCAGCCGTCCCATTCCAAGAATGACAAATACGTTCCTCGCCCCGGGCAAGGCTGACCCCGCCGAAATACTGAGGGCCACACACGACGGCCTGTTTGTCAGGAAGATGGGAGGCGGGCAGGTCAATACCGTTACCGGCAACTTTGTCTTTGACGTTCAGGAGGGCTATTTAATCAAAAACGGTCAGATATCTGACCCCGTCAGAGGTGCAACCCTCTGTGGAAACGGCCCCCAAGTCCTGAACTCAATCGACCTTATAGGCTCAGACATTGGGTTTGCAATAGGCACATGCGGAAAGGACGGCCAGGGAGTGCCTGTATCTGACGCGCTGCCGACGATAAGGATTCCGGATATCGTGGTAGGCGGCGAAGTATAGCTGTGTCTTTTATACCACAATGCCAACTTTTTTTATACATATTGTGATATAAGTTCCACATTCTAAGCGGGTTTACATCTGGCACATAATTTGCTATTAAATATTGCAAGTTATGAGATCACAACGGACTATAAAAGATCGTATAAACTTTCAGGGTGTCGGGCTTCACACCGGCGCGTACTGCAAGGTAACGCTTCATCCGGCGCCTGTGGATACGGGTATCGTATTTTACAGGCCATGCAAGAAATCATCCATGTCAACCAACATAAGCACCGTTGTCGATACCACATACGCTACTACCATTGGCAACGACAGAATGAAGGTGCGTACAGTCGAACATCTCTTAGCAGTGCTTTCGGCTACGGGCATCACCAATCTGACAATTGAGGTTGAAGGCCCTGAGATTCCCATACTTGACGGAAGCGCCATTGAAATCACGCAGCTGATTTTGGGCGCCGGCATAAAAAGACAAAAAAAGGTAATGCCTTATATAAAAATCCTGCAGCCGGTCTTCCTCGAAGACGACCAGGGCAAAGTGGCGGCATATCCCTATGATGGAAGAAAGATAACCTTCAGATTATTCTTCAAAAATCACTTTCTTGGCGAGCAGTTAATGTCCTTTGACCTTGACAGGGGTTCGTTTCTTAAAGAAATTGCCCCGGCAAGGACGTTTGGATTTCTCAAAGATGTCGAGTATTACAGGGCTAACGGACTTGCCAAAGGCGGCTCGCTCGACAATGCCGTCATTTTCAGCGAAACCTCCATTGTCAACAACTCCGGGCTTAGGTTTAAGGACGAGTGCGTCAGGCATAAAATCCTCGACAGCATCGGGGATTTCTCTCTGGTTGGCCTTCCCATAGAAGGGCATATTGTGGCGGACAAGTCCGGTCATAAGATGAACGTAAAGTTCATAAACAAGCTTCTGGCGTGTTCCGACTGCTGGGAAGTCGTAAGCGATCAGGTAGAGAAAGCACCTTATCCGGCATTCAGCTACAGCTATTCATAGCCGCCCACGACCTGTTAATCTTCGCGCCTGCAATCTATCTGAATATAACTATTGACACTATTGATTTATCACCTGTATTTCATATATACTATGGTCATGGCAATATGCGGAACAAGCACGGTTACAGTCGATGGAAAGGCTTTTGTCGTGACAATACGTACGGACATGTCAACGGCAGGATTTAATGTTGAGTGCAGCGATGTTGGTGTGGTATCCCAGGGGAAAACGGTCAAGGGATCGTTGGCGGCAATTGCCGAGGCAATTGAGCAGCATCTTCACAAACAGCCTGCCGGCGGTTAAATATCTTATTACCTTGCCTGCCAACGATAATTCCATACCTATCGAGGCCTTCCGGCCGGTTGAGCCGGTCCGGCAAGCACCACGACACAATCGAATTCTTTGAACAGATCATATTTGTACGCACTTACGGCGGATAGATTTTTTTCGGAAATATGATACACTGAGACGTCTGAATCGTTTATCCTATATACTTCATTGTTGTAAAAGTAGTATGGATAAAGATTAAACTCCAGTTTATCGGAAAATCCAACCTTCCAGTGCCTCGCGGCGTCTGTTTTTCTTAATTCCCTGAGCAGCGGGCCGACAACGCTCTGCGGCTTCCAGTCATATGTGGTTACGGCGTGTAATGACATGAGAGGCCCTGCTGTCATTATAACCGCGATTAAAATAATCGACGAGGTCAAAACACCAACTCCGGCCTTCACTAAAAAGGCCAACGCCCCTTCCATAATTATGCCGGCAGTTAAGACAATCAGGGGCAGCCAGAACACATGGTTACGCGTAAAGCCAAGCGACAATCCCCCCGTCTTATTTGCTATGTAAGCCAGAGGAAAAGACGTCGCCAGCACGGACATAATAATAATAGCCGCCGGTGTTACAGTCTTTTTATTTACTACTATATTTAATATAAACAGTACGGCAAGACACAGCATTGCCGACAGCATAATATCAGGCAGATGTGGCACCTGAAATCGCCATTTTGAAAAAAGCCCCTCTGTTATCAACGATTTCAGGATAGTTACCGGGGCTTCGTTTATCTCACTGTTCTTTGCGGACGCCGAGACGATTGTTATGATAACTTTATAATACAGCACGGCAAGCGCAAAAGAAGAGTAGCACATAATCATGCTTCCCATTTCAAAGGCCTTCTCAAATGCCTTGTCAGATACTTGACGCGCGTTAGTATGGTATATCACGGCAAGGAAGGCAATATTCAGAGGCACAATAGTGTATAAACTGGTCAACATCGCGCCTAACGCGATAAAATTCAGGGCGCTGAACAGGATGACCATCGACCTGTCCCTGTATCGTGGATATAAGACAATTAGCATCAGCTCCATATAGACGGCTCCAAGGGCTATAGCATATCCCCTTGCCAGAATGCTTAAATCGAATATGAAGTAATTAAAGAGGCAGGCCACAAGTGCGAGTATCTTTATCGTTTTGTTTCTTAACGCGGCCTCTATAGTAACCGCAACCGACGCCACATAAACAATGCCAAAAAACACCGCTGGAAGCCTTATGGCCGGCACACCAATGAACATGCCGGTTTGTCCCATGACCTTGACCGACAGATATATAAAAACCGAGTTCAACAGGTGATTGTTTGTCGTCGAATAGTTTGAAACAGCACTGTTGAAATCCCGCGCAAATCTGAAATACGTAAGGGCCTCGTCATAAATTATGCCTGTATAGTACGCCTTATATATCCTTAGAGTAACCGCCGCGAGGACAACTGCAATATAACAGCCTGTGTAAAGCTTATCTGAGTTCTCTTCTGACATCGCGAGGAAATTCTACCATATATATTATTTATTTGCATACTTTTACCGTATAGGTGTGATACCATAAAAGCGAGGCAATATCAGCAAAAAAATCGGGTAATGGGGGACGCGATGCTTAAGGTGTTTTCTCTGATCTTTGGGACGTATTTTATTGGGGCATTGATAATTGAAATAAGCAAGAGGCTGTCGCAGGAAGAGACATCTAAACCGTTTTGCGAACGCAGGTTTCTTCCGCAGTTTAAACTGTCTTCAATATTTAAAAGGATGATCGGAGGGGTTACTCATCCCAGGGATTAAAGACGAAGGGGGATAATCCCCCTTCACCCCTGTGCCGCCATTTGGCGGCTTCTGTACTATTTAAATCTAAAACCTTTCTCAAACACCGCGACACATGCCGCAACTACATCGCTGTCATATATAATACCACTGTTTTTTGTTATCTCGCCAATGGCTTTATCTATCCCCAGCGCAGGACGATACGGCCTGTGGTTGGCCATGGCCTCAACCACATCGGCAACACAGATTATCCTCGCTTCCAACAGTATTGCCTCTCCCTTGAGGCCCTGAGGATACCCTGAACCGTCCATTCGCTCGTGATGCTGCAATACAATCTCTGCAATCGGCTGCGAAAACTCTATGCCTTTTAATATATCGTAACCGGTCTGCGAGTGTTCTTTGATAATATTAAACTCGGCAGACCTCAACTTGCCCGGTCTGCTTAATATCTCAGACGGCACGTATATCTTGCCCAAATCATGTATAGAGGACGACACCATCACGCCTTCTTTCTGCTCTTCGGACAGACCCATTTCCTCCGCAATGGCGCGGGACAGCTCGCTTACCCTGCGCTGATGTCCGGCTGTATAAGGGTCTCTGACCTCTACGGAGGCGCACATAGCCTCTATTATCGCGTTCGTATTGGCGCGAAGCTTATCGAGGCTGTTCATCAGGTCCTTTGTGCGTTCCGCAACCGCAGTCTCAAGCTGCTCAGTATATATAGTAAGTTCCCTTTCCATTTCCTTGCGATGGGAAATATTCTCCACCATTGCAATCCCATAAACGGGGTCGCCGCACTCATCCCTTATGAATTTGGCTGTAACGTTTACCCAAATGGCCTCTCCATCTTTCCTGACGTATTGTTTCTCCATTTTATATGTGGGTATAAGGGCGTCTCTTACCTGCTTTGAGAGATCATGGTGCTTGTCGAGGTGGGCTTCGTGGGTTAGTTCATGATATGTGAACGTTTTGAATTCATCTTCGGTATATCCCAGCATCTGGCACAGGGTGTTGTTGACCCTGATGAAATAGTCGTCCTTATTCGTTACGGCTATCCCCAACGGGCTGTCCTCGAATATTCGGCGAAATCTGTCTTCGCTTTCCTTTAGTGCCAGTTCGGTATGTTTCAGTTCCGTAATATCGTGTGCCAGGGCAAATACGCCGTCGACATTTCCATCCCTTTCGTCGAAGTGGGGGATATATTCGACGGCTATAATCTTGCTGGTGCCGTCTTTCAGCGTTATAGAGTTGTCAAATTGCACCTTATGTCCAGATAACGCGGTTATCATATTATCTATTGTGGCATAGTGATAGTCCATCCCCAGGATTTCCTGCCTGCGCTTGCCTATAATCTCTGTACGGGAATACCCAAACCAGTCCTCATAGAGTTTGTTGGCGAAGCGGTAGCGGGATTCGGCGTCTATATAAGCAATCAGTGCAGGCAGAGAGTCCGTAATAAGGCGCAGCATATCCTCTTTATCTTTTAATTTGTTTTCATTAGCGATACGTTTTCCTATTTCATCCCTCAGCTGCTCATTCATCTCAATTATTTCTAAGGTCTTTTTATCAACAAGCGTCTTCAGGTGCTGCCGGTATTCCACAAGTTCGTTTTCCATCAGGACGCGTTCGGTAATATCTACGCCTATCGATACTATGTCAACCTCTTCATCGTGGTCGTGCCGGATTAACGAAAATATGAAATAGTATGGAATTTTAATTTTGTCCTTAGTCAATAACGAAAGCTCCTGATCTGCCTTACCGTCTGCAAGTGCCTTCTGAAATATCGCGCGGGCATCTTCTGTGAAAAGATCGAAGACGGACATCATTCTTATCTCTTCGGACGGGTATCCCGTTGCTTTCATCAGATTTTCGTTGCACATGAGGATAGTCCCTTCCTTGTCGGATATGAAAAAAACACCGGGCAGCATATTGATTATGGCGTTAAGCTCTGTGTATTTATCTTCTAACCGTGTATGTATAACATTGATTGTATCGAGCATATGGTTAAACGTCCTGGATAAAAACCCTATCTCGTCATTGGAGTGAAGGCTGAGCCTGTGAGATATGTCTCCTTCCGAAATTTGCGCGGCAATGTCTGTCAGACGCGTGAGCGGCCCGGTTATATGTTTAACGAGCCAGGTCAGAGTAAGCAGTATAAAGCCTGTCAGCAGGAGATAACTTATGATTAAAAAGTTTCTAAGTCTGACAAGAGGCTCCATAAACTCCGACTTATCAACCTTAACGACAACTCCCCAGTCCGCCCTCTCTATATAACGCGTGATGCCTATTACCTCTACCCCACGATAATCCACATAAGAAGTAAATACGCGCTGCCTTCTAAGCAATGCCTGAGTTATAAGAACGCTTGCGTTATCTTTAGATATTTTCTGAACAAAGGCGGCTTGTTTGTTGTGGCGCAGAGGGACTATAAATAACGCGCCGCCGGTTTCGTCTCTTTTTGCCAGCACTGTCTCGCCTGTCTTGCCTAACCCCGTGTAATCGCTTGTAATGCCGGTGATGAATTTTCCATCTAATATGGCGCTGACAACGCCTGCCGGTTTGTCCCCTATGAGCATCGGACAGGCATACCAGACGTCGGGCATCTTGTCATTACCCGCAATTGTATCTATAATCCCGCACCCGTTCAAAGCCTTTGCCAAAAACTTCTCATCCTCGATTTTCTTTCCTGTTTTTGAGTTATCAGTCGAATAAACAATCTCGCCGTTAATACCGGTGAGCGAGATTTCATGAAATATCGGGACAGTGCCCATAAGTTCGTTCAATATCATCTGAAGATTGCCCCTCGATTGAACATCCTTGTTTCTGGCGTACAAGTCGAACTGCAATTTCAGATTTGGCCTGTTTGCAATCATCCTGACATCGTCGGAAAATCTGTCGAATAATATATTTATTTTGGACTCCTGCATAGCCGCCGATGCCTCCAGCTGATTCTCCAGAGATTTCATCAAACTTACCTTGCAGTGGTGATAGATGACAAACCCGCTTATGGATATAGGTATAATGGATACTGCTAATACGATAGTTATGAATTTCTTTCTTAAGCTCATCCGACGGTCGTCTGCCTCCTGACCTGCTGTTAGATATGCCTTAAGCGATATTTCTTTACATGATTTCCGCTAAGATATAAACTCTTTCGAGAGTTCCCATTGTGATATAATATCATCATTGTTGCGGTTTTGTCGATACGCAGGAGTTTAGAGGGTCTTCATAGAAGTTTAAGCATTACAAAAATGCGTCAACATATGTTATAATTTAACGAAGGTAAGGTTTCAGTCTGACACAGAAGGGGGTTTCCATGATGAGGGAGTTGCCATGATGGCCTTGGATTTGAAACTTATTAAATATATTGCCTGTATTATCATAGCTTCTCTTGTATTATCGTCTGCGCACAATACCGCACACGCCGCCGATAGCAAGCCAGAGGATACCGCCTATTACTCAAAATATAAATTCATAAAATCAGACAATTATCTGAATATCGGGGTTCAGCCGTTTTACCTGCCTGGCGGTGTCATCACTGCGGTGATGAGCAGGGATTTAATTTTGCAACGTAAACTTAAGGAACTGGGAATAACGATTGTCTTCTATGTGTTCTTAACAGGAAGGGATGTCAATAAATTCTTTCTCAGCGATGATTTGCAGGCCGGTGTTGCCGGGGATATGCCGGTCATTACCGTGGCGTCGAAAAAAGACGTCATTATCCCTGCCATAATGCACCAGTCGTTCTCGTCCATAGTAGCGAGGCGGTACATGCTTACAGAAAACCTGAACGGTAAGCGTATCGGTTATATCCCTGGCTCCACAGGCAATTACTTCCTGCTGAGAACATTGTCCGATGAGGGAATTAAAGAAAAAGACGTTAAGCTTGTTCCGCTTGACCATACAGAAATGGCGGCAGCTTTACATAGTAAAACAATTGCCGCTTTTTCTGATACTGAACCGACTGTCAGCCTTGCCCTTATAACCTATCCTGACACCGTCGTTATCCACAGGAGTTTGACCACTGGTTATCTTTTTCTTTCAAAGGAGTATTTTATAAGACATCCCGAGGCGGTGCGGCAGATAGTGGCGGCTCAAATCAGGGCTATAAAATGGATAAAGAGCGGCAGGGGAAATCTGTCTCTTGCCACCGCGTGGGTACAGGCTGATGTATATTCTCTTTCTGGTGATAAATTAAAGATAACACCGGAGCAGATTGCCGATATAATGATTAAACATCTGTCATGGCAATCCGACGTTCCGGTTATTCCCGAAAAGAGTCTTAATAAGGACGGTCAGATTGCCTCGATTGTTGGATTTATGAAGAATCAGGGGAAAATCGACTCCGCCGTGACCACTGAGAAAATCATCGGAAGTTTTGACAGGAAATTGATCTATGAGGTCATTGACACACCCGATAAATATAGTCTTAATGAGTTCCATTACGATGTAAAGGCAGTTCAATGAAAAAACTGCCGCTTAATATACAATCACTCAGCATCAGGGCAAAGATGTTCTTGTTTATTAGTCTTCTCATTGTTATAGTTGTGGTTTCTTTTTTTATATTTACCGATTTAACAGGAGTGCCGTTTACCGGGATAGAAAGCGATTATGAGAAGGTATTTAATGAAGCCGTTACCAGCCTGAACCAGATTGCGGATACCAGAAAGGAAAACATAAACAGGAGGATTTTAAGATTTACATCGAACATCGAAACCTTCGTAAACAGTAATTTAACAAAGTCATATATGTATAGTGGTGCGGCGCTTGCCGAAAATCATAAATTTATTCAATATCTGGAAGATTACAGGACGACATTTAATATCTTCGATAATATTCAGGTAGCCGATATCCAAAGCGGAATAATAATAGCGTCCACAAGGAGCAAAGACATTGGGAGGGATGTCTCCCACGCATATTACTTCACAGGGGCAATGAAGTCGCGCCGTTATCACATCTGTTTTGCTTTCGATACAACAGACGGCGATACCGACCTTTTTGTATCCCATGTTATCGATGTAGCTTCTCAACCACGGTATATCATTATTATGAATGTCGCCATGTCTGATTTTATTGCGGCATTGTCATATAACACCCAACGTGGAGACACCTCGGAGACTGTCCTTGCAAACAGCGACGGACTGCTGCTTGTAAATCTGAAACATAAGCTTCCCGGCGGCGATGCCCCTGTCCCACTGAAGTTCAAAGTTAATAGTGAAATAATGGCGCGCGCGTTAGACGCTCAGGAAGGTACGATTATTGGAAAGGACTATAGGGGCGTAAAGGTGCTGGCGGCGTACAGATATATACCCATAGACACGGCCAATGGCTGGGGTTTAACAGTAACGCGTGAATATTCAGAAGTCCTTGTCCCTTATTACACTAAATTGCGTTATGTTATTGTCCTTATCTTGTGTTACCTTACGGCGGCGTTAATCGCTGCGAATATTATTATAAGATGGCAGACACACCCAATCCTTATTTTGACAAAAGCCGCTTGTGAAGTAGGACAGGGAAGGCTTGATACCGTGGTTATGATAGACTCTAAAGACGAGCTTGGGCAGCTGGCGTACTCTTTCAACAAAATGGTCAGAGAGATAAGAGAGAGCCATTTGGAGCTGAACCGTAGAAGGGATTTTTTGGCGAAAGTTTTAGAGAACACCACAAATGCCGTTTTTTCAATCGGCTTAACCGGCAATTTTTTATTAGTCAACTGCAAAGTATCGTCTATTACCGGATATTCGGCGGATGAGTTAATAGGACATCCTTTTTCGATGCTGTTTGGTAACGATATGCTGCCGCAGGTGAATGAACAGTTTATTAAGGCGTCCATTCATGGTGAAAAGGTGGTAAACTATGAAACCGAGTTAGTATGTAAAGACGCTGAAAAAAGAATTGTCATTATCAACGTTACACCTATTTACGGCAATGAAAAGATCGAAATGCTCGTCGGCACCGCCGAGGACATTACAGAGCGCAAGGAATTAGAGTACCAAATAAAACGATCCGAAGTCAGGTTGAGGGCAATTTTCGAGCAGTCTCCAGTCGGCATAGCGATTGTTGAATCGCAATTCGGGCGGTTTGTTGCGGTTAATCAGGCATTTTGCAACATCACAGGATATTCGATGGAGGAACTGTCAAAGCTGACCTCTCAAGCCATTACACACCCTGACGACCTTGCGGCTAACCTTGCTACCAGTAAAAGGCTTGTGAAAGGTGAAATTGATAAATTCATCACGGAAATAAGGCATATTTGTAAGAACGGCTCTGTCATATGGGTAAGGCTTGTCGTTGTATCTCTATGGGTAGATGATGAAGCGTCCGATTGCCATCTTGCGATTGTGGAAGATATTACAAATCAGAGGGAACTGTCGGAACTCAGGAGGGTTAACGAAAAACGCCTTGAGTGCATGGTTCAGTTAAATCAGCTTGCAGACAACCCAATAAATGAAATTATGGACTTTGTTGTTGAAAGGAGTATCGATTTAACAGGCAGCTCAATTGGTTTTATGTCGTTCGACAACGATGATGAGACTGAGTACACAACCAACACATACTCTCTGAACGTAATGAAAGAATGTGCCGTTAAAAAAGGAGATTTTCGTCTCCCGATAGAGCACTCCGGCTTGTGGGCTGAAGCGGTACGCCAGAGAAAGCCGGTTATTGTTAACGATTATGAGACGACCACTTTGGATAAAAAAGGATATCCGCAAGGCCATATTCCTCTGAAAAACCTGTTGTTACTGCCGACCTTCGAAGGTGACAGAATAGTCATGGTAACGGTTATGGGAAACAAGGAGGGGGAATATACCCAAACGGACGTTAATCAATTAACGATATTAATGGATGCACTATGGCAGCATATTGAGCGCAAACGACTGACAGACTCCGTAAAGGCTGCCGGCCTTTATAGCAGGAATCTTATAGAGACGAGCTTAGACCCGCTCGTAACCATTACATATGACGGCAAGATAAGCGACGTAAACGCGGCAACGGAGGATATTACGGGTCTGTCCAGAGGAGCGCTCATAGGAACAGACTTCTCACACTATTTTACCGAACCGGACAAGGCCGAACTGGGCTATAAAAAAGTGTTCGATGTCGGGGAGGTACGCGATTATGAACTCAGCATCAGGCACAGGACTGGAAACATTATACCAGTTCTTTATAATGCCTCTGTGTATAAGGACGAGGCAGGCAAAGTCTTAGGGGTATTTGCCGCCGCGCGCAATATCTCCGAACGAAAGCGCATGGAAGACGAACTCCGCCGCTTTAACAAGGAACTCAATAAGAGGGTAATGGAGGAAACAAACAAAAGACGACAGGGCGAGCAGCTCCTCACTCAGCAGTCAAAAATGGCGGCGATGGGGGAGATGATCAGCCTGATAGCCCACCAGTGGAGACAGCCTCTGAACGTTATCGCTCTTACAGCCCAGGACCTTAAAGATGCGTATTACTATGGCGAACTGGATGCCGACTATTTAAGCAAATCGCAAAAAACAATAATTCAACATGTAGAATTCATGTCGAATACGATCAGTGATTTTCGCAATTTTTTACTTCCATCCAAAGAGAAAGTCCAGTTTGACATCAAAAAGGCAATAGAAGGGCTGGTCGAAATGTTCTTGACGTATTTTGTGAAAGACAGTGTTTTCATCGACATAATATCTGAAGAGCCGGTCTCCACGTATAATGTAACAGGCTATCCGAACGAGTTTAAGCAGGTCATTTTAAACATAATCAATAACGCCAGAGACGCGATACTCTCAAAACGCATGGGAAAGGGACAGTCTGGCGATGCGGACCATATTGATATTAATATTTCCAAAGACAGTGGAGAAAAAATGATAATCGCCATAAGCGACACCGGAGGCGGTATCCCTGAAGATATAATAGACAAGGTTTTCAACGCGCACTTTACGACCAAACCGTCGGGCATAGGCACGGGCATTGGCCTGTATATGTCAAAAACGATAATCGAAACCAACATGGGCTGGCGGCTTATGGTGAAAAATATCGAAGGCGGGGCGGAGTTCAGAATAGAGATATGAAAAATGTCGATATTGCAGAGAATTAGGCAAAAAGTAATCGATAAGGATTATTATATATCTTCACATGCTGAAGATGAAATGTTTGATGATGGTTTAGAAAGAGAGGATGTCGAAAATGTAATACTGAAAGGCAGATTAGAGAGAAAACTTCTGACTGACATCAGAGGGACAAGATACAGGATTGAAGGTTTAATGTTGAATGGCGAAACTGTACATGTAGTATGCAGATTTAGGGAAAACAGTAGTCTTGTAATAATTACGACATATGTAGTAACGGAGGGAAGATGATCTGTGAATTTTGCAGTGGTAACACAGTCGGTAAGAAAGTGAGGAGGCAGCATTGGCTTCATGGGAATTTATATATCGTAGAGAATGTCGATGCGGAGGTATGTACCGAATGCGGGGAAAGATACTTTCATGTAAAAACACTTGAAATGATTGATAGAATTCTCACTGGTGAACACATAGTAAAAGAGAGAATCGGGGTTGAAGTTGTTACTATATAACAACGGTGGCACAGAGGTATAAGAATATGAAATCGAATGGATTTGGGAGGGCATTAGACGCCCTTTTAAGATGCAATAAGGTAATTCGTGAAAATCATGACGAACTATTGTTAATAAAAGACATATGCAAGGTAATCGTTCAAGACGTAGGTTATCGAATGGCATGGGTAGGATATAAGGAAGAGGATAAGGAAAGGCGTGTGTATCCTGTATCATCGTGTGGTTTTGATGACGGTTATACAGAAAAAGCGGCAATCGTGTGGAGTGAAACAGAAAGAGGATTAGGACCAACGGGAGCATCAGCTCGGACAGGAAAACCTGTAATTTGCCAAAATATAACTACAGATGAAAGACTAATACCATGGAGAGAAGAAGCCGTCAGCAGAGGTTATGCGTCGTCTATTGCGTTACCGCTGATTATTAATGATACAGTGACAGGCGTTTTAACCATCTACGCGGCCGCACCTAACGCGTTTAATCATGATGAGGTGGCGCTATTGCAGGAGTTGACAGAGAGTTTATCCTTCGGTATTTCTCATATACGTCAGGATAAGATGCTTCATGAAAGTGAAGCCCGGTACAGGGGTATTTTCAATGGAACAGCCATGCCTGTCCTGATAACTAATCCCGATACGTTGGAATTAAAAGACGTTAATGAACAGGCATGTCTGTTTTATGGTTACTCAAAGGATGAATTCTTAAAAAAGCGGTTATCAGACATACAAACTCTGCCAGAAGAAAAACTAAAGGTACTCGTCTCGGAAGTAATCGGTAAAAGGCGTAATTATTTATCAACCCGCCATCGCACATTATCAGGTGAAATAAGAGACGTCGAGGTATATACCGGGCCTATCACTATACAAGGGAAACCCTACGTCTGCTCGACAATTCACGACATTACCGCAAGTAAAGCCACTGAAGAACAGGTAAACCTGTCGAATGAGATCCTGAATAATATGTCAGAGGGCGTGCTTCTTACAAGGGCGTCTGATGGAATAATAGTTTATACGAACCCTAAATTTGAGGAAATGACAGGATATGAACATAATGAATTGACAGGAAGGCATGTCTATGTTACAAACGCCCCAACCGATATAGACCCGACGGAAAAAATCCAAAAAATAATGAAGGTAATAAGTGAGAGCGGCCAGTGGCAGGGAGAGATTAAAAAGATTAAAAAAGACGGTACGCCATTCTGGTGCTACGCAACGACGTCAACCTTTGAACATACCAAACACGGTACTGTATGGGTCTGTGTTCATACCGACATTACAGACAGATTAAAATTAGAAGAAAGAAACAAGACAATATTATCGACGACTATGGATGGATTTTGGGTACTGGACATGGAAGGAAATATAATACAGGTAAACGAAGCGTACTGCAATATGTCAGGATATACACAAGAAGAGATGACCAAAATGAGAATAAGGGATATTGAGGCAATAGAAACACCGGAGGAAATACAAAGACGCGTGATACACATAGCGGAGACAGGGGGAGACAGATTTGAAGCCGTGCATAAGCGTAAGGACGGCAGTATTTTTGATGTCGAAGTAAGCGTTAATTTTATTAAGAACGATAACGTAATGTTTTCATTCGTAAGAGACATCACAGAACGAAAACGAATGCAGGAAGAGATACGGCGGCAAAACCTGAACCTGCAAAAGAGAGTAGATGAGGAGGTTGCCAAAAACCGGATTGCGGATCAACTGATGTACGAGCAGTCCCGGCATTTATCGATGGGCGAGCTGCTTGTTAATATATCCCACCAGTGGAGGCAGCCGCTTTGTGCAGCGGCAATTGCGGTGCAGGACCTAAAGGACGCATATCTGCATAATGAATTAGATGAGGCATATCTGAATTATAATATACAGCTTGCCATGACCGAGATAAAATCGTTATCGAACACGATAGATAAATTCAGGAACTTCTATATCGAGACAAAAGAACAAAAGGAATTCAACATAGCAGACGAGATAAACAAAGCGGAATCGCTTATGTCGGGGTACGTGAAAGAGCGTGATATTATTATCGATAAGGAATTAGACAAGAGTTTGACAACACAAGGTTATCCTGGTGAGTTTGCCCATGTAATTTTAAATATTCTGACCAATGCCAGGGACACATTTGAAAGAACGAATTTTAATAATGGCATAGTCAGGATAAAATTATATAAGGACAACGCAACAGGCAGGAAAGTAATAACCATTATAAATAACGGCGGGGAGATTCCCGACGATATAAAAAATAGGGTGTTTGATCCATATTTCACGACTAAGGACAAGACAAGAGGAACCGGAATGGGGCTTTATACGGCAAAGATAATAATCGAGAAACATATGAAAGGCGCCATATCTATAGGAAATATCGATGGATGGTGCGAACTGAGGATAGAACTATGATTAATGAGTCGGTGTTAAAAACAATAACGCTGCTATACGCAGAAGACGATGAGTACATAAGAACTATGCTTGCCAGATTTCTAAAAAGAAGGGTGGCCAAAGTCTATGAAGCGGCTAACGGCAGGGAAGGTCTGGATATTTATATATCGAATAAAGACACTATCGATTTAGTGATAACCGACGTCCAAATGCCTGTTATGAGCGGGATGAAAATGATAGCTGAGATACAGAAAATAGATGGCACTATGCCGATTATAATTACAACCGCTTATAATGACGAATTACACACAAGCGACAAGGTATGCAGAAACACGATAAAACCCATAGACACTAATCATCTGATCGAAAGTATTTTGTTTTGTCTGGGGATGAGGGCGGTTTCGGCTTGACAGGGCAGCTTCAAATGTGTTACCTCTCCCTTGCATACTGTTGAAATAATGCGTTTGCCCTGCATTATCTTTGCCGCACGTGAGGAATTATACCGCCCTAAAATGTTATAATGCCTGTGCCATGAACCGTTCTATAAAAAACGTCCTCCTGATCTCTGTAAATAACGAAAGGCTGCCGTATCCGGTTGCCCCTATCGGGGCTGCTTATGTCGCCGGACATCTGATCGCCGCCGGCTTTGACGCCAGAATTCTCGACCTTTGTTTTGTCGATGACGATTTTGCGGCACTGACTGATGAAATAGGCAGCTATTGCCCCGACATCATAGGCATATCTATCAGAAACGTCGATAATCTCACGTACAATCGAAGCATATTCTATATGCCCCGAATACGCGATATCGTTAAATACATCAGGACGATTACAAATGTCCCCATTGTTGCCGGAGGTTCCGGGTTTTCCATCTTCCCGGAGGAAATCCTGCGATACTTGCCGCTTGATTTCGGCGTTGCCGGCGAGGGAGAACAGGCGTTTCTCAGTCTCGTTAAAACGCTTGGAAACGGCGGCGGCAATAACATCGATATCAGGGAAATCCCAAACATTGCTATGATTGATAACGGTTCGTTCCATCAAAACCCCGTCTCATACAGCTGCGCAATGACACAGCCCGACAGGACTGTTCTGAATAATGCCGCGTATCTTCAGTTCGGCGGCATGGGGAATGTTCAATCCAAACGCGGCTGCCCGTTTAAGTGCACATACTGCACATATCCCTCGCTTGAGGGGAGCCGTCTCAGGCTCAGGCAGCCGGAGGAGATTGTCGCAGAATTAGCCGAAATGAAAGAAAGATACGCAATAGATTACGCGTTTTTTGTGGATGATATATTTAACGTCCCCGCTGCCCACGCCACTGAGATATGCGAGGGGATAATCAGGAAAAATCTCAGGATTAAGTGGGCATGTTTTGCAACCCCATTCAGCTTCACAGAAGCACTTGCAAAGCTCATGAAACGCGCCGGTTGCAGCGGCATAGAGTTCGGCTCAGACGCAGGCTCTGCCACAACGCTCGATGCCTATATGAAACATTTCACGCCGGACGATATAGTCAAAGCCTCCTCTGTATGCAGGAAGATTGACATGCCCGACGCCCATTATATTATAATTGGCGGCCCGTCTGAAAACGAAGCGACATTGAATGAGACGTTTAAACTGTTTGATAAGATAAGGCCGCGCGCTGTCATCGCCCTTGCCGGCGTCAGGATATACCCCGGTACGCCTATCTGCAAGAGGGCGGTAGAGGACGGCATCATATCTAAGGATAAGGGGCTGCTTGAGCCGGTGTTTTATCTAAGTCCCGATACACCGCCGGAGATGCTCTTAACGCGGCTTCAGAAGTGGGCAGACGGCAGGCCAAACCATGTTGTACCAGCGCTGGATATAAGATATGACGTCTCAACGCTCGAGGCTGTCAGAAAGAGAATTAAAAGAGGCCCGATGTGGGATGTGTTGTGATGGCCGAGGCTGCCAACACATAGGATCAATAGATGAACAAACAGGAATTAGTTAACCGGCTGCCTCACGCCGCGCCATTCATATTTATCGAGAAGGTGCTGACCATAGACAAGGGGCAGCGCATTAAGGCGTTGAAAACGGTTACAGCGGGCGAAGAGGTTATCGGTACCTCAGGCAGCTTCCCTTTCGTGCTGCTTGTAGAGGCAATGGCCCAGGCCTCAGGGCTTATCCTCGAAGCGGAGGAAATAGAAATGGCGTTTCTGACAATGATAAACGACGCCCACCACATCAAACCAGCGGTAGCGGGCGATGTTCTCATCATAGAGTCAGAGCTGACAAAGAAATTTCCCCCTTTATACGTCTTCAGGGCAAGGGTCAGCGTTGAGGGGGAGGTTATCTCTTCGGCTGAGATAACGCTCACCTCGGTTAACAAAGACATTATTAAGAGATATTAAAATACTCCTTGTACCACGCGACGAAGTTTCCTATTCCGGCCTCCAGTGGTGTAGAAGGTGTAAAGCCTGTGTCTCTGGTGAGTTCGTCTATGTCGGCATATGTCTCGGCAACATCGCCTTGCTGCATTGGCAGGAGGTTTTTCTTTGCCGTTTTCCCCAGCGTGGTTTCGATTATTTCGATAAATTCCATCAGGCCGACGGGTTTATTGTTGCCGATGTTGTAAAGTTTGTATGGGGCATAACTTGACGATGGGTCAGGCTTCTTGCCATTCCATGCGGGGTTAGGTGTTGGGATGCGTTCAATTAATCTGAAAACGCCCTCCACGATGTCGTCAATATAGGTAAAGTCGCGTCTCATATTGCCGTGGTTAAAGACATCGATTGCCCTGTCCTCGAGGATAGCCTTTATGAAGAGAAACAGGGCCATATCCGGGCGCCCCCATGGGCCGTAAACGGTAAAAAACCTAAGCCCCGTACAAGGCAGCCCATACAGGCTGCTATACGTGTGGGCAAGCAGCTCGTTAGATTTCTTTGTCGCCGCATAAAGCGACATGGGATGGTCAACATTGTGGCGCACTGAAAAAGGGATGTTTGTGTTTGCCCCATATACGGAACTCGACGAGGCAAAGATGAGGTGTTTTACTTTATTGTGCCGGCAGCCTTCCAGTATATTGGCAAAGCCAATGATGTTGCTTTCAATATAGGCGTGTGGATTTTTTATAGAATACCTGACGCCCGCCTGTGCGGCCAGATTTACTACATAATCGAATTTCTCTGCGGCAAAGAGATTCTCCATGGCCGCCCTGTCAGCAATATCCATCCTGACAAACCGGAAATTCGCCGCACTTTCAAGCAGCTTGAGTCTGTTGTGTTTTATCCGGACATCGTAGTAGTCGTTGAGATTGTCAACAGTCACAACGTCAAACCCGTGCTCAGTCAGTCTCTTACACAGGTGAAAGCCTATGAACCCAGCCCCTCCCGTTACCAGTATTTTCTTCTTATCCTGTAAATTCATCGCCACCGCCTGTTAATGCTAAAGTTATTGTAAACTCAGCGCCTTCAGACGCTGCTGATGTTCACCCGAAAAAGTGGACACATAGTTAAGTTACCCCTTTTGTCTTTTCGAAGTCAACCGGGCTTACCACTTGGGAGAGCTAACTCTCAAGCCACCAGCCGGCCTGGTTGGCGTGCAGATATTGATACATGGTTTCAAATTCTGTCCGGTGATTAAGGACTACAGACACTACGGTTGGATCAAAATGAATGTTCTGGTCCTTCGCAAGGATTGCAAATGCCATATATAAGGACATCGGCTCAGCGCTCAGAGTTTTTCCATCGATGTATTTTGGATAATCGCGACGTGAGGTCAGTGCGTCGAACACATCGCCTACGGCGAGGATTCTGGAGAAAAACGGAATATCCTCTCCTTTCAGGCCGTAAGGATAACCGGTACCGTCCATCTTCTCGTGGTGGCATTCCGCCATATGGGGAACCTCACGCAAATTACGGGGCAGACGGATGCCGGACAATATCCGCCCCGTCAGGGCCGGGTGACCATTCATTATCAGGCGTTCCTCGGGCGAAAACGGTCCGTTTTTAGTCAGCACTGCGTCGGGAATGCCGATTTTACCAATATCGTGGAGTAATCCTGCATATTTGAGCACTTCCATGTCTTCAAAGCTGAAGCCCATTTTGTTGCCGAGAAACAGAACATATTCTGTAACGCGCGCCGAGTGTCCGGCTGTGAATTTGTGCTTAGCGTCAATGGTGGTGACCAGGGTGCGGATAAAACTTTCAAAGGCCAGCTCCAGTTCGAAGCTCAGGCTGCTTTGCTGCTTATCGCTCAAGCTGATCACCCGCCTGACCTGTCTCAGCAATCTCTTATACTGGTTAGCCAAATACATGAACTCGTCACGCAGTGGCGAATCTTTATAACGCTCATCCCCGGCCACTTTCGCGGCCTGCATGAGCACCTGCTCCTCTTCGCTAAACATTGCGTCTTCAGCCACTTTTAACCTCCTGCCTTCTCCACAAGATTGAATTTCAGAGTTGTCAGGTCTTCTTTGAACTCCTCTCCATATTCGAGGCAGCTTTCATCCGCTTTATCATAAATCCAGTTCACGGCGATATTTTTACCCCTTTCGGAATATTTTTCAAGTCTTTCAAACAGGTTCATCAGTATCTTCGAAGAACTGCTGTTGAAGTATTTCAGGGCAATATTTATGGTAAAGCTCTCCTCATGCAGTTCGCCGAGGCGCATATCGAGCCACTTAAACAAAGGTTCGTAAAATTCCGATGTATTTTCAGGATATGATTCTCCGTTGATCTCCAGAATGTTATTTTCCTGATCGAAATAAATCCACGGAGTGCTCTTTGTAGCATCTATAGCAAGTCCCTTCATAGTTCACCCCCTGCTTATTAGAGTTATTAGTGAGAAGAAAGATTCCCTGTCATTTAATTCGGAAAATTCGAATTCCAGCGGTCTGTCGGCTTTTCTGGCCATTTCTATAAACCCCAGGCCAGCGCCGACGGAGTCCTCAGGGGTCTCTGACTTTCTCATTTCCTTATAATATGCCTTAAGCTGGTCTTTATCCATCGAGCTGATCTTTTCAAGTTTTTCCCTTATCCTGCTGACCTCGGCTGTAGCCACCTTGTTGCCGCTGGCCACGAAATAATAATTGCCGTCATATCCTACTGTCACAACGCCCACCTGAAAATCTGCCGGAGAAGTGGGGCAGTTTGTTTCGCTGGAAACGGAATACCGCACTACGTTCTGCATCTGCTCTACAAACATGGAAAAGACTTTCAGAACCGTTTGCGATTCCACCTCTTCCCTATTCAGCTTCTGTTTCAGGGTGTCGCCCAGTTGAACCAGCAAATCATGTGATATCCGCCCGTTGAAGTACAGAAAAATACCCTTGTCATCGAGGTATTTTTTCAAATCCAGAAGTTTAATCATGGTATCATCTCCTATTGAGTCGTTTCTATTATATACTAAACCCTATAACTGTTACATCATCCAGACGTTCGTTATCGCCGATATGTTCGTTGAAGGCTTTAAGAAGCATTTCCTGCTGGGCGCTGAAGGGGCTACCGCATATCTCATGCAAAAGCAGTCTGAAACGCCTTTTGCCGAATGAGAACCCGTTATCGCCTCCTGTCTGGTCTATATAGCCGTCGGTCGAAAGATAAAACGACATATCGTCTGATATCGCAATCCTTACGGTCGTGAATGTGATATTTGAAGGCGAGTCCTTGTATCCTATGCTCTGCCTGTCGCCTTTGAGTACCTCCAATTTGTCTTTACCGATGCAGTAAAGCGGCAGATTAGCCCCGGAGAATTCCAATGTCTTCTCTCGTGGTTTTATCAGACATACCGCGGCATCCATGCCGACATCGAAGAGTTCGTGTTCGGAGTTGGTTAATAAAAGTGATTTTACCGCATGGTTCAGCCTCTTCAGTATCTCTCCGGGGTCATTGCAGAGGTCTTCGTTGATTATTTTTTTCAGGGTTGACGATGCAATCATCGTCATAAAAGCGCCCGGCACCCCGTGGCCGGTGCAGTCCACGATGGCGACGAGATAATGGTCATCGAGAATCTCGGTAAAGTATATGTCTCCGCCGACGATGTCCTTAGGCATCCATAAAAACAGGCTGTTCGGCAGGTTCGCCTTAAGCATATCGCTATCCGGCAGAAGCGAATTCTGGATCATCTTTGCATAACTGATGCTCTTGAGGATCTTATTGTTGGCCGCCCTGACCTCTGCAAGCGTGGCCTGAAGCTCAGACGTTCTTTCGGCAACCTTCTGCTCCAGTGTTCGGTTATGCTCCGCCAACTCATTCAGAAGAGCCTTGTTTGTTGCGTCGCCTCTCCTTAGTTCTGTGAGCATACTGTTGAATATCTGTCCCAGTTCTTTGGTTTCCACAGTGCCCGCCACCGGAGATTCGCCCGAGTATATGCCCTCTTTATTTATCTTTCTGATTGAGTCGGCAAGCTTGTTTATTGGCACGGTAAGACTTTTCGCAAAAAGGATGGCTGTTGTTATACCGGCGATAAGCACGATTACCGAGATCACAAGGAACTTTCTTATGACCTTGCTGACCTGGTCATTAATCGACATGGCCTTCCGGGCGGTTTCTTCCTCTATGTTGTCGATATAAACGCCATTACCTATAATCCATCCCCACGGCCTGTATACTTTTACAAAGGACAGTTTCCGGACAGGCTCGCTCGGGCCATCTTTTGTAGGTTTCGGCCATTTATAATCCACAAAACCTTCACCCTCGTTATTATCACATGCCTCTGCCATCGCCTGAAAAAGGTTCTTCTCTTTTCCCATGGCGCAGTTGAATATCGGGTCGTTCAGAACTTTCCCATCCAGCTCCGGCAAAATCGGGTGCATAATCATACGGGGGTAGGGAAGTGTTGTGTCGTTGAGCCAGAAATATCCGGTCCCGCCATCAAACCTTATTTTGCTTATGTCTTTCTTGCTTGTTTCCATGGCATCCTGAACTGCGTCATCGACATAAATACCGGTGCCGATAATAATATCCCATTCCCTGAAAAGTTTTACGTAAGAAAGTTTTGGCACCTGAGCGCTCAGGCCATCTTTTGTTGGTTTCGGCCATAAATAGTCAATGAAGCCTTCTCCTTTTGCCTGTGTAACCTCTGCCATCGCCTGAAAAAGGTTCTGCTTTTTGCCCAGGGCACAGTCGAATTTTGGGTCGCTCAGGACTTTGCCGTCCAGCTCCGGCAAAGTCGGGTGCATAATCATGCGGGGATAGGGAAGTGCCGTGTCGGTAATCCAGAAATATCCGGTACCGTTATTATACCTTATGCTGCTTATAGCATCGACAGCATCCTTTTTCGCCTGAGAGAGAGTCGCTTTCCCCTCTTTCACCCTTGCGGCATTAGCCCGGAGAATCGGCTCGACGATGCTTGTAGCGTCTTTCAGCCGCAGACCGTAGTACTTTTCGAGGAACTTCTTGTCATGAGCGGTCTTGTCGTTCTTCTCTATGATACCGTAGGCCATGTACGCCAGATCCTTGAGGTTATTCCTTACTTTCGCCAGCTCTTCCGCCTCGTACTTCTTTATATCATCCTGCCCTTGCTTCTTAATTGTAAACACCGCAACCGATGTGATAGTCACCATCGATACTATGATGCTCACAGTTGTTATAAGCATAAGTAGATTCCTGATCTTCATAAAGCGCAACCCCGAAAAAAAGACACAGTTTAAGTTACCAAAATTGTCATTTCAAAGTCAAGCAGTCAGATTTTCAGGGCGAACGCATTATAATAGTCTGAGGATTAAAGACGAAGGGGGATAATCCCCCTTCACCCCTGTTGCCGCCAACGTTTTATCTATCGCCAAGACGGGGGATTATCCCCTGAGTTTGGGCTGCCGCTTGTTGGCGGCTTCCGCACTTATCCTGTGAATTCATCGCCGCCGCCTGTTACTGCTAAAGTTATTGTAAACTCAGCGCCTTCAGGCGCTTCCATAATATTTCTGACGGACAGGGTGCCACCCATATTCGTCTCCACTATTGTTTTTGACATATGCAGCCCAAGTCCCGTGCCTTCCTTTCCCTTTGTCGTATAATATGGTTCTAAGATCTTGCCGATTATTGTTTCAGGAATGCCGCCGCCGCTGTCCCGTATTTTAATTATCACTTTATCTCTGCCTTCATTATTTCCTATGGTTATCTCTATCTTCCCGCGCTTTTGTGGCGGCGGGGCCGCGTTGTCTCTGTTAGAAACGATGGCGTCTTTTGCGTTATTCAGGATGTTGAGAACCACCTGCTTGAACTCATTCGGGTATCCCTCTGTAAATAATAATATTTCATCGGCAGCCATTATTGAAACATCCACATTGTTTTTATTGAACACATGACTAAACATCGAGATGATTTCCTCTATGTTCTTTTTCACGTCGAACCGTTGTTTCGTCTTTGACGGCTTGAAAAAGTTCCTGAAATCGTCTATAGTCTTAGACATAAAGTTTACCTGGTTCATTGTTACATCGACAATATTATCTATGGCTCTCGCATCAAGCTCTCCGAAGTCATACGCGTCCTTCAAATCCTGCACGTTTAATCCTATGGCATTCAGAGGCTGCCTCCACTGATGCGCTATCAGCCCTAGCATCTCGCCCATCGCCGCCATTTTCGATTGCTGAACGAGAAGTTGCTTCTGATATACGATTTCGTTGATTCCGTCTTTTACGCGCTGCCCCAGTGTCCTGTTTAACTCCACTAATTGCTCTTCAATCAGTTTGCGCTCGGTGACATCCATGACGAACCCTTGCCATGTGACTGAGCCGTCCGGTTCCTGTTTCGGCATTGCGCCGCCAAGCACCCAGCGTATCGTGCCGTCGCCAAGTACTAGTCGGCCTTCGTGCTGCCATCGTTTCCAGTCTGTGACCGATTTCCGGATAGAAGAATTGAAGCCGTAGTAGTAGTCCGGGTAAAGGCGGGTGAATACCACTGAGGCATCTTCTCTGACCTCTTCGGGGTGTATCCGGTATATATCATAGAAGGCTGCGCTGGCGTAGGGAAAACAACAGCTTCCATCCAGATTCAATTTGAACTGGTATATCGCCCCGGGGACATTGTCGGCGATATTCTGCAGAAGATTCATGCTTAGATCTTTTTGCGCCTGCACCCGCTTGCGTTCTATCATCTCGTTTAACAATTCCGCGTTAGTAGTTGTTAATTCACTGGTTTTCTCCTCAACAAGCTCGTTGAGGTTGTCCTCGTGTTTTCTAATCTCGTTGATCATCCTGTTAAAAGAATCGGCTAAAACGCCGACCTCATCCCCTGATTTAATATCCACGATAACGGAAAGAGACCCTTCGGAGATCTCCCGCGTAACATTGCACAATTGCTTAATAGGCCCTACGATTTTTAAGGACACGCGGCGGGATATATAGAAGGCAATTAATAACAGGAAAGCGATAGACGGCAGAGCGGCTATCTTTAGTATCATCCTCTCTCTGTATGTCTTGTCACCCGATGCGGCAACTACCATGACTCCTATTTGCTCCATCTCATACTTAATAGGTTTGACCGCGGCATAATAGTCTAACCCGCCAAGCTTCATCTCTTTGGTGATTTGCCTTTGCCGGGTATTCACCTCAGCAATCACTGCCTTGAGATTAGGGTCTGTAAATACGCTGGATTTAGTAATAGTAGTTACCTGCGGGAGAGCGCCGTTATAAACAATAATGTCTATCCCAAATGCAGCCTTCATTTTAACCAATAAGTCATAATCCAAAAGCCGGAAAACCATTAAAACTCCAACCGGTTTTTCTTTAGCCCTGATTTGAGTAAAGGCCGTAAACCCAACTCCTTTTTCCGATTTCATAATGGCGGCTACATCTTTTCCTTTCAGTACATGTGCTAGTATATCTTTATACATGTCTTTTTTACGTTCAGATGGGACATTGAAGTTCCCGCCGGCAAGCATTGTTCCTTCCAGGTTGAAGACCCCGATGCTGCTTGCCCCTAACAGTGTTTTTATTCTTGGCATTACGCCTGACAGGGCATTTCCATCCTGATGTCCGGTCATACTCACTATTTCCTCTTCATCGGCTATCGAGCGGGCGATGTTAAGAAATCGATGCTCTATGGACTCAAATTCCTCATCAACTCCCCTGATGCCATTTGTGAGTAACGATTCGAAACATTCACTAATCTGCCTTTCCATTATTATAAGGCTGACTGTCATTATAATTAAAGACGGAATTATAATCAGAGGAAGAAAGCTTGCCAGTATTCTGTTTTGTAAGGTTTTCATTGACACCTGTAATTCTTAGCGGCCTGTGGAACAAAAAATGCCTCGCCGTTCCTTCCCAAATCCAATAAGACCGCCATAGTTATGATTATACAACACGCCATTTTACCATTATACTAAAGCGTGTCTAATTCTGTCAAAATGTCGTTCGTGTAAAATGCCGCCTTATTTATGAGCTGCCGCTTCCTCCCGCATTTTATTAATCTTCCCGCATTTTTTTTATAATCATGTCTTTTTTGTGATATAAATCCGCGTCTTTTGGCGAAAGACTAATAGCCTTTTCTATCGCGCCCAGGGCCTCGCCATATCTCTGCATACCCGCCAGCGCCTCAGACAGCAGTTTGAGGTTTTCTATGTCTTTCGGGTTGATAAGAAGGATCTTCGTTATATATTCGACGGCCTCGGCGTATTTTTTCTCTGCCACTAAAGATGACGAAAGCCGTTTATAAAACTCTGTCCTGTCGCCCTTATACCACATGCGTGCCGAACCAAGCAGATAACGCTGTGCCTCCTGAATTTTTCCCTTTCTGATAAGAACCGCTCCCATATTGTAGTTTAGCTCGTCGTTATATGGGACTATCTGAAGCCCCTTCTCAAATTGAACCTGTGCCTCGTCTATTTTGCCGCTTTCCATCAGATAAACACCGTAGTTGTTATATGCCATGTAGTTGAACTCTGTCACTTCGACAGCGTGTTTGTAAAGCGTTCCCGAATCCTTCCAATACCCTGTCTGCTTCCATGTAAAGACGCCTAAAACGGCTAGTATAAATATGACGGCTGCTGAATATACCGCCTTTCCATAGGATATTTTTCCACAGGCAATTTTCTTTAACATATCACTCATCCCCCAGGCAATCGCAATGAAAATCCCCACGATTGGGACATAGGTATAACGGTCGGCCATCGGAGATACATTGACCTGAAAGACCTGCAAGACCGGCACCAATGTGCCGCAATACCAAAACCATCCCACAAGCAAATATGGGTATTTTCTGCTCATAACAATGGCTGCAGCAGTGGCGGACACTAAAAAAATAACCGACATGGCAGTCTGCCACCACGGCCATACCATGATGTATGGATAAAGCACAGTAAGCCGCGCCGGTCTTACCATGTGTATCAAATAACCTGTACAGGAGTTTACCGCCCTAACTACCCGTGCGCCCATAGGCAAGGTATCGAGGGGAATTACCGTCCCAAGTTTCATCTGAGGTAAAACCGCTATCAAAAGAGAACCGGCAGAAAGAATAAAAAGCGGAATCTTCTCTATTATTAAACCCGCATATTCCCCCGCCTTATACCGCCCTAACGGCCAGTAGTCCAAAAGCAGCAGCAAAAACGGTACCGTAATAAGCATCGGCTTTGACATAAGTCCCATGATAAATGCTGCAAGTACTATGAGATATCTCCACAACACGGGGGAGCGCACATAATAAACATAAAAAATAAGGACTAAGAACCAGAAAAATGTCGAGAGGACGTTTTTTCTTTCAGCCGCCCAGGCCACAGAATCTACACTCATCGGATGAAGCGCAAACAGCGCCGCCACAACGGCACTCTCCCACAATCTTCCTGTCATAAGCCGTAGGCCTAGAAACAGCAGCACCGCGTTGGCGATATGAAGGAACAGGCTCATCAGGTGATGTCCTCTGGGGTTCAGGCCAAAAAGTTCAATATCCGCCATATGGGAAATCCACGTAAGAGGATGCCAATAGGAAAAATATGAGGTTGTAAGTGCCCATCTTATGTTTTCCATATTAAGTCCCGACTGTATTTGTGTGTTACTGACGATGTAGTCGTAGTCGTCGTACGTGACGAAGTCATTATATCTCAACGGCAGGTAACAAAAGAATGTGGCCGATATAAGTATAATTATAATTAAATAAATTAATCGCCGATGCCTGTCCATGATGTGTGCAATATTATATCAGTTTGCCTGATTTAGGGCAACTGCGCTGTCACCGTGCCGGAGTACCGAAGCCGCCAACGAGCGGCAGCCCAAACTTGATGATAAAACGTGTGCGAGAAACAGGGGTGAAGGGGGATTATCCCCCTTCGTCTTTAATCCTTTTTAATCCTTTGCCTTTATTAACGCCGCCGCCTTATTAAATGCCATAGCGGCCTCTTTGAGCTGGCCTGTTTCCTGTAACGCCATTCCAAGATAATTAAAGCCCTCTGCGTCCTTTTTGTTAATCATCAGGGATTTCAGGAGAAATTCCACGGCGTCGTTGTATTTCTTTTTGTTAAAGTATCCGATGCCGGCCTTTTTATACAGGGCGGCCATATCCCCATGAAACCATATAGCGGCGGCATTAAGGAGATATTTGTCATCGGGTGTGCCTTTTGCCGAGAGGGCCTGCCACATATTGTAATTCAGCTCGTCGTTTGACGGCATTATCTCGAGGCCTGCCTTGAACTGCACGATGGCCTCATCAAACCTGCCCTGTTTCATCAGCACCTGGCCGTAGTTATTGTGTGCAAGATAGTTGTCTTCTGTAACATCGAGGGCGTGTGTATATAACGCTGCTGAATCCCTCCAATAACCCGCCTGCCGCGCAGTAATAAACATTAACGCGATAATGGCCGCAATGCCTGCCGCCGCGGCAAATCTCCTGAAGGATATTATGGCCGCCATGCCCCATGCGATCATGATAAATAATCCAATAGCGGGGATGTACATGTATCTGTCTGCCATCGAGGCCGCCCCCACCTGCATGATTTGAATAACCGGCACAAGCGTCCCCAGATACCAGAGCCATCCCATCAGGAGATATGGAGCATTTTTTTTCTTTATAATGACAAAGCCGGTGATCATGATGAGCACCAGGGCGGTTGACACGATGACCACGGGGGATTTTTCCTCTGCATATGGATAAAACACAGCCAGGCGCAGAGGGACGAATATCTTCCCGATATAACCCGCGTATGACATTATAGCGTTTACAACGCGTGTGGCCAGTGGTAGTTTGTCAAAAGAAATCACCGCCCCCTCCTGCCTTTGCGCGTATATGGTTATAACTGATGAGATAACTGAAAGGAGAAAAAAGGGGATTTTCTCGGCAGCTAATCCTGCCGTGGGATGGTTTTTGAGGACGGTTTGTCCAGATTTAAAACGCCCAAGCGGCCAGTAATCTATAAGCAAAAGAGTAAACGGCAGAGTAACCGCCATAGGTTTTGACATCAGCGCCATCGAAAAAAGCCATAACACGAATAAATATCTCCCCAGCGTCTGGCGCCTGACATAGCTGACATAAGCAATAAGTGTGGCCAGCCAAAAGAATGCGCACAAAACATTTTTTCTCTCAGCTACCCACGCCACAGATTCGACATTCAGGGGATGAACGGCAAACAGCGCCGCCACAATTGCGCACTCCAGAGTTTTATTTGTCAGCGAATAAAGCAAAAAGAATAACAGAATTCCGTTTATCGCGTGAATTAACAGGCTCGTTAAATGATGACCCCTTGCCCCAAATCCATAAATCGAAATATCTGCCATGTGGGAAATCCACGTTATTGGATGCCAATTAGAAAAATAGAATGTGCTGAATGCCCATTTAACAGCCTCAACACTAAGCCCGTCTTTAATGAATGGATTGCCTGTCGTATATTTATAATCGTCATAACTAACGAAATCGTTATTCAAAACGGGGCTGTAAGCAATAACCGCAATCGCGGCTAACAGCAGGACAACACTCAATAATCTATTTCCCATACGCTGGCAATACTATCATATGTGCGGCAAATAATCAATATTGACTTGCCGGACTTCTATGTGTAATCATATATAAGGAGATGCCGTCAAATAAAAGGAGGGTTTTGATTTATGCTAAACGGTAAAAAAAATATCTTCGGGGTACTGCTTATTGTATGCGGGATAATCGCAGGACTTGTTATCGCGTCTGACTTTAACATACAAAACCAATCGTCTGCCCAAATTAAACAGGCTAAGGAGGTCTCTCCACAAAGCAGGGATGTTCTTATGCAGCTGAGCAACGCAATGGCCGAGGTCGCCGATGTAGTTAAACCTGCGGTAGTAAATATATCCACCCAAAAAACCGTCGATACGAAGGACAGCCAGATGAACCGTTTCTTCGAGGACCCGATGTTTAAGAGATTTTTCGGGGACGAATCCCCATTCCATATGCCTAAGAAGTATGAGTCCAGGGCGCTCGGCTCAGGCGTTATCATAAAAGAAGACGGCTATATCGTTACCAACAGCCATGTAGTCAAAGATGTGGATGAGATAAAGGTCATTCTTTCCGATAAGACCGAATATAAGGGCAAGATAATTGGGGCTGACCCCAAGACCGATGTTGCGGTTATTAAAATTGACGCCCATGACCTGCCGGTTATCAAAATGGGCGACTCAAGTAAGATGAGAGTAGGCGAAATAGTCATAGCAGTCGGCAACCCCTTCGGCCTTAATCAGACCGTTACCATGGGCATTGTCAGCGCTGTGGGAAGGTCGGAAGTCGGTATCGCCGACTATGAAGACTTTATTCAAATCGACGCCCCAATCAATCCGGGAAACTCAGGCGGCGCCCTCGTTAACGCCTCTGGAGAACTGGCAGGGATAAATACCGCTATCTTCTCCACCAGCGGCGGCTATCAGGGCATCGGCTTTGCCATACCAAGCAGCATGGTTAAAAATGTCATGGACAAGCTCATCAAATCCGGCAAGGTCATTCGCGGCTGGCTCGGTGTAAATATTCAACCGCTGACCCCCGAACTTTCTAAATCCTTTGGACTTAAAGAGAAAGAAGGCGTTCTGATTGCAGATATAGTCGAAGGCGGCCCTGCTGAAAAGGCAGGAATTAAACGCGGCGACCTCATCATCTCCTTTGACGGCAAGGATGCCTCCAACACGAGACAGCTGCGGAATATAGTTGCCAATACCCCCCCAGGCACCACCCTCGACCTCAATGTTGTCAGAGAAGGGAAGACGATATCTTTCAAAGTTACGGTCGGTGAGCTTCCCGATGCTAAACAAGCCCCGGCAGAGTCGCCATCGCAGTCAGAATTCACTAACAGATTAAAAGGTGTAAGTGTCCAGGACATGACCGCGGCCATCAGAGAACGCTTTAACTTCCCGGCTAAGGTCTCCGGCGTCATCGTCACAAATATCGCCGACGACAGCGCCGCCTATAACGTCCTGAGGCAAGGCGACATCATTCAGGAAGTCAACAGAAAACGCATCAACAATGTAAGAGAATATGACGCCATTGTGTCCACGATTAAGGCAGATGAGGATATCCTGCTGCTCATCTATCGCGGCAGCGCTTTTTCATATGTAACAATCACGGGTAAGAAATAAGATATACAGGCAAATGGGGAGGCAAGTGGGGAGGCGAAGAGCTGCCTCCCTCTTATAATGTTGTGTTGCCAGATCGCTTTGTGGGAGATTTATGATGTACTCATGTTTTGATATAGCCGATTATTTTCTTTCAAAAGCAGCAGACGATGAGGAGTTGCTCTCAAATCTTAAGCTCCAGAAACTAATGTATTACGCTCAGGGATTATATCTTGTTACCAACAAGCAGCCGCTATTTAATGAAGATATCGAAGCGTGGACATATGGTCCGGTTGTCCCCAGCCTTTATAACAAGTATAAGGACTATGGCGCAGGAGGGATTCCCGCTCCAACAGATTTCGATTATAATAGAATAAACAGACAGGATAGTGAATTTCTCAATGAGATATATGAAGTATTTGGTCAATTCTCTGCATCGCGTCTAAAAGAACTCTCTCACAACGATATATGTTGGAAAAATGCTTATGAGAAAGGCGCAAAGACGATTATCTCTCACGATGATATGACCGAATATTTGAAAAAATACTTGGTCGATGCCTAATACTAAGACCCAAAAAGTCCCTTTCAGGAAGAGGAGCCGCTTTGAAATCAAGAATACCGGAAGTGTTGATCACAACAATAGTATACCACTCTTCTCATTTCAACATATGAAAAAAGGAGCAAGGTTCTGTCTGAGTAAATGTGAAAAAAACGAAAAATCATCCTTTGCAGATACTCTGCTGAATCTCTCCCAGCTGACGTGGGAAAAGATTAGTAATCAGCCCAAAGATGGCCTTGGATATGAACGGATCTCTGTCAAATCCCTGAAGGCAGTATTACCATCTTTAATTACCGAAGAGGTTGAAAAGGTTATGGTCTTTAGATTTTCCGATTCTGGCCGCATGGCTGGCATTAGGGAACGAGATATCTTCCATATCATCTTTATGGGGCGAAATCATGACTTGTATGATTAATGGTTGAGGCTTTCTTTATCAGGCAATCAGGGTAACGCAGAGCAAGCGACAGGGCTGCTTTGTCTCTGCCTCCCTCTTCTTCGAATACACCGAAGACTGCGCTGCCACTGCCGCTTAACATGGCCGCCGCCGCGCCTTCTTTCAATAAGGCATTCTCTATTTCCTGAATCATAGGATATGCGTCTTTCAATACATTCTCTATGTCGTTTTTCATGTATCCCGCCAAGCGTCCGAAGTCATATGACTCTAAGGCGGTTATAAGACCGTCTCTTAGTTCGTCACAGGACGAGACGGGGCTGAATCCCCTTCCCTTAAATTGTCCGTATGCCCAAGCCGTCGATATTGGAAATGGCGGGCGTACGAGTAGAAGGTTGATGGTGGAGTTCACTTCGACAGGCGTTACCTTCTCGCCCCGGCCCTCTACAAAGGCAAAACTGCCGTGAATAAAAAACGGTACGTCAGAGCCTAGTTCAGCCGCCATTGACTTAAGGTCTTCTTCTGTGAATATGCCGCCAAACAGCTTGTTAAGGCCAACTAGTGTATGAGCGGCGTCTGAACTGCCGCCTCCAAGCCCTGCGGCTGCCGGTATCTCCTTCTTTAATGTAATGTGTGCCCGAGCAACAGAGGACATATGGGCAAAAAATACCTTCGCCGCTTTATAGACGAGGTTATTCTCAGGAGGTATATTCAGGTCAGACGTTAGTTTGAATGTGCCAGAGGGTTCGATTATAATCGTATCATATAGCGACACTGCCTGCATTGCGGAGCGTACTTCGTGATACCCGTCTGCCCTCTTTCCCGTTACGCAGAGAAACCAGTTGATTTTTGCCGGGGCTGACAGGGAAATTGCCGGATATGACAGGGAGACTGCAGGGGATTTACCGCTTTTTATTTATTTTCTCCTCGACCCGTTCCTTAAGGCCGGCCTCGTCTTTATAATATTTCAGCGACTTTTGCCATGCCTGCACTGCCTTGTCCGACATGTCAAGCTTATCGTATATGTCGCCAAGGTGCTCATATATCACCGCATCGTCTTTTAGCAAAAAAACCGCTTTCTCGACTTGCTTTAATGCCTCATTATATAGACCCTTCTTGAAATATACCCACCCCAGACTGTCTATAATAGCCCCGCTGTCAGGTTTAAGCTCCAATGCCCTTTTGATCAAATCGTTGGCCTCATCGAGATTTATTCCCCTCTCCGCGTATGAATATCCAAGGTAGTTCAATGTCTCGGAGTTTTTTGGATTTATCTCTATAGCCTTTCTTAAAGTCGCAACCATTTCGTCAAAATTATTCTCCTTTTCATATGCTACGGCAAGGTCTAACAGGAGTTCATCGTTTTCAGGAAATTTGGCTATTCCCCTGTTCAACATCTCTCTGGCTTTAGCATAATCACCGGCGCCTAAATATACAAGAGCCGGATACCTGAAGAAATCCGGCTTGCTTTTGTCGTAGCTCAGTATCTCCTCATAATATTTTTCGGCGGCGTTAAAATCCTTTATTTCGCTGCTGATATAACCCAGCCTTAAAAATGCCTTTGTGTTTTCAGGGTCTATGTTGATTATCTGCTTTAATTCCTCAATCGCCTCAGGGTATTTTTTCATCGCCTCATAACATAAGGACAGGTAGTATATTGACATGATGTTGCCGGGCGTTGCAGACTTGACAATCATAAACTCTTCGATTGCCTTACTGTAGTCCTCCGCATCAAAATATATCTGCCCTATTTTGAAGTGAATTTCAAGATTTTCCGGGAGTTCTTTGCTTAGCTCTCTGAGTTCCTTAATAGCCTTGCCAAAGTCCTTGTCCTGTATATAAACGCGGGAGAGCATCTCGCGCGCCTTTACGTTTTGAGGATTTAGATCGACGGCAGCTTTGTAATACTGCCTCGCCTTCTCAGGGTTGTTCCTCTTTTCTTCTATTACCCCCATATATACATAGGCATTGTCTAAAGATGGATCCTGCTGTATCGCCTTCATTATATATTTTTCGGCGTTTTCTGTATCGCCCATCTCAAGATATATGACCCCTAAGTAGTAGTTCCCCATTGTGTTGCCGTCTTCGCTGTTGACATATATGTTCAACACCCTCAGCGCATTAGGATAGTCCTTCTGCGATAAATACAAGGCGCCTAAAAATACAAATGCCGACATATCATTAGGAGCCAGCCTTATTACCTTTTCAAATATATCTATGGCTTCACCAATTTTTTTCTGCGAATTGGAGAGCTCGCCAAGGAGTTTTAATGCCGGTATGTATTCAGGATTTCTTTTGACAACCTCACCGGCATCTTTAACAGCCTCATCTATCCTGCCTTGCCTTATATACATCTGAGCAATCTGTAATTTCAGATATGGAGAGTCCGGGTCATCCTTTAAGGCCAGGCGGTATTCCTTCAAGGCCCTATCCCAATCGGCCCCAACCTCTGCCATCGCGCCAAGCATAAAGTGGTACTCCGGTTCTTTAGCGTCAGCGGTTTTGGCCTTATGAACCGGCGCCTTTTTCCCCTTTCCTTTGACAGCGGCCTGCCGGTCTTCTTTTGTTGCGGGCTTTATTTCGGGTGCCGCATGGTCAGTTTCGGCGGGTATTATAGCTGTGGTTTGATTGTCGGCAGCCGTTACGGCCTGAACTGCCTCAACGAACTCACGTGCCGGTTCAGACTGCGCGTCGGGAGCTGGATTAGTCTGCGCCTCAGGCTGGCTTGCCTTAGCCTGCACATCAGCCTGGCTACCCTTTGCCCTGAAGGCACAACCCATCTGCATTATAACCATTGCGGCTAATATAAAATACACCGCCCCTGCAAATACACCCCTCACGCTTATGCGCAAAGGCCGCACTGCACACTCTTGATTAGAGTCGATACGTCCACCTCCTGACTAATCTTCTTCTCTATAGTAACCATATATAATAACATAAATATCAATATAAATGGGAGTACCCCGGAGGGAAGTCAATTCGATTGTTTGACAAATGATGGTCTATGAGATAAAATCGTATAGGATGCCGATAAAGTCGTACAGGAATGCCAATGAACAGATTTAAGGGGCGCAGCCCCCGGACCGTCCAGAGGTCATATGCCTGCTATGCTTATATCGCCACGTTTTTGGGTTACGTGTTTATTGCCCTGTCCTCTCAGCCCATTATAAACGGCGATACCGACCTGTGGTATCACTTAAGCGGCGGCAGGTATATTGCCGAGGCCGGCGAGATTGCCAATAGCTCTTTTTTTTCATTTCTTACACCGCCCCGCCTGAGGGCAAACTACTACTGGCTTTTTCAACTGCTCAGTTATAAGATTTACCACGCGCTGGGATATGGCGGGCTTATAGCGCTCAGGTCGATATTGTTTTTCGTGATTACGGCAATTATTTGGGGGCTATTTCGCGCCAGACTTAACAGGGTTATGACATACAGGGTTACGCCATTGTTCGTCATGCTCTTTACGCTTTATATCATGCTGCTTCTGCCGCGGTGTCTGCTGAGCAGGCCACATGTCTTTAGCTGTCTCTTTATAGCTGCATTTGTGTATGTCTATGAAGCCAGGCCGCAACGGTCTTATTGGCTTGTCATCATTGCCATTTTGTGGGTCAATCTGCACGGCATCGAATATCCCGTGATGATGTTAATCTCAGGCGCTTATATGTTTGACGCCTATGTAAGACGCCTGAAAAGGCAAACGCCATTCACAAGGGAAGAACTTGTCCTGATAGTGTCAGCAGCGGCCTGTATAGGGGCGGTATATATGACCCCGCACGGGGCTGCCCTGCTTGCGGCGCCGTTGACAGATACACGATATGCCTCTATATATATAAACGAACTGAGAAGGCTGTCTGCCGGGGAGTTGTTTAGTTTCAACGTCAGTGGCAATGGCTTGACGTATGAGTCGCTTTTCTCTGTAATGGTTGTCCTGACGATACTTTGTGTCATCGCCGGCCTGATATATAAAAAACTCAGATTAAGCCATATCGTCATGCTGGGAGGCGCAGTTATACTTCTTACGCAGGGGGCGCGCTTCAGGAGCGAATTTGCGCTCCTTGTCATGCCTATGGTGGTAAACGCTCTGCCGCATAATGGCGGTACGGCAAGGCCGATGGGATTGCCGCATTGGGTAATTGCCGCGGCCTTGCTGCCCCTGCCGTTTATGTTTGTCCACGGCACACTAAGGGACGCGCCGGTGCTGTCGAGGGACCTCCCCCACGGCGTCGTCTCGTTTCTGAAACATGTCAGGAATATGCCAGACGATGGTACGCTCATGAACCATCCCAACGCCGGCGGCTATCTCCAGTGGGAACTTTATCCGCGCTACAAAATAGCCATGGACATGGAAGTACCTTTTTTATTTTCAGACTTCGATTTTTATGATATCCACATGAGCTTTCAGGACGAGATAGTTTTCGGGAAATTCATCGCCCGTTACCGGCCAACCTATATAACCGTACCCCTGCAGTACGCCGCGTTTAAAGGAATAATCGCGGAATTCCCGGAATACAAACCGGTATTTTTCGACGACGCGGAGGTCCTCTTCTCAAGCAACCCTGAAGTTGTGAAATTATATTCGATAGAGGCCGTAAACCCGTTTGCCCCCGAGATACCTGCAAAAGACAACGCCTCCGCAGTGCTTACCGAGTTGAATAAAATATCTTCGATAGACCCGGATATCAATATCGTAAACCAGTTAATCGCCCATATAAAAATAACAGAGGGCAGCTACGAGGAGGCAGGGCAATACGCCGAAAGGCTTATTAAGTCATCGCCCGGGTTGCCGTCGGGATATTATTTAAGAGGTGACGCACTCATAGGAACCCGCGACTACGCCGGGGCGCTTAAGTCGTTCACAGCCGCCTTAGGGCGCGCTCCTGATGACAAAAAGTCTCCCATATACAGGAAACTCTGGGAGTGCCGTTTTAAAATGAAAGAGGATAGGGAGGCATATCGGGCACTGTCAAAGGCGGTTGACGTATTCTCGCCCCAGACGCCTTATTCCGATCTTTATATGCTCGGACTTCTCGCCCTTGAAAACGGCGACGGCGAAAGGGCGCACATGCTCTTTATGTCCGCTTACGAGAAACTCCCTCTGCAAGACAATCGGGACAATGCCTCACTGGCAGAGTGGGAGCACAATATTAAGAAAATGCTCTCCGCGTATTGACCGTATCCTTCTTTTAGGGTATTCTTTTTGGTTATACTTTTAGGGTATTCTATTAGGGTATTCTATGTGGATGAAAATCAGGTCTTGGGATGAACGAGGGTCGCCTCCGCGCATCGTTGTCATAGTCGGGCTTGTTGTCCTGACGGCGTTTTTATATCGCGGAATCGGCGAATATGATTTTTTCATCGTTGACGATTCTGTTTACTTCTCTAATCCCATCATAGTCTCAGGGTTGTCTTTGAAGACCCTGGGCAGTGCCTTTACTGAAATCATCCTCGGCAACTGGCATCCCCTGACTGTCATCTCTCACGCATTATGTTTCAGGCTGTTTGGTTCAAACAGCGGAATTCACCACTATGTCAATTTGATCTTGCACATAATTACGGCCATAGTACTTTTTCTATCGCTTAGCGAGGCCACCGGTGAGGTATATAAGAGTGCCTTAGTATCGTTTGCATTTGCGCTTCATCCCCTAAGCGTGGAGACTGTCGCATGGGTTGCCGAAAGGAAAGGGGTGTTAAGTTCAATGTTTTTTATGCTTACCATACTCTCCTACGTCAGATATACGAAAAACCCTTCATGGGTCAGATACCTCCTGATATTCACATTTTTTATACCCGGACTTATGTCAAAACAGATGATCGTAACCATTCCGGCGGTTTTTTTGATAATGGACGCCTGGCCGCTTGGGCGGCTGACCAAGCGGCCAGGCAGCGGCATTTACGAGAAAATCCCCTTTTTCATCATTTCTGCTATCTTTATCCTTGTGGCATTTTATGCGCAAAAAGTTGGAGGGGCCATATCGGGTACAGATGCTATCCCCATAAAATTAAGGCTGGTCAACTCCACTATCGGGTATGTTACATATGTATCGAAAATACTCCTTCCCCGCAATCTTGCATATTTTTATCCCTACGACTTCACCCCCTCCGTATGGCTATTTCTCATATCGGCAATCTCTCTTATCTCCGTAACTATGCTTGCCATTATATTAAGAAAGAACAAACCCTGGTTCACAGCCGGATGGTTGTGGTTCATCGTAACCTTAATTCCTGTAGCACAGATTGTTCAGATAGCAAGACACCTGACCGCAGACCGCTACGCATATTTGCCGATGACAGGGATTTTTATCATCATAGTGTGGTGGGGGGCAGATATTCTCAGGGGTAAACCGAAAACGATGATAACAGCCGCTATTGTCACAATTGCCACCCTTATGTACATATCCTCGTTTCAGATAAAAACATGGAGAAACAGCATAACCATCTTCAGACAAGCTATATCGGTTACAAAGGACAACTACATTGTTTATAAAAACATATCCCATTTCCTGTTTAACAATAACAAGGTCCCGGAGGCATTGCCCTTTGCAGACAAATCACTGGAGATAAACCCATATTTCAGCGAGGGGCATTCAATGAAAGGTCTGATACTGACAAGGCTTAACCACCCGGTTGAGGCAGAGGAGTGCTTTAATGCCGCGTTAAAAATTGACCCCCAAAATACGGAAGCATACATCGGCCTCTCTCACCTTATGATTAAAAATGGCAGATATGATGAGGCAATTTCTCTTTGCGGCAAGGCAATAGGAATCAACGGGGATATGGACTACATCCTCCATAACAACATAGGAATTGCATTCATGAATAAAGGGATGTGCGGCAGAGCAGTGGAGTATTTCAAACAATCTCTTACGCTCAATCCGCTATTTTCGTTAGCACAGGACAATCTGAGAACCTGTCTTAGTCCCCGGTAGGGGAAACGGTGGTGGCAACAGGGGTGAAGGGGGATTATCCCCCTTCGTCTTTAATCTTTAAAAGCCGCACTTGTTGTTGTTATTGTCAATCTTAATCTCGCCGCTTGCGCAGGATGCCCCGGTGGATACGGTATTAGGCTGCATGTTTGCCCCAATGTTATATGTTGTCCGGTTGGTGTTGACCTCTATTCTGTAGTTAAAGAGCAGACCGCTGGTATTGCCGGGCTTCCACGCGGGCAGAAACGTCATTATATTAGCGGCGCCCGTTACCGCCTGGTCGGTCAGGGTTGAGCATGGCGCGTAATAGCAGCCGTTTTCATTATAGTACTGCTCCATGAGAAGCCGCAGAGACTGAATGTTCTGGGCTGCCTCAGCCCTTTGCGCCTTTACCCTTTGTCCCAGGAACATAGGGACCGCAATGGCGGAGAGAATCCCTATTACTGCCATCGTTATCAGAAGTTCGACCAGGGTAAATCCCTTCCCGTGCGACCTGTTCAATCGGTTGGCCTCGCTCATCGTTGTTATTATATTCATCGAATCCTCCTGTTGTCGTTTACCGGCTGCGTCTCATTTACCGGCCACATCCGAATATACCTATTATAATAAAACATTGATTGAAAAAAAACTACAGCTTTTTTCTTAATACAAGAGGACGCCGCCCTAAGTAATTATTGACCTCTTTACGCTGCCTGATGGAAGCCAACAGGGATGCGGCCTTTTCGCCGAGTTTGCTTAGGGGGTCGGCGTCAACGGTCTCTGTAAAATATACCTCCGCCTTATCGTAATCATCGAGCAAATAATAGCAAAGCCCCAGATTAAACCTTGTCAGTGAAAGATACGGTGCAAGTTCCACGGCTCTATTGAAATACGAGATGGCCGTCCTCAGCGCCTCAGTTCCCTCCTGTTCATCGATACCGGGAGCCGCGGACTTCTGCATATAAACGTAACCGAGATTGTTGTAGGCGGAGGTGCAGCCCGGGTCATTATTAATGGCCCTAGTCAGATAGTCCGTGGCCTTTGTATAGTCTTTTCTTGAAATCTCGATGTTTGCCAGGGCGTTTAAGATGAGGGCGGCCTGTTCTCTGGATTTATCCGCAATGGAGAGAGCGGTAAACAGTTCCCTTTCGCTGCCCCCCATGTCCTGTTCCTGCATCAGGGCTATCCCGTAGTTTGTATGGGCAACGGCAGACGACGGGGATTTCTTAACCGTGTCTGACCAGAGTGTCAAATCAGACCGCCACACACCGACGCGTTCGTAGATTAATATGAAATACCCGGTAGATATTAATATAAACACGATTAATAAGACCCGTCTGCTTAATACCTTTGCAAACAATACCGCAGTAAGTATGGAAAACCCCACAGATGACAAATACAGATAGCGCTCACCCAACGGCGCCGCTACCTGTGAAAACATTACCGAAAGCGAGGGGAGCATCGTAAGGACAATCCAAGATAACAAAAAAGCCGTAGAAGAGCCGCACCTGATAAAACAAAAAATGGAGACCCCAACAGCAGCACAAAACAGCCACACATAACCGACGCCGTCAGGAATCGCCGGAAGCAGGTTCAGATTCAGAGGAAGCAGCAGCTTCTCTATATAATATCCGCTTCCATAGACAAGCGTATACGCGAACTTTGTCAATGAAGACAACGACGCCAGATATGCCCCCCGCTCTCCCGGCCTCATAATGACGTCGCTCAGACCGCTGCCCTGCCTCATTATAAAATATACTACGACAACTGCGAGCATTATCGCGGCAGACAGCAGGGTCCGCCGCCACGGCATCTTCGTAAGAAGCCCATAGGCCAGCACAACCGCAATCAGCGTAATCCCGTTTTCTTTTGAGAACATCGAAAACAGATAAAACACCGCGCATATCGCAATACCCTTCAGATTGCCGTCCCAGCGATAGATGAGGAAACCTGTAAACCCGAGGAGAAAAAATAATGTCGATAGTAAATCAGTCCTGCCGGAAATCCACGCAATAGAGTCGGCGTGCACGGGGTGCAGGGCAAACGCCAGAGCCGCAAAAAACGCTGGCAGCATATCGCCGTCCCACTCCTTTGCCATAAGACGCCCGGCCACGACAAAGACTAAAACAGAATTGGCCGCGTGTAAAATTATATTCATCAGATGATAACCCAGCGGGGACATCCGCCACAGACTCCAGTCCAGGGCCAAAGACAGCCGGAGAAACGGCCGGTAATACATGTCCTTACTAAAGAAATAGCCGTAGGTCGAATTTGTATCGATAAGTACAGGATTAGTCACCATGTGCATATCATCCCAAACAAATCCATTGGACAGCGAGGCAATGGCGCCAAGAAACGCGGCAGAGACAATAGACGAAATAAAAAACGCGCTGAGTGCGGAGTTATTCTTTAAAAGATTCATCTAATACCCGGCGTGTGCATTACTTATAATAAATAAAAAGGTGGGAGAAAGGACAGCTCCTTTTCCCGTCAAAATGAAACAGCCCCACCTGTGTGAATTAACGAGTAGTAACCATTTGGCTGAGTATAGGTGAAGTAGAGTTTGTGGCATAGGCCAAAATAATGATCGCACGGCTTCCGCTCGGGCTTAAAAGGATCTGGCCGTCTGTCGCACCGGTCGTTACGAACAATGCCGAACCGGTAAACGCGCTCTTGTCTCCCTTAAACGTGTGGTGAGAGACAAAGTGATCAACAATAGTTGTAACACCACCTGGGAACGCGGGATATGTGCCCGCGCTGGCCTGGTTGTAAACTGACAGACAGGAGGCGCCCGTCGTGCCTGCATTAGTGGATTCGTAGCAGCCCTGGGTGCCGTCAGCGGCAGTGATTATTATATACGGGTCTCCGGCTACGTATGCATCGAGATAGCCCTGCAAGTCCGTCACCGCACCCTTAGCACCGGCCTCAGTTGCCCTTACCTTCGCCTTTTCTCTCTGTCCCAGAAACGCCGGTACCGCGATAGCAGTCAATATGCCGATAATTGCGATAACAATAAGAAGTTCAATCAGCGTAAAGCCTCTTTCATCTCTCGCCTTCATCCCGAAAATTGTCTTATACATTGGATGTACCTCCTGAAAATTCCATGCGTACTCTATTTAACGGTTAAGAACCGCTTGTTTGAGTCAGCCAATCAATTGTAGCAAATTCTATGCCACCGGTCAGTTTTGTGTAAAAACACAGTTTATTTATTTTCCACCGGAAAAATTCTCAGGCACATGGAAACCGGTAACGGTCTAATCTCATGTAATATTATTTTGCAATAATCTGAAAGATACCTGACAATTCCATAGTCAGAGGCCGCCTCCCGGCGCTTACCCTAAATCGTAAGAGTTTCTGACAATCAGGGAACACTGACATATTGTGTCAATAGATGACAGATTATGGCAACAGTAATCATCGGACTGTCACTAATTGGCTGAATATCGGCAGTAAAAAAAAGGGAGGGAGAATGCCTCCCTCCCGCACTGTGTCTCAGCAATTAACGAGTGGTAACCATTTGACTGAGTATTGGAGATGTAGAGTTTGTGGCATAGGCCAAAAGAATGATCGCACGGCTTCCGCTTGGGCTTAAAAGGATCTGACCGTCTGTCGCGCCAGTCGTTACGAACAATGCCGAACCGGTAAACGCGCTCTTGTCTCCCTTAAATGTGTGATGAGAGATAAAGTGGTCAACAATTGTTGTGACACCACCGGGGAACGCAGGATATGTGCCCGTGCTGGCCTGGTTGTAAACGGACAAACAGGAAGCGCCGGTATTGCCTGCGTTAGTGGATTCGTAGCAACCCTGGGTGCCATCTGCGGCAGTGATTATTATATACGGGTCTCCCGCGACGTATGCGTCGAGATAGCCCTGCAAGTCCGTCACCGCACCTTTAGCTCCGGCCTCAGTTGCCCTTACCTTTGCCTTTTCCCTCTGTCCCAGAAACGCCGGTACCGCGATAGCTGTCAATATGCCGATAATCGCGATAACAATCAGTAGCTCAATCAGTGTAAAACCTCTTTCATCTCCCGCCTTCATATCCGAAATCACCTTGTACATTTGGATGTACCTCCTGTAAAGTTTTATACGTCCACTATTTGACGGTTAAAAACCGTTTGATTTCATGAGGCAATCATTGCTGCCCATTATATCCTATCATATTTTATGCCACAGACAAGCTCGCGATAAAGCACATTTATTTATATTAGACTGTAAAAATTTTAGACACATGGACGCCGGAAAAAGTTTAATCTCATATCGGGATTTTTCTGAAAAAATTTAAAGGGTACCCGATAATGCAATATTCAGAGGTCTGCACCCGGCGCTTACCCTAAATCGTAAGAGTTTCTGACAGTAGAGGGAACACTGACACATTGTGTCAGCATGTGACAGATTATGGCAACAGCAATCAGCGGACTGTTACTAATTGGCTGAATATCGGAGACGTGTAGTTTGTGGCATAAGCGAGGATAACAATGGAACTGCTGCCAGACGGACTTAAAAGAACCTGGCCGTCTGATACCGACGCCGTTACGAACAATGGAAGACCGGAAAACGCGCTCCTATCCCCCTTAAAAGTGTGTTGGGAGATAAAGTGAGATATAACCGTTGTCAGCCCGCCGGGGAATGAGGCATATGTGCCGGTGCTGGCCTGATTGAAAGCGGCTGCGCAGGCCTTCTCCGTTCCGACTGCCTCGTCGGCTTCGTAGCACCCTTGTGTGCCTGTTGCATCGGTGATTATCACATAGGGTTCACCAGCTACGTAGCAATCGAGATATCCTTGCAACTCGGCAACTATGCTCTTGGCGCTGGCCTCAGTTGCCCGTACCTTTGCCTTTTCCCTCTGCCCCAGAAACGCCGGGACTGCGATAGCCGTCAATATGCCGATTATTGCAATAACAATCAGCAGCTCAATTAATGTAAAACCCTTTACATCTCCCGGCCGCACCCACATAGTATGTTCTCCTTAAAAAACCATTACTATCCTGATAATAAACTAAACACGCCCGCCCAAGGGCAGCCGATGGCAGTAAAAAAAAGGGAGGGAGAATGCCTCCCTCCCGCGCTTTGTCTTAGGAATTAACGAGTTGTAACCATTTGGCTGAGTATTGGAGATGTGGAGTTTGTGGCATAGGCCAAAATAATGACCGCGCGGCTTCCGCTCGGGCTTAGAAGGATCTGGCCATCTGTCGCACCGGTCGTTACGAACAATGCCGAACCGGTAAACGCACTCTTGTCTCCCTTAAACGTGTGGTGAGAGACAAAGTGGGAAACAACTGTCGTGATACCACCGGGGAACGCGGGATATGTACCGGTGCTGGCCTGGTTGTAAATGGACAGACATGAAGCGCCGGTATTGGTTGCGTTGGTGGATTCGTAGCAACCCTGGGTGCCGTCTGCGGCAGTGATTATTATATAGGGGTCTCCGGCTACATATGCGTCGAGATATCCCTGTAAATCTGTCACTGAACCCTTAGCTCCGGCCTCAGTTGCCCTTACCTTTGCCTTTTCTCTCTGTCCCAGAAACGCCGGCACCGCGATAGCTGTCAATATGCCGATAATCGCGATAACAATCAATAGCTCAATCAGTGTAAAACCTCTTTCATCTCTTGCCTTCATCCCCGAAATCACGTTATACATTTGGATGTACCTCCCTAAAGTAAGCTAAGCGATTAAAAACCGCCTATATTTTACGTCTTAGAACAAGACGTCTTAAACCAATCCCAGCAAGCACTATCGTAACCCAGAATACAATAGTAAGTCAAATGGGTATATGTCAAATGGGCTGACACACAATAATATAGCAAATATTATGCCACAAAATCCCCGTGCAATTAGCCGTTAATTAACCCATATGACTGATTTACTCCCAATCCGTACTGACATATTATGTCACATGTGACATAATCAGGCACATTATTGTTTGATAACCCCTCCCCTATAAATCAGGATTTGGTATAATGAACGATGGCATCATATAAAAAGATCCTTATCGTAAAGCCTAGTGCACTTGGAGACGTGGTCCACAGCCTGCCCGTGCTTAACGCCCTTCACAGGGCGTATCCCGGTGCGTCTATACACTGGGTCATAGCGTCGGGGTTTAGTGGGCTGCTTGACGGACATCCGATGATAGAAAGGCTCTGGGTAATTCATAAAGACAGATGGAAGCGTCCGGCAGAGTTTAAAAATACGTTTAATGAGATAACCTCGCTTGCGGCGTCGCTGAAAAAAGAACGCTACGACCTCGTCATAGACCTTCAGGGGCTTTTTCGGAGCGGCCTGATAACATGGCTCACCCGGTGTCAAACCCGTGTGGGCTTTAAGGAGGCCAGAGAAGGCAGCACTATTTTTTATACCCACAGAGTGGAAGGTGGAAGGGACATACACGCGGTTGACAGGTATATGAAAATGGCCGGATTTGCCGGGGTGTGCGATGTGGAGGTAGAATTCCCACTGCTTTTTGAGGCAACGGAGGAGGACTGGGCGCGTGAGCTGAAAAAGGGGCAGTATATTGTCATGGTCCCGGGGGCTGCGTGGGCCACAAAACGCTGGCCGGCGCGAAACTTCGGACTGCTTGCCGCGAGGTTTTCCATTCCGTCGGTGGTGGTTGGCGCCCACGGCGACTATGCCCTTGCAGAGGAAGTCGTGGGGCATTCGGGGGGAATGGCCATCAACGCGGCCGGCAGGACGACGCTCAAGGGCCTCGCCTCATTAATCGGAGACGCGCGCTTTATGGTCACCAACGACACCGGCCCAATGCACATGGCCGCCGCGCTCGGAGTTACAGTGTTTGCCGTATTTGGCCCGACTGACCCCAAAAGGACAGGCCCATACGGCAGCGGACACACCATCATAGGGCGGGACATCCCGTGCCGCGCGTGTTTCAAAAAAAATTGTTCCACAGTGCAGTGCCTGAGGGATTTACCTTTTCAGCATGTTTATGAAATAATAGCTGGCAAGCCGGAAGTCAGGCAAGACCAGGGAGGAGACGCGTAATGAGGAATATCGTGGTGTTTATGGTGGCTGCGGTAGTCATGTTCTCTTCAGCGCTTGCGGCGCACGACTTTCCGCAAGGGGCTGCGCCTTATGAGAAATCCAGGCGGTGCAGCGGCTGCCACCCGGCGGTATATAAAGAATGGGAGAGTTCGATGCACTCAAAATCGTCCGTACACAAAGACCCGGCGCACAGCGCGATGTATGGGGAGTTTACCGGCAGTATGAAAGACGCCGGCAAAGAGGGCGGCTATCCCTGCGCGGCCTGCCACATGCCGATGGCAGAAAATATCAAAGAGCTTATGAATGGGACAGATACACCCAACGGCAACCTCTGGAGAGAGGATGAGGGCGTTGGATGCGCCTTTTGCCACAGGGCAGAGACAATAACCGGAGGGAAAGACAGAAAAAGGTTGTTTACAATCAATAAAGACGGCGCGTATCTCACGTCAAACAAACCTGAAAAGGCTCCTCACGCCGTTGCGGCAAACCCGATGTTTGCAGGCGGTGAACTCTGTATGGGCTGCCACAGCCCTGTAGAAAGTCAAAGCGCAATATGTTTGACTGAAGAGGAAGGCCAAAGCAACTGTCTCAGCTGCCATATGGAGAGAAAGGAAGGACCGCCGTCTATTGAATCGGCAAAGACAGACCACGCCTCACATGAAATGGGAGGCGGCCACAACATTACAGCTCTGTTTAAGGCACTAAGCGTCAACGCAAAGGTCAATGAAACAGGGAATGGGGGTAAGACCCTTGACATAGAGGTTATAAACAATACATCTCACTCATTTCCTTCCTCGATGCCGATGCGTATGAGCTATTTGAAGGTGGTGGCTTATGACGCCAAAAAACAGGTCATCTTCAGTAATGATAAGGAAAGTTCCGAAGACGGCAATGCCGTATTTATGAAGGCGTCAGGAGGCGGTACCTCGTTTGACAGAAGGCTCTTGAGCGGCGGGACGCGCGCGTTTTCTTATCCGATTCCAAATGACGGAGTTAAATCTATTATAGTGGAGGTGATATACAGACTTTTCCAATCTCAGGCGATAATAAGTCACCCCGCGCTTACCGCGCTTAAAAATGCCGGAGATAAGGAAATCGATGCAAACTTTACAATATACAAAAAGGAGTTTATTTTTTAAACACCATAATGTCTGTGCCAAATCAGGCCGGACAAGTAAAACAGGAGGATCAGACAATGACAATCGGGTTTTTGATAACAAGGGACGGTTATAAGGACGACATAATCGGCCTGACAAAGGCAGCCGTCAAAAAGGGATTGAACGTGATACTTTTTATGATGGACGACGGTACGAGGCATTCTCAGGACAAGGATATCGTGGCGCTGATGAGCTTGACAGGTGTGACGATGAGCCTGTGTGACCATAGCGCGAAGCTGAGGAACGTTACCGAGATTCCAAAGGGTTGCGCGGCTGGAAGCCAATACCAGAACGCCGTCATGAACCAGGACGCCGACAAAGTAATACTAATATAACAACAGGAGAACTATATGCCTAAGAAGATAGCAGTGCTTGTAAGAGACAGACAGGGCGAGGCCCTCAGAATGAGCGTTGGCATAACCGTTATGGACGACGTAATAGATGTATTCATTCTGGACAGGAAAATAGAGCCTGGCGAGGAAAACGACACGAACCTCGACATGATCAAGGAAATGGAGCTGGCGTTATGTACAAACATCAGGGATTACGAGGGAATTGAGTATTGTTGCACTGAGGACATCGCTAAAAAACTCCTCGACTATGACAATATCCTTGCCTATTAGAGAAATGAATAAAAGGAGGTAAAATGGCTAAAGTCTTATTTTTATTGAAACAGGAGCCGGACAAAACGGCTAAGACCATCATAGATGTGCAGAAAACGCTTGCCGACGTTACAGTCATAGACATGAGAACAGATAAGGACTATGACAAAATAATCGGCGAGGTAGCAGCAAGCGACAAAATCATTACGTGGTAATATAGTGTCGATGTGATGAGCACTGTGCCAGGGTGGAAATGGCCTGGTCTGTTTCTGTCACCGTTATATTGGGCAAAATATCTCTTGCATTATATTATTATTTATAGTATGATTACCCTCAGACGCGCCGCCCAGGCTGTCAAAAGGCCGGCACTTATCGGGGTGAGCGATGGGTGCCTGATACTGTGGTGGTGCCTGATAGTGCGATGGGTGAGCAATACTGCGATGCAGGGAAAAACAGGCATAGTGCGTCACACTTTCGTAGGCATGAGACGCAGGGCTGTTTAACTTATCGAACCTAAGTTTATTAGGTTGGACTAACTACTGGAGGTATGGTATATGAGCAAAGTGGAACTGATAGAGAAAATGGCAAAGGAAGCAAACTTAACAAAGGCAGATGCCACCAGGGCGCTTGACGCAGCCATTGCGGCCATCATAGACACATTGAAACAAGGTCAGAAACTAACGCTCGTAGGGTTTGGCACTTTTTCTGTTTCGTTGAGAAAGGCAAGAGAAGGCCGTAATCCCAGATCTGGTGATATCATTCAGATACCTGAGGCCCGCGTTCCTAAGTTTGCCCCCGGCTTGGCATTCAAGGAAGCGCTAAACAAGAAATAATTTCTCAGAGCGAGATTAGATTGGTAAATTATAAGCTGCTGTTTAGTTTTTTGGCGCCGTTTGCGGCGCTGGTGTTATTGCTGTGTGCCGGTAACGGTGCCTTCGCCATGTCCCCGGACGGGGTTATCCCGATTGATATCCCGCAGGAAAATGCCGCCGACAAAACGCAGGCCGATGAACCAGACAAAAATGCCGCCGGCAAAAAGACAGGGACGGTTGTAGTTAAGCCCGGCAGCCATGATACCTTAGAGACGTATCTGTTCAAAGAGGGCGGGTTTATCGCGGATAGTCTGCAAGTGTACGGGAAAATAGTGGCAGCCCCGGCACCGGGCTTTGATCGTCTGCTCTTCGGCAAGAACGACTATGTCTATGTGGAAATCAGCCAGGAATATGCCGACCAATACACAAATTACTTCATTGTCGAGATAGGTGATAAGGTCAGTCATCCAAAGACCGGGGACACCCTGGGCAAGCTTATAACAATTATTGGACAGCTGCGGTTAATAGGCCAGGAGGCCGGTTATAGAAAGGGCATCATCACGGAATCATCCAAAGAGATACTTTTTAATCAGCCAATAATACCTGCTTATGTCTTTCAGCGCCCGGTGGACAGCGGAACTCTCAAGCCCCGCATCGACGGTTTGGTAGTGAAAGTCTTACCATTGCACTTACTAGGCGCCCAATACCAGATCCTCTATGTTGACAAAGGCACAGACGACGGTCTGAAGCCCGGAGATATGTTCACGGTTATGTCAACTACAAAACCCATATCCCCTATCGGAAAGATAAAGATACTCGCTTCACAGAAAAACACCTCAACGGCATACGTCATCGAAGCCAGGACGACAATTTCAGTAGGCGATACTTTTTAACCACGCCCCTGCTTCAAGCTTGTCCTAAGTTGCAGCCATATGAGTAATATTAATAAGTCTGTCATTCCTGCGAAAGCAGGAATCCAGCCCTTAAGATAATGGATACAACTATCATGCAACACATTATAAAATAAATAATAATGCTTTTATAATTAACTATTGTCAGCAAAAAAACTGGATTCCTGCTTTACCGTGAAAATCCTACGGAGCTAGGACACACACCTCCCCCTACCGTCTCTTGACAGTTTTTTTTGCGATGATACTATGCCTTCTTCCTTACATATCCATATTTATTTAACATTCGTATCCAGCGTGGAGCATTTCGTTTT
>JADFYO010000139.1:2286-2896 GCA_015233015.1 Nitrospirota bacterium | reverse complement strand
GTATTCGTAGCCGTAACTCCTACGCTTCCACTGCCTCCTGTATATCTAAAACTCGCGCTTGAAGACGCAAGCGTGTAAGTTGATGTACATGACCCGGTAAACGTAGCGGTGACTGATTTAGTGCCGGTCATGGCAACGGTGCAGTAATTCCCGCCGCTTGAATCACAGCCTGACCATCCCGTCATAGTCGAGCCGGAGTCAGCCGCTGCTGTAAGCACGACAGATGTTCCTGAGTTAAACGAGTATGAACATGTCGAGCCGCAGCTTATTCCCGTTGGTGAGCTTGTTACCGTTCCATTTCCACTGCTGGTACCCTTCGATACGCTTAAAGTATATGTCGTCGTTGTTGAACCAGTAAACGTGGCAGTAACGCTCTTAGCCGTTGACGTAAGTACCGTACACACGTTGTTATTCGTACCGCTTGTGGAATCACACCCCGACCAGCTCGTAAACGTTGAACTGGAGTCCGGCGTTGCCGTAAGGTTGACGACTGTGTTTGAAGTATATGACGCGGTACCGATGTTCCCGCCCCATGATAACGTCCCCGAATCGGCTGTTACAGTGCCGGTGCCGGTGCCTGCTTTTGTAACAGTGAGGGTATTGCTTGATG
>JADFYO010000139.1:0-2253 GCA_015233015.1 Nitrospirota bacterium | reverse complement strand
AACTGTACATTGAGTGCCGCTTGAGGAATCACACCCCGACCAGCTTGCAAAAGTAGAGCCGGAAATGGCCGCTGCCGTTAGCACTACCGATGTACCTGACGTATATGACGCCGTGCCGGTGCTGCCGCTCCATGCGATTGTCCCTGAATCCGCGGTTACAGTGCCTGAGCCGGTGCCGGATTTCGTTACCGTGAGAGTATATGATGTTGGCGCTAACGTAAATGTTGAGATTACGCTTTTATTGGCGGTACATGATATGGTGCATCCGCTGCTACTTGACGAATCACATCCTGACCAACCCGAAAAAGTAGAGCCGGAATTGGCCGTTGGTAAAAACGTTAGAGTTGTGCCTGACGTACACGATTCAGTGCAGGTATTGCCGATACATGACACAGTTCCAGATGAAGGTGTTACAATGCCTGAACCCGTGCCAGCTTTCGTTATTGTAATGGTATAAGTCGGCGTTGCCGTAAAAGTCACCGTTACGTTTTTTTGAGCCGATGTCGATGATGCTGCCATGCGTGACGTGACTTTAAAAGGAGTGGCGGTTGCACTATTAGCCACTGACGTTACTACGGTACATTGACTGCCGCTTGTGGAATCACATCCCGACCAGCTTGTAAACGTAGAGCCAGTATCAGCCGTTGCCCCTAACGCTACCGATGTGTCGGTGCCGCTCCATGTACCGATGTTACCGCTCCATGAGAGAGTGCCGCTTGATGTTGTTACAGAGCCGGAGCCTGTGCCGGATTTGGTTACCGTGAAGTTGTAGGTAGTAGGAATATTTGAAGATTTGAATTTCTGGACGTTGCGATTACTACCATCGGAGACATAAACATACCCGCTGCTGTCTACTGCTATACCCCAAGGGTAGTTAAACTGGCCGTCACCGGAACCAGAGCTGCCCCATTTTGTTACAAAAGTTCCATCGCTTGTAAATTTCTGGACGCGGTAATTACCAGAATCGACAACATAAACAAACCCGCTGCTGTCTACTGCTATGCCAGGAGCATTGCCAAGATTGCTTGTAAACTGACCATCCCCAGTGCCGGCGCTGCCCCATTTTGTTACAAAAGTTCCATCGCTTGTAAATTTCTGGACGCGGTAATTACCAGAATCAAAAACATAAACATACCCGTTGCTGTCTATTGCTATACCATCAGGGTAGTTAAGCTGACCATTCCCTGAACCGTAGCTGCCCCATTGCGTTAGCTGCCCCATTGCGTTACAAAAGTTCCATCGCTTGCAAATTTTTGGACTTGGTATTTAACGGCATCGACAATATAAACATATCCGTTGCTGTATACCGCTATACTTTGAGAGCCATCAATCCAACCGTCCCCTGAACCATGCCTACCCCATTTTGTTACAAAAGTTCCATCGCTTGTAAATTTCTGGACTCCGATATCAGTATCGGTAACATAAACATACCCGCTACTGTCCACTGCGATACCCCGAGGAAGATAAAACTGCCCGTCCCCACTCCCCTCACTGCCCCATTTTGTAACAAAAGAATAAGTTTCCGCCTCTGCAATTGCCGTTAAACTACTTAAAGGCAGGAACAGCAACGCATAGAACAGTATAGCGTAGTATAGAATACCCCGCGGTTTGAATGGACTTGCCTCCAACGATTTGAAAAATCCAGGAATACTTTTCATGGTATGTCCTCCCTTAGATACACAATAAAGGCTGAAACAGCCTATTTTATAAGCAACTCTGTTTATAAATACATATTTAAACTGCCTACGCGCATTTGACATTGTTCACTATGTTTTTTGACTTTGAAGACCTGCCGCCAATTAGCAGGAAGCACGAAAGGGAACTCTCCAAATTGACAGTATTTCTAAGAACACTGCAAACAGAGGAACTGAGCTTTGCCCATGACGTGATTAAGGAGATTCTTAAAACATTAAAAAAACATCCTAAAGCATCTAAGTAAATCGTATATAAATAAAAAAGCCCCGGCATTTTCGAAAACACCGGAGCTTTTTTGAAATATTCTAAGGAATTTTCAGTTAAAGGTAAAGAGTGAGTGAGTGAGTGAGTGAGTGAGTGAGTGAGCAAAACCCGTGCCAACTTGGCGTTTTTCAAGGATTTTACAGAGATTTAAACGATTCAAAACATCCTCCACTACCGCACTTTTTTACTATATCAGACTCGCCCTACCCAACCTTGCCATTATTAAACCATGTGCCAGAAAAACAGTACGCGGCTTGGGCCGGAAGGTACAAATCTGGAGCCATAGACGACATC
>JADFYO010000138.1 GCA_015233015.1 Nitrospirota bacterium | reverse complement strand
TATAACCATCAGAGAACTCAGGCTCGGCTCGGATTCCTATCCCCAGCCACTTATGAAAAACAGTTCTATGAAAAAAGGGCTGCGGCATAAATGAATTGGTGTCCACTATTGACATCACACCTCAATTCGCTCTGTTATACATATACTTAACAATGTCGATATCCCTTTGGGTTCGGTGAGGGAAAAGATGAGCGATGGAAATTGTTCTATGGATTACACACAATGGAAGGTTATCAAGGATCTGAAAAACGGGATCTGGTATATTGACACATTTCAAAATATCGGCAGCATTGTAAAAATTGACCTCAACGAGGTCTTCGCAAATCCCGGCCGGTATCTGAAACCTGTGGGGCTGACAGATATATCCTATCCCGATGTGCCTAAGATCAATGATTTATTAAAGAATTAAAGCGAACAAAAGGGAAAATCAGAGAGGAAACTCACTTGAGACGAATCGTTGATCTGGGTATAACTATAGAGGACGGTCTGCCTTCCGACCCTCCGATGATGATACCAACAATTGATTACGTGGACCACCGCAAAGGTGCAACGCAGATGGAGCAGTTCTTTCCGGGCTTAAAGGCCGGACAACTTCCCGGTGGGCTTGGCTGGGCTTTGGAGCACGTAAGCCTTACCACCCATTCGGGCACACACATGGATACCCCTTATCACTACCACCCTACCATGGATGGAGGGAAGCGCGCCCTGACAATTGATGAAATCCCTCTGAGCTGGTGCATGAGTGATGGTGTGCTCCTTGATTTCCGCCATATAAAGGATGGGGAGCGTATAACCGTTAATGACGTAGAGGCTGAACTCAGAAGGGTCGGCTACAAATTAAAGCCTCTCGATATAGTTTTAATACACACGGGTGCAGACAAACACTGGGGCACCCCCAAATACCTTACCTCCGGTGGCGGTATGGATAGAGAAAGCACACTTTTTCTTACCGGACAGGGTATCAGGGTGATGGGTACCGACGGGTGGAGCTGGGACCGGCCTCTTCCATTTCTGGCAAGGGAGTTCCTTGAAACCGGCAACCCAAATGTTATATGGGAGGCCCACTTTTCGGGGATAGATATAGGTTTTTGCCATATGGAAAAAATGGCCAATTTTTCCGAAATCGGCAGTCCCTATGGATTTACCGTCTGTTGCTTTCCTGTCAAAATAAAAAGGGCAAGCGGCGGCTGGGTGCGCCCTGTGGCTATTTTATAGAGAGTTTTACCTGAATGATTTAGTGTCCACTATTGACATCACAGCTCATTCTCTTCTGCCCTCTTCTTGTATCGTTCACTTTCATTAGGAAATCTATCAGGATGCCAAGCTTTCACTGAATCCCTGTAACTCACCTTCGACAGTCGTAATTAAACAAGGCTAAAATACATTGTAAAAACAATCAGTTAAAGGATATGTCAAAAAAGGCGTGTGCCTACAGGTTAAGATGGCGGCGTTTTTATCTTTGTGAAACGCGGTGGAACCGGCACGTCTAGTGAGTGGAATATGGCGGCTTGTTCAGAAGTGATTTTTGTTGTTTGAAAAACTATGCTGTCCTCGCAATGAAATTCACCGAGATGCAAACGATTCATTACAGCTCGTATGGAATCCCATGTCATGCCGCTTTCCTTTTCGGCAACCCGGATTAGAAGCAAGGCTAAAAAGCACAACAGTATATGAGAACTGATCCGGTCATCTTTCCTGTGATACATAGGGCGCAGTTCCAAGGTTGTCTTCAATGTTCTGAAAGCCCTTTCAACTTCAATGTGCTGTTTATAACCCAAGGCGGCATCTTCCGCGCTCAACGTGTCGTCACTTGTAGATAGAATGTATTTACCGTCATATTTTTCGTCCTCCTTCACTTTTGCCTCGTTTATCGCTGCTGTTCCATTGCTATCTAACATTACATACCGGCCCATCGTTCGATGCCCTGTCAGTAAACAGAGAGCCTTCTTGTAAGACTTTTCTTTTTTCCCCTTTATTGCTGAAATATTTTCACCTATTCTCTTGAGGGTTTCTTCTCTTTTCTCTGCATCCCGTACCGCTTCAAGAGGATTATACACAACAATAAAACGGCGTCTCCTCTCACCATCTCCGGCAACCACTTCTTTTACCTCCAGGTTGTCTTTGACTTTTTTAAAACGTCCCCCATGTGAAAGGACTTCCCTATGAGCATCACTTCCATCACCCGCACGCTCTCCTATAATATAATGCCCCCCGCCCTGCTGTAACACCATACGATTTGCCTCAGAGTTCATACCCCTGTCCATCACCCACACACAGCGAGAAAGCCTCCATCCCCGTAAATCTTTTTTTACCAGCTCCACTGTCTTCATATCAGGGGTATTGCCAGGCAGCACCCAACATCTTACAGGAATCCCTTCCTTCGTTACCGCCAACCCTATCACTACCTGTGGTAAATCTGGACGACTATCTTTTGAATAACCATAACGCCTCAACCCTTCTATATCCTCTTCGTCTCGCTCTACATATGTACTTGCCGTATCAAAAAAAAGAAGATCTACCGATAGGTTCAACAAGTCCGCCGTGGTAAAAAATACCTCTTTCTGTAAATTCTCGCCTTCCTCTAAAAGATAGTCCATGGCACGATACAAGTGATGCAAACTTATTGGTGCATCGTTGCCCAGAACTACATCATGCTTAACCCATTGCTCAACACCAACCTTCGAATCAGGGGACAATGCCCCATTAGCAACCATTGCAAATATAGCCCATTCCACAGGTGCTGAAAATTCCCGCTCCTTCAGACTTTTATTCGGCATTGCCTTTATTCCAATCTTCTCCCATATTTTACGCAATAAATATGCGCCTCCCATCGGCTTGCTACTTACAAAATCTAAACTGCTGGTGGCTCCCGAATGTTCCTCTGGCGGTAGAAATCTTGTCAGACTTTTTATGAGCCGCCGAATTGCATCAACGTCAAGCTGATCACTCCTGCCAAAATTATACAGTACCTCTGCTCGTATTGCACCTTTCTTGCCGTCCCTGATATTATGTGCCAGCTGCAGATAACTGACAACGGAGCCGTCCTTGTTTTTTCTTTTCGTATGT
>JADFYO010000137.1 GCA_015233015.1 Nitrospirota bacterium | reverse complement strand
ACATACATCATTAAAAAAATCTAGACTATATATATGTATATACTCCCGCTGCGCGAAAAATATTTCTTACTCCCTCTCTTTTCCCCCTTCCTTACTTGCATTTTTACTTCACCGAGAATTGCTGATGGCCGGCACGGGGGAGCTTTATCAGATATGGCCTGATAAAATCAAACTGAATGAAGACGGTCTTCCATGTCCTCGTGTTGTTATTGCTAATTTAAAAAATATGGATGGTAACCCCAAGAGAATGATTTGCCAGGACCTTCATTCGGGAAAGGGACTATGTTTGCGATTACAAAATATATCGGCGGATAATTTTAAGTCTTCCGGAAATTATGAAGCGTATAAAAGAATCATAAATACAAAGAACACATGGGCGTGTTTTGTTATTCCGCACGACAATAAAGTTATTGGTTCAGTAAGTTTACGTTTTGAGAAGAGCTATAGTGTTACTGATTACACAGTGGAAATTATCGAGAAGTTAATAAACAAGGCCGCTCCGATTTTAATTGCTGTTCGCGCTCAGGACGAACTGAAAGTATTCTCAGATGAACTATCTACTTTCTCAAAAAGGTTAATACATGAAATAAAATCACCCGTGGCTACTCTTAAGTCTGCCGCCGATGAACTATTAGAGAATCCAGAAAATGTAGGAAAGATCTCAAAATCAATAATCCGAGAGGCGAACTTTGTAAACTTCCTCATTGAAAATGTCAGGGTAGTAGAAGATCTAATGAAATTTTCTGTTGCTGCAGTTACAAAAAAGCCAGCCGCTGAAATAAGTTACATAATAAGTCTCTATGCAGATCATTTAAGTATAGATGACAAAACACTTACATTTACAGAGGATGGTTTCCCTAGCGAATTAGCAATTGATCCTAATGCCTTCCGGCTTATAATAGCCAATCTTGTAAGTAATGCCGTTAAATATACGTTGCCTGGAGGAAAGATAAATATAACACACAAAACTGAAGGTAACTATCTTCATATCCTATTTGAAGACGACGGTATTGGAATACTGGAAGGCGAAAAAGATATGATATTTGAAAAATACAAGATCGGCTCAAATACAGCGCATGTAAAAGCAGAGTCAACCGGTTTAGGATTAGCTACTGCATTCAAAATATTAAAACTATTTCTTGGCGACGTAACTGTAATAAATTGTAGTAACACTACTCAAATAGAGTTGAAACTATTTATTACTAAGGAAAAGGAAGCCGAGGGAAAGAAAAATGCCTAAGATATTATTTGTTGATGACGAACCTCTAAGAGTTGAGTTCATAGTTAATAGAATTAAATCTTCCCCTGGTTATGAGGTTATTTATTCCAAAACTATAGGCAAAGCTTATACGGAGATTACTAACCGTGACAATCGAATAGACGCGATAATACTTGATCTATTTATGCCATTTGATAAGAATATTATTTTTACTGATGAAGATTGGAAGGGGCTTAAAGTTGATACACAATACACTGGCGTCGCTTTCTACAATTATTTGTTCAGGAATAATTTGCTCAAATATGTTCCAGTGCTCATATTGACGAACAGATCAGCCGATGAGATAGATGAAATAAAGAAATATTTCAGGATAGACAAGCATGACTTATTCTATACAATGGATAAAATGCAGGACGCACCTAAGCGTATAATGTCAAAATTAGAAGAAATGCTGGGAGATAAACCTAAGGGTTTTATTGTCGGAGTAGATATGAAATATATGGATATTAAACGAAAAATCATAAGTATAGGCAAAACTCTCAAGCAGGGGGATAAGAATGAATAGGACAGTATTGATAATTGACGATGAAATGATAAGAATGGGTTCTTATATTGACAGGATAAAACGATCTGGTACGTGGAACGTTGAAAAGGCACGGCGATTAAGTGAGGCCAGTCATATTTTAAAAAGTAAAACTATAGATGTAGTTATATTGGATATCAATATGCCTTTTGATGAACAATTAACAGAAAAGGATTGGAACTTGATAAAAAAGATTACGAATCATACTGGTGTTGCACTTTACAACTACCTGTTACGAGAAGAACTGTTAATAAACATCCCTGTGTTGGTTTATACAAGCGTAGATATTAATGATATAAAACCGTATTTTATTGATGGCAGCAATCTAAGTATTGTGCATAGAATGTACATGACGCCAATGCAGTTATTAAATAGAATAAATAATATTATAGAGGAGCACATCAAGAAATAATGGATATAATACATAATATAGGTAATTTCTATTCTCCTTTAGTCCTATTCATTGATATTTGTTTAATTGTATTCTTTATTAGAAGGTTTCCATCGCTGCGCAAACACAAAGACATAAAAGTTATCAGCACCAAATTATTCAGAATGAACAGAAAGACAATTGTAACAGATCTTGTAGAATATATTATACTGCCTTTTATTAAGGATGTTGCGATTGCCATTATCATCGGTTTATCAATCTTTATTATACTTGCTACGATAGGATTATTTATTGACGTCGATAAAATTAAGGACTGCGTTTATTCATACTTATGCAATCATTCTGTATTCACGCTTAGTTCGGATAATATTAGCTCTAAACTGAAAACAATAGCAAATGAACCAATCCGATCGGGTGGTTCAGATGCCGTTAATTTACTGATAGGCATTTTTGGTTTGTTTTTAACGGCAGTAGTAAGTCTTGTGATTTATGTATTAAAACAAGATTATGATAAAACAAAGGAACAGCAGCAAATTATTGAAAATAAAATTGCAATTATTTCTGATTTGGAGATTGGGATAAAGTCTCAGATAAGTAACAGTGAGCGGCAATTTAAAGTGTCACAAAACCAGGTAAGCAGACTTGAAACACATTTTAATGTATCAAGAAAATGGATGGATGACTTTATATATTACAACTTAGGACAAATCGAGAAGATATTTAATCTATTAGAACCTTTAACGGTGGGTCAGCCGATTACAGAAGATGAATATTCTCAAATTAATAAATATTTAGTATTAAATAGAGAGTTATTAATCAGTACATAAGTAAGTGGACATATTTATAGCGCATATTGTAATTTTTTATGCATAAAAAAGCTGCGAATTATGTCTGGTAATTTCTGTAAAGAACGTAGGAAATACGAGACTT
>JADFYO010000136.1 GCA_015233015.1 Nitrospirota bacterium | reverse complement strand
AACATACATCATTAAAAAAATCTAGACTATATATATGTATATACTCCCGCTGCGCGAAAAATATTTCTTACTCCCTCTCTTTTCCCCCTTCCTTACTTGCATTTTTACTTCACCGAGAATTGCTGTCAAGAAATATTCTCGTCAGGTTTGAGGCAATTAAAATATTTTGTGAGAGGAACTCTGTACGGCGAAACTAAGGGAGTCGAATCATTCTGATAGATTGAGGCAGGGGACTCAAAATTTCGCAAATTCAGGAGTTCTGTATCTCCTCTAATTGCCTTTCGCCTGCTGCCTGCCTTATGCGGAGACATTCAAATAACGCCATAGAAACACTCCCCTTTCGTTTATAGCTCCGCATTTAGTGGTATGTCGTACAACATTTTTACTTTGGCGGGTATATTGACAAAAATTCTTGTTGACAAAAGAAAATCATTATGGTAGTATTCCATTTTCGAAGGTAGTGAAGATGATAAACGGGTATGTCGGCGGGAGCAGCGTAGCGGGAGCAGCATAGGTAGCAGATATGGCGAAGTATGAACAAAGAGTGCAGAAGAATTTGGAGGGATATTGCCAACAATAGCACAGCTGGTAAGGAAGGGTAGAAAGGAAGTAACGAAGAAGACGAAGAGCCCGGCACTGCAAAGATGTCCTCAGCGCCAGGGGGTCTGCACGAGGGTCTATACGACGACGCCTAAGAAGCCGAACTCAGCCCTGAGAAAAGTCGCAAGGGTGAGGTTGTCAAACGGCCTCGAGGTGACGGCATATATACCGGGTGTGGGACATAATCTCCAGGAGCACTCTATGGTATTGATACGCGGAGGGAGAGTGAAAGATCTTCCAGGTGTAAGGTATCATATAATAAGGGGATCGCTGGACACGGTAGGAGTTGCAGACAGAAGGCGTGGACGCTCCAAGTACGGAGCAAAAAGGCCGAAGTAAGTTATCTCCCCAATGACTTCCTGATATTTGCCAATATACGGGCCAATATGTAAGAATAAGGGTAGTGACGAACCGCGAGGCTGTGTGTGTGGCTGTCTGTTTGTATGTCAGCCGGTTGCGGTGCGAATTATAGATATTTAGGTAATTAAGAAAAATGAAGCAGATATAAATACTAAACGCCGTGAGGTGATATTATGCCAAGAAGACGCGTAGCAGAGAGAAAAGAAGTACTGCCGGACCCCAAGTACAATAGTAAGATTGTGGGGAAGTTCATCAATATTCTTGTTGAGGACGGCAAGAAGGCGATAGCGGAGAGGATCTGTTATGGTGCCTTCGAAATAATGAAGACAAAGACAGGCGACGACCCCCTGAAGATATTTAAGGCATCGATAGAGAACGTAAAGCCGATGATAGAGGTAAAGCCCCGCCGCGTAGGAGGCGCTACCTATCAGGTGCCGGTTGAAATAAGGCAGCAGAGGCGTCTGGCCCTTGCCTACAGGTGGATAATAAACTACTCGAGGCAGCGCTCGGAAAAGACCATGACTGACCGTCTTGCAGCCGAACTCCTTGACGCATTTAACAACACTGGCTCTTCTGTAAAGAAGAGAGAAGATACACACAAAATGGCCGACGCAAACAAGGCGTTTGCCCACTACCGCTGGTAGAACGGGAGAATATGTCAGAGCTACGGTTTCCTCTTGAGAGGACGAGAAACATCGGGATCATGGCGCATATTGACGCTGGCAAGACCACTACGACCGAGAGAATTCTCTACTACACAGGGGTCACATATAAGATAGGCGAGGTACACGACGGAACGGCCGTAATGGACTGGATGCCCCAGGAACAGGAACGGGGGATAACTATAACATCGGCGGCAACGACATGTTTCTGGGATGATCATAAGATAAATATTATAGATACTCCGGGCCATGTTGACTTTACTATAGAAGTGGAAAGATCGATGAGGGTGCTCGACGGCGCTATAATAGTCCTCGATGTTGTTTCGGGCGTCGAACCGCAGACAGAGACTGTGTGGCGGCAGGCGGACAGGTATAACGTGCCGAGAATAGCGTTCTTAAACAAAATGGACAGGGTTGGGGCGGACTATTATATGTCTGTCACATCGATGGTAGAGAAACTTGGAGCCAACCCAGTGCCAGTGCAAATCCCAATGGGCGCCGAGGATAAGTTTCTCGGGCCGATAGATTTGGTAAAAATGAAGGCATACTTTTACGACGACGACGTACTTGGGGCGGGCTTCAGAGAGGCTGAGGTGCCCGAAGAGTATGCGGAACTGGCGGCAGAGTTCAGAGAAAAACTGATAGAGTCGGTGTCCGAGATAGACGATGTCCTGACTGATAAATACCTCAACGGCATAAAGTTGGAGGAACATGAGATAATGTCTGCCCTCAGAAAGGGTGTGGCAAGTATGGCGTTAGTGCCGGTGTTTTGTGGTGCGGCCTTTAAGAATAAAGGGATACAGATGCTTCTTGACGGGGTGGTAGATTATCTGCCCTCGCCGCTGGATGTGCCGCCGATATCGGGGATAGAGCCGGGAAGCGGTGCGATCGTGGAACGGAGGCCGGCGGACGACGAGCCGTTTTCAGCCCTTGCCTTTAAAATTATGACCGATGTCTTTGTAGGGCAGCTGACCTTTACCCGCGTCTATTCCGGTGTGCTTAAGTCAGGGTCATATATATATAATTCAACTAAGGATAAGAAAGAAAGGATAAGCCGTCTCGTGCGAATGCACGCGAGCAAGCGGGAAGAGGTGGACGAGGTCAGGGCGGGCGACATAGCCGCGGTGGTTGGCCTGAAAAATACGCTTACTGGGGATACCCTGTGTGACGAGAAAAGTCCCGTAATACTCGAGTCGATACAGTTCCCCGAACCGGTTATATCTGTTGCGATAGAGCCAAAGACAAAGGACGACAGAGACAAGCTCTATACATCGCTGAACAAACTGACGCAGGAAGACCCGTCTTTTAAGGTAAAGTTTAATGAAGAGACAGGACAGACGCTGATTGCCGGCATGGGCGAGCTTCATCTCGAGATAATAGTTGACCGGCTGCTGAGAGAATTCAAGGTTGGGGCCAATGTCGGGAAGCCGCAGGTAGCCTACAGAGAGACGATAAGGGCGGAGGCGCACGGCGACGGCAAGTACATAAGGCAAACCGGAGGCCCCGGTACAGCGCCCTTTATTATCAGCAAATTCTGCTCCGGTTTTACGTCTATAATCTTCAGATTGCTCACTGTCACCCGCACAGCACCCATATGCCCCGGCATCCCTTTGTTTTTCCAGACCC
>JADFYO010000135.1 GCA_015233015.1 Nitrospirota bacterium | reverse complement strand
GTCGGCGGCGCGATGTGAATGGGATGCCTGTATGAAAACAGACGGCACAGGTATAAACGACGATTTATACGGTAGTGGCAATCCATTTATGACGATACCGACTCCGGAAGTTCCTGTATCGGGGAATACGGCGAATAACAAGATAACGGCGGATACCAATTACATGCCGCCCATACCGCCACAGCCAATCTCTCAAAAGGAGTTGGCACAGATGGGCTTGCCCCATACCCCAAATGAAGCTCCGGCTATGCAGCCACCGCAGCCGGTATCTCAGGAAGAGATAGCGCGGATGAGCGGGCAAGCCATTAACCCACCGCAGCCAGTTTCCCCCGCGGAGCTGGCCCAGTTGAGTAGCCAGCCACAACCGGTCTCTCAAGAAGAATTGGCACAGATGGGCTTGCCCCATACCCCAAATGAAGTCCCTGCTATGCAGCCGCCACAACCGGTATCTCAGGAAGAGCTGGCACAGGCCGCGCCACAGACAGAGGACGGCTGGTTAAGCACTATTGGGAAGAGCGTAAAGAGCATACCCGGACACATAGCGGAGAGCGTAGGCGGTATCGCTGAACAATTGCCGGGGAAAGCAGGGCAAATCGGTAAGGATTGGGCTGATTGGGGAAAGAAGAATTTAGACAATAACAAATTGAATATACCTGATGATAGCTGGAAGGCCGCCGTTGGCTCAAGCATAGCGGGAGCGGGTGAATTGTTAGGAGCCATAGGAGCAGGGGCATTAGCGGCAATGGCAGCGCCGGAAGCAGCGGCAGGGGCAGGCATAATAACCGTGGGCAGTTTAGTTACAGCGGGTATTTTTGGAATATTAGGGTATGGCAAAACATATGCAGAGACGGGCAGTCAGAGGCAATCGGCTATATCCGGCTTTATAAATACATTAATGGGATTTGTTCCAGGCGCAAGTAAGGCATTGAATATGCCGGCGCGATTAGCGGCGGGTACGGCGATAATGTCAGGGCTTGGAGGGGCAGCGCCTGTTGTAGAAACGGGCTTTAATAATTGGCTTGAAGGTAAACCTATTGACTGGCAAAAATTAGGGCATGAGGCAAAGATAGGAGCGATGAGCGGGGCTGTTACAGGCATAATGGCAAATGGAGCACACGAGTTGATAAAGGCTAGAGCTGAGGGTAGTTCCGAAACCTCACAGACACCGCCTCAGGGGGCAGTGGCAGATCTGCAAGCTGGCCTCGATAGAATGAACGCTGTGGATAATGAAGCCCAGGGCGAAGCAGCTTCAGGAGCTGGAGTCGAGAAGGAAGGGCAGGCCCCCCCGACGGATGAGCAGACGGCCACATTAAGGTTAGAAGATAAGGTTCGGCTTATGAGGGAAAATGGTTACACGCAAGATGATATAGATAAAATGAATCATAAAGAATTCAACGATACAGTTGCGGAAGTGCAGAAATTTGAGGCCATGAAACAACCGCAGACACCGCCCCTTGATGAGACGCCCGAAGCATCGGCCACACCAGAAGAGCCGCAAACACCGGAGGGAAAGGCCGAAGCGGAGGTCGCAGATGATCAGGTTGCGTATAAGCCAGAGGAAAAAGAGCCGCGTAATACGCCTGTTTACGAGACGCAGTCTTACGAGTCGCCGGAGGCCGCCGGTGTGGATGGTGAAGGTGAGAAAGTACAGAACTCAGCGCCTACTGATAAACAGAAGACTACGTGGCCGGAGTTGGAATCACAGTTAAAAGCCTTGGGCTATACGAATGAAGAGCTTGACGGAATGAGTTTTAGAGACGCACAGGCGATCGTTGACAGCAGGCAGGTAGAGGCTTTGGGGGGGAAGACACAGCCGAAGGAAGGAGATTTCGTTAAAACAAAGGACGGCTCAACCGACTTCGGACAGATTACCCCCGACATTGGACAGGCTATTGGCAGGCAGTCCGCACCAATTAGACTAGAAGAGGGTACTGATAAATATGGTAAGAAACACATAGAGATAGCCGATAGTGGTAAGCGTCTTGAGAGAATTAAGAAGGAAGGTTATGCAGGAGCAGGTGATTTTATCCATGATATTGCCAACAACTATACCGAAATAAGACAAGATTATGGAAATAAGTTGATGTTGGTAAAAAAGAATGGTAAAGGCAAGGTTTCTGTTATTGAATTAGTACCACACGGAGATGGTGATTTTTATCGAGTAATTACAGGCGGCATATTTAAACCGCAATACATAGAGAAATTCGCACCGCTCTGGGATAGGCGCACCACCTTACCCATTAAACCTGAGCTATCTAACCCCCTTGATACGATAACGCCTAAAGACACTCAGGACGTTACCGCTGGGCGCACGGAGCAGAGCAACGCTACTGATTCTACTCTACCACACCCAACCGAGCCTGTCAAGGAGAATCAGAAGCCGTCTATCCAAGAGCAGGTAAAGAATTTAGGAGGCGACAAGGAAAAGAACCCACTCAGCAACGAGAGCGGTGCGGTGGATGTTGATAAGCTGCTCGGCGTTGGGAAGGCGATTGACGTTGAGAAGCTGAAGGAGCATCTTGATGAGATAGCGGCGGCGGGGAAGGAGATAAAGAGCATCTTTGCGCCGGCCAGTATGAGTGAAGAGGCCGCGCGCGTTGCGGGTAGTCTGAGGCAACGCAATGCTATCATGGACAGGAAAAAGGACATAGCCGTCACCGCGTCGAAAGACATCACCGATTTTTTTGATAAGCAGCCCAAGGAATTTAACTATCAGTTCATTGACGATATGGAACTGGGAAAGAAACAGCCTGTATTCGGGATTGACGATTCCACGTTACAAGATATAGCGGATACATATAGAAAGGCCCTGGATCAGCGGTTTGAACGGGTGAACAGACTCGACCCGAACGCGCAGATAAGTTACATGAAGAACTTTTTTCCGCATCTGTATAAAGACCCTGAGAAGGCGGCGAAGATAATAGACGAGTTTCTGGCCAAAGGGCGTCTGGAGGGTTCGAAATCGTTTTTCCTGCCGCGGAAGATTCCGACGTTGAAATTTGCCCGTGAATTAGGGCTTAAGATGGTGTCAGACAATCCTAACGATATGTTTTTGCAGCGGTGTTTCAGCATGGACAAGTACATTATGGCACACGAGTTTATGAATGAGATGAAGGCAAAGGGGCTGTTCAAATTCATAGGGGCGATGGAGCGCGTACCGGCTGATCATACCGCGCTAACGCCTACCTTTTCAAGTTTCCTTCGTTCAAGGTCAATCAACTGAAAATACTCATTCTCACATGAAGGCTATCTCATTCTATGAATTTTTTGCAAGCAA
>JADFYO010000134.1 GCA_015233015.1 Nitrospirota bacterium | reverse complement strand
CTAACGGCGACACCTAATTCCAGTTCTACTTTTACGTCATGGTCAGGGTGTGATTCGTCAAGCGGTTCTCAGTGTACCGTTACGATGTCAGCGGCTAAAAGTGTAACGGCAACATTTACAGCCCTGCCTGTTCTAACCGTCACAAAATCCGGCACGGGTTCAGGCACAGTAACAGCGTCAAGCGGAACGCTTAGCTGGAGCGGAAGCACCGGCACCGCCGCCTACACATCAGGCACATCGGTAACGCTGACGGCAGCGGCTGATGCAGATTCTACTTTTACGAGCTGGTCAGGGTGTGATTCGTCAAGCGGTGCTCAATGTACAGTTACGATTTCAGCGAGTAAGTCTGTAACGGCAACGTTTACATCTTTTTGGACTCAGCAAACGAGTGCAGGCCAACGGAATTGGATAGCGGTTGCTTCCTCCTCAGACGGTACAAAGCTCGTTGCCGCAGTTGAGAGTGGTTATATATATACCTCAACCGATTCAGGTGCTACATGGACTGAGCGAACTGGAGCAGGCAGCCGGGATTGGCAGTCAGTAGCATCCTCATCAGACGGGACAAAGCTTGTTGCTGTGGTTTATATTAATGATAAAAATTATATTTATACCTCAATCGATTCAGGTGTTACATGGACTGAGCGAACTGGAGCAGGCAGCCACTACTGGTATTCGGTTGCATCCTCATCAGACGGAACAAAGCTATTTGCCGCTGCTAATGGTGGTTATGTTTATACTTCAACCGATTCAGGTGTTACATGGACTGAGCGAACTGGTGCGGGCAGCCGGGATTGGCGTTCAGTTGCGTCCTCATCAGACGGAACAAAGCTATTTGCCGCTGCTAATGGTGGTTATATTTACACCTCAACCGATTCAGGTGCTACATGGACTAGTCAAACTGGTGCAGGCAACCGATATTGGATGTCAGTAGCGTCCTCATCAGATGGGACAAAGCTTGTTGCTGTGGTTTATAGTGGTTACATATATACCTCAACCGATTCAGGCGCTACATGGACTGAGAGAACTATTGCAGGCAGCCAAAGTTGGTATTCGGTCACTTCCTCATCAGGCGGGGCAAATCTCGTTGCCGCTGTTTATGGCGGTTATATATATACCTCAACCGATTCAGGTGCTACATGGACTAAGCAAACGAAGGCCGGCAGTGATTATTGGCGGTCAGTAGCGTCCTCATCAGACGGGTCAAAGCTTGTTGCCGCGGCACATGGTGATTATTGGGGTTATCTCTATACAGAAGTAAATGCGGTCTATGGCGACGCAGCCTCTGCGGCAATTTCCGCAATCTATAATCAATATGCTTCATGGCTTGGGTCAACAAACGGAAGCATATCTTCGGGAACATCTGGTTCAGGCACATACTATGTCCAATGGTTCACAAACGGTGCCGCCATCGTGGCCGGACCAGACGGAATTCTGTACACTTATTATAATGGCACATTTTATTCTTTAGGGGTAAGCTGGCAGACATTTGGTAAGGCAGCCGCGAAGATTAACGAAATCTTCAGTCAATACGCCTCGTGGCTTGGGTCAAAATCCGGAAATATATCAACGGGAACATCCGGCGGGGTCACATACTATGCCCAATGGTTTAGCAACGGTGCCGCTATAGTGGCAGGGGCAGACGGTGCTATGTACACATATTATAATGGTAAACTCTACTCTTTAGGGGCAAAGTGGAGTGACATTTATTCCCTGACTTTAACAAAATCCGGCACGGGGTCAGGCACTGTAACGGCATCGAGCGGCACTCTCAGTTGGAGCGGCAGCGCCGGTACGGCCTCGTATGCATCCGGCACATCGGTAACGCTGACGGCAACGGCCAGTTCCGGCTCTACATTTACAAGCTGGTCAGGCTGTGATTCATCAAGCGGGTCGCAGTGTACCGTTGCGATGTCATCAGCTAAGAGCGTAACAGCAACGTTTACGACATTGCCTATCCTGACTGTAACGAAATCCGGCATCGGCGGCCGGAATTTTTCGGGCACAGGCACAGTAACAGCGTCAAGCGGAACTCTGAGCTGGAGCGGGAGCACCGGCACGGCCTCATATACACCGGGCACATCTGTGACACTAACGGCAACGGCCGATACCTGTTCTACTTTTTCGTCATGGTCAGGGTGTGATTCTACAAGCGGTTCTCAGTGTACCGTATCAATGTCATCGTCAAAAAGCGTAACGGCAACATTTACGACTCCGCCTTTTGACCCTTTCCTGAGAGTAGCGAAATCCGGCACGGGATCGGGCACTGTAACCGCGTCAGACGGTTCTCTCATCGGGTCTGGGTATTATACATGTGGCACATCTGTAACGCTAACGGCAACGGCTGATTCCAGTTCAACTTTTACAAGTTGGGACGGGTGTGATTCGACAAGCGGAAATCAGTGTACTGTTACTGTGTCAGGTGATAGGCTTGTAACGGCAAATTTTACGACAACAACGCCATCATATACGCTGACTGCAACGAAATCCGGCACGGGGTCCGGCACTGTAACGGCGTCAAGCGGTTCTCTTAGCTGGAGCGTGAGCACGGGCACGGCCTCATACACATCAGGGACATCGGTAACACTTACGGCAACGGCTGATACCGGTTCAACATTTACAAGCTGGTCAGGATGTGATTCGTCAAGTGGAAATCAGTGTACTGTTACTATGTCATCGGCTAAGTCTGTAACGGCAACGTTTACATCAACTACGCAATCACCTACTCTGTATGTAACGATGGCATACAGCTCTGGTATGGGCACAGTAACAGCATCAAGCGGAACTATCAGCTGGAGCGGCAACACCGGTACGGCGTCATATCAATCAGGCACATCGGTAACGCTAACTGCAACGCCTAATTCTGGATTTTCTTTTACAAGTTGGTCAGGGTGTGATTCGACAAGTGGAAATCAATGTACTGTTACTATGTCATCTAATAAGTCTGTAACGGTATATTTTATGATCTGATGGCAATGTTTTCGTCGTCAGGCGAGCTGGAGATAAATACAGGGCATAAGCCCTGAAATACAGGAGAAAACAGGAAATGGGAGGATACAAGGAATGAAGGATAAGGCAATGGTGCTGCCGGCGCAAAAGTTCGATACAGTGACGAGGTTTAAATATCGTCTTATTGTCTTAATACTTATATCAGTTTTATCTGTGATAGTTTCACCCAGTGTATCTTCCGCTGTGACATTAACAAGCGGCAACTGGAGCTGGGTAGATTCAAGTTCCGGCTCAACTATGACATTTACTGGGCGGACCACCACTTCAAGCCAGTCAGTTGTAAACTTGTTCTGGGTTGGAAGTGGTACCGGTCATGCACCAGTTATAACTAACAAGTTACCGCCAAGCGGGGAA
>JADFYO010000133.1 GCA_015233015.1 Nitrospirota bacterium | reverse complement strand
GAAAAAAGTCTCGTATTTCCTAAAGTCATTACAGAAATTGCCAGACATAATTCGCAGTTTCTTTATGCACCGTAAATTGCAATATGCTGCATAATAATATCTACATACTTATGTACTTGTTAGTATAACAAAGGCCGATGTAAAAAAGGCTGAAGTCAGGAAAAAAATTCCAAGATATAGGGTGCTAGTAGTAGATGATAATAAAGACGTGTTGAATTCCTTTGCCGGCTGTATTGCGTCGATGGGGGTGCAAGTTGACAAGGCACATGATTATAAAAGCGCTATGAAGCTCATCCTAAACGAAGATGATTATGATTTTCTATTTATAGATAACAACTTACCGGTAGAAAACGAAGGAGTGAGGTTAATAAAGGATACCGCAGAAAAGGGAAAGTGTGCCAAACACGGGATTTACTTATTGACCGGTGCGAAATATGATACGCTTACTGAAGAGAAACTTCTCGAAATAGGGGTCAACGATATATTGTTAAAACCCATATCAAGCGTAACACTGAGAGATGTGATTTCTGGAGACTATAATAGTTCGCTGAATCTGTTATCATCTGATGGAAATGCAGATGTTATGGGCAACACCGTATTTAAACACGCCGAAAAGGACTTCTCTATCATCCTGTTTGATATAGAAAAAAGCTTGAGCATTTTATATGATGAGGCTTGTGACTCGATCTCTTTCGATAAATACTGCATATTTAAATCCAAAGATAATGGACAAACAATTTCTATTTTCTACTCAAAACGAATTAACGAATCAGCAGTAAATCAACAGATACATAAATTGACAACGTCTCCCATTAGAAATATTATTAGTACAAATAAACCAACTCACGTAGATGCTATTGTTAGTGAATGGATTGCACCAATTAAAGACATCATTCCTGACGTTACCTCTATGCTTGGGTATCCTATTTCTGTGCAGGGTAAAGTAACATATGTTATGTCGTTTTTCAACACGGCTAATAAATCATTCGATGAGAGTGATCTTAAAAAGGGGTTAATCATTTCTGATAGGCTTTCGTTAATTTTGGAAAAGAACGAATTGAAGCAGTTGTTTGAGAGTGAGCTGATATTTAGTATTATAGGCCGTCTTGGTATAGGTTTGAATCATGAAATGAGAAACAGACTTCAGTCTATTGACAGCGAAATTACAACTATAAAAAGTAAATGGGCTGATTTAAGCACAAATAAATCACGTTTAGATAAGACTTTTATTAGTGGATTTAGTAAAAGCCTCAATGAGTTTACAAAATATGTAAATAATCTAAACAGCCTTATTGAGCTATTTTTAAGCCCAGTATATAAAAAGAGATTGCCAAATATCAACCTCGTTTCAACGATAAGAGAATACGTTGTAATGGTAAAACCAGAGGCAGACGCGCATAACGTTAAAATCGAGTTTGAGCCTATTACAGGAAATATGCCTGCTTATATATATTTTTCATCGTTGATTCTCGGCCAGATTCTTACAAATCTTTTGCTGAACGCTATTCATCACAACGACAAAAAACAAGGCATAGTAAAGATACGAATGAAATATGAAGCGCAGGAAAATCATCCAATTACTATAGAGGTGGAAGACAACGGCTGCGGAATTCACGGTAAGGACTACGGAGTGATATTTGATGCTTTATACACAACAAAGAAAACAGACGAACGAACTGGAAAGGGCGGACTTGGAATGGGGCTATATATAGCAAAACACCTGGCTTTGTCTATTTCTGCGATTTTAGAACTAAAGGAAAGCTATGTTTACACAGGATCGACTTTTCAAATAAAACTGCCAATGCTAATAGGAGAGAAATGATATGAAGCTTCACGTTATTCAACAAAGTAAAAAACAACTTAAAGCACTATTAAGACTCTTAAAACAGTTAAAATACATAGCAAGAGGCTATGTGCAAGTAGCTGACGCTTATGGCAAGATTAATGTCGGCGACCTGATTGTCCTTGATTATTCACTTATAATAAATAGTATTGACGAAGCGCTTCAAAAACTGACGTTGTCCGAGACCGATGGGATTCCTAAAACACGCATTATAATTTTCACTGGCCAGCCTGATAAAGCGGATAATTTAAAACATAGGAAAGAGGTATTTCGAGTTATTGGTAAAGAAATGGCTATTGGTACAATTTTAAATACAATAAGAGTAGCGCAAAACATTGAAAGCCTCCAAAGCTATGTTACAAAGGAGTTTGATAAAGCAGGAGACCTACAACAAACATTTTTAGAACTAGAAATACCTATTTTGATCTTGGATATTTCATATAGGGTAATTTATTTCAATAACGCGGTTCGATACATTTATCCTAACATTGAAAAGGGTAGTCTTTGTTTTAAGTGCGCCGACAGTAGTAAAAAGATCCCGTGTTCTGCCTGCATTGTAGAAGATATATACAACAATAACAAAGGCAGAGCAAATAAACTTCATTTATTATTCATTAATGGCAAAAGCTCATATCATCAAATACACGCTATAGCTATAAAAAATGACAGCAAGGAAACTTATGCTACCCTTTTATATTGTGTAAAAGACACCTCCGCAGATCTCGTAACATATGACTACGAAGAACGTATAAAGAGCATTTTACAAAGTATAATACAAAAGGGTTTTACACGTGCAAGATATTTTGAGGTTGAGCACCTACCAATATGTGATTTGGAAGAAGATTGTACTCATCCACATAACTGGCTAATGACAGCCAAAGCAGAAATGGGTGGCGGTGTCACTGAGGATTTTATTGGAACGCGAAAACCCTTTAATTTTAATAAAAGTAGTGAAGCAAGTCAGTCTGGCATTCATTATACGATAGAGGAAGTAATACCAGAAAATAGTAAATCATTATGGTCAAAGGAAGTGCAGATGGGCAAAGCGCGTAACTGGGCTAAAATTATAATTTACAAAGAAGCAAACGGTGAAGACAAACCAGTCGTGATTATAGAGTTAGATAAACGAAATGACCATATAGGAAAAGATAGACCATTTATGGACAGCAAAATCAATACAGCGGCTCAAATCGAAGAAAATGAGTTGGATATACTTAAGCCCTATTTTGATTTAATAAAAAAAGTTATAATAGAGGAATTAGAGAATAGAGATCAGAAAAGACGGATTAAAGATGCTGAAATTATAATTAAAGCAGAAAACGAAATAGCTACTGCCAAAACTGAAAAAGATGCACTTAAGATATTATTAGAGGCGTGCGCCAATATTACAACGGCAACTTGTTCTAATTTGATGAAACTAAGCCAAGATGAAAAGTCAATAGAGCTGATGGCCGGCCAGCAATTCTCGGTGAAGACAAAAGAGGTACTGGTTATACGTATAGTGTATTAATAAGTTACGAGATGTGGAGTTAAGAAGAGCGTAAGTGCGGAATTTTCTCTTTGAGAGTGTCAATTTTACATGA
>JADFYO010000132.1 GCA_015233015.1 Nitrospirota bacterium | reverse complement strand
CGGCGGAAAGTTGATGGAGTGGAGGTTCGTAATGCTGTCGCCCGCGCAATGCCTCGCCGTCTGGGATGCAATTCGCGCGCTGCCAAGTGAAGACCGCCCGCAGCAGGTGCGCCACTTGTTCGACTTGGTGATTACGCATATCGAGGTGAATACCGGCCTAGTGACGCTCACCCGCGAGGAGTTGGCCAAGCTGATCGGCACTGAACCGAAGCACATCAGCACCATGATGGGCACCCTGGAAGACTTGGGCGTCATCAGTCGCGAGAGGGTGAAGGTGGCCGGGATGCGCGGTGCCGGTGTCGCCCGCTACCGGGTCAACGCCCACGTCGCCTGGAATGGCAAGCTGGAGATCCGTGCCGAGAAGGCCAAGCAGGAGCCGCTGCCGTTCGGCGTCGTCCAGGGAGGGAAGGCATGACCAATGTTGACGTCCAGCTTCTCGGCGAACAGATGAAGCGGATGCAGGCTGAACTCCGCGATCTCCGTGGCGTTCGCACCGACGTTGCCCATCTGCGAGCGGAAATCAGCGACCGCCATGAGGGGCTGAGCGAGCGGATCGACAACCTCGAACGGGCCATAGATGCTCGCTTTGAGCAAATGCACCAGACGATGGCGATGAACCTCGCCGTGGTGCTGGACGCGATCAAGGGCCGCTAAGGCACTTTTGCCGGTTCGGCCTTCGCCTTCGGGGCGAGGTCGAACACCGCGCGATCGATGTCGCGGGTAAGGTGCTGGTCAAGCAAAGCCATGAGCTTTTGCTTGGCCGCCGCGTTCTTGTCGGCCTCGGCAAGAACCGCCGCACCGACCAACACCTTGCGGCGGGTGTCGTCTTTCCGTGAGCGCTGTTTCTGCCGAGCACTGATGGCCTGCATCTGCGCCTCCAAGGCGCGCTTGCGGGCTTGCAGTTCAGCCAGTCGCTCGGCCTCGGTTTTGCGCGCCATGCCTTTTCCCCTTTGTGACTTGCCCGCCCCGGCAAAGGGGCCGTGGTCATTGCGCAGCAATGATTAACCGCGCACTCACCTTGTTCGTGTTGTTTCTCTACCACCATCGAGCTATCTTCACAACTGCGAGTGATGCGAGGGTCTGATACGGTGGCGATCTATCGGTGTGAGGCAAAGGCGATCAGTCGGGGGCAAGGGCGGTCATGTGTCGCCGCCGCCGCCTATCGCCATGCCGAACGCCTCCGCGATGAACGCCAGCAGATGACGCATAGCTACGAGCGCAAGGAAGGCGTCACCCATTCGGAAATCATCGCACCTGATGGCGCACCGGAATGGGCTCGCAACCGTGAGCAACTGTGGAACCACATTGACGAAGCCGAGAAGCGCAAGGATGCGATGACGGCACGGGAGGTTCTGGTTGCCCTGCCTCGGGAATTGAACCACGAACAGCGTGTTGAGGCTGTGCGGGCGTTCTGCCGGGAAGAGTTCACCAGTCGGGGCATCGTCGCCGATGTCGCCATCCACGAACCGGACGCCCGCGACGGTGAAAAGCAGCCGCACGCCCACATCATGGTTTCCGACCGGGCGCTTGACGCCAGCCAGCCGACCGGGCTGGCGGCGAAGAAGGATCGCACGCTGTCCCAGGCCGAAGGAATCGAGGCACTACGGGAGCGCTGGGGCCACCACTGCAACAGGGCGTTGGAGCGTGCCCACGTCCCGGAGCGGGTTGACCACCGCTCGCTTGCCGATCAGCGGCAGGCGGTGCTGGTGGTCGCAGCCGACAACACCCGGTCCCAGGCCGAACGGCGGAAGGCGACGGAACAGGCGTTCGTGCTGAACCGACCGCCAGAGCCGAAAATCGGTCCCGTCGCCATGCAGATGGACCGGGAAGGCAACGGCGATAAGGCCCACGCCCTGCGCGATGCCATGGCCGTCCGCGAGGATCGGACCATGCTGGCGCGGGTGGTCGAAAGCTGGCACCAGGTGCGCCAGCAGATGACCGAGCTACGCCAGGTCATCGAAGCCAAGGCCCGCGACCTGGTGGGCAAGGTGCTGCCGGATCGGCGTGACGAGCTGATGGCCGCCGCCAACAGCCCGGAGACGGCGAAAGCCGCCGATCTCCTCGGCCAGCAGCAGGCCGAACGCATTCTCCAGCAGCGCGCCGCCGACCGGGCGGCGGCCGAGCAGCGGGCCAGGATCGAGGCCCAGCGCAAGCAGCAGGAACAGCAGCGCCAGCAAGAGACACAGCGCCAGCGCAGCGGGCCGAAGCCCGGCCGCGACGGCCCCAGCTTCGGGAGGTAGGGGACATGAGCAGCGGCAACGCCATCGTCGACGCGCTGGATGGCCTCTCGGCCGAGGTAGCCAAGTGCACGGCCGCCGTGAAGTCGGCCGATCCCACGGCCCTCAAGACGGCCGTGCAGACGGCCGCCAGCATCGCCGCCGGCGAGGTCCGGCAGGCGCTGACGGCCAATCGGGAGGCCGCGGCCGACGTGCTGGCGGCGGCGCAACAGGCTCGGCAAGCCGCTACGGCGGCCGCAGAGGCGGGGGAAGCCCTCGGCGGCATGGGATGGAAGCTCATGGCGTTCCTGGCCCTCCTGCTCGTCCTGGTGGGCTTCTGCCTGGGTGTCGTGGGCAGTGTCCGCATGTTCCCGGCCAGCCTCATGGCGACTCGGCCGGGCTGCACCATCGTCGGCGGGCAGTTCATCCAGGCCGTCCAGGGGCGGAATCCGGATGGCTGCTGGGTCGCCCCGTAGGGGGAGGTGAGGGGGTGCCCCCCTCACGCCTACACGGCGGTCGTGCAGATCGGCGCGCGGGGTGCTGCTCAGCACCAAGCCCAACCCAGGAAAGAGCGGGGGCGAAGCCCTCGCCCTGCCGAGCAATCGTTGCATCAACCGCCCGTGCCGGCGCAGTCGGCCGGGAGGCCGTTCTGCCGCCGATCGACACGACGGCCGCGCCCTGATTGGGGCGCGGAAGTGCCGCGACCAGCGGCACACCGATGTACCCAATGCCGCAGTTTTCCACAGGTTGGGGGGGGGACAAGGAGGGGGGAACGGGACCACCCCCCCCCTCCGCTTGCTATGTGGGTGAGCCACGTCGGGGGGGGGTTCCGTTCTCTATGAGAGATTCTGTCGGGACGGCTCGGCCGGAAAGGCGCGGAACGGCAGGATTCCTCGCTTGCATTAGGTCCCAGAATCCGGGACTATCTAGTCCCAGAATCCGGGACCTAATCGGGGGATTTCCACATGGGGGATTTGCGGCGTTTCATCCCCAGGGATGAGCAAATCGCCAAGGCGAAGGCGGAAGAGTTCCGCCAATATGTCATGGCGTTTGACGGTCTATCGGACAGCCTCCGAGAGGCTGTCCTAGTCGATGTTGCCCGCCACGAGAACGGCGGAAAGTTGATGGAGTGGAGGTTCGTAATGCTGTCGCCCGCGCAATGCCTCGCCGTCTGGGATGCAATTCGCGCGCTGCCAAGTGAAGACCGCCCGCAGCAGGTGCGCCACTTGTTCGACTTG
>JADFYO010000131.1 GCA_015233015.1 Nitrospirota bacterium | reverse complement strand
TATTTCATGGGCGACACCGGCGCTTATCTCACCGAGAGATGCAAGATGTCCGGAGGTTATAGCGTTTTGTTGCATTGTTATTTTCTCCGTAACGTCACAAGACAGTTCGATTACGTTAATCGTTTTCCCCTCATGGTTTATTATAGGAACTGCTCGTATATCCCAAATTATGCCGTCTGAGTCCGTATGCCGATTATACTGAACCTCACTTGTTATAAAACAAGTTAATATATGGCAGTCAAGACACTCAAACACGCAATCTAAAAATCCTTTATAACAATATTGTTGAGTTGTCTCCGTAATATTCAGGCGGTTGCTTAGCGATTCTATTGTTCTTGTATTGGCCCACACAATTTTAAGGTCAGGACAAAGAAGTATTATTTTATCGGGTATCGCTTCAAAAAGAGCTGTGAGCTGTTGCGAGAGTGTTTTGCACTCTTCTTCGCTCTTTCTGGCAGCGTCTTCCATCTGTTGTTCTAATGTTATTAAATTATTGAGCTGCCTTCTACGCTCTGTAATATCCCTGATGACGCCGGTGGAGCCTGCGAAATCTTTTGATTTAATTATTCCCATCGATCCGGTAAGCTCCTGTTTCATCGTGTCTGAGTTAACTTCGTAAATGCTGGATAGATTGATTTCCCCAAAAAATTCTGCGGAGTTACTTTTTCCCTGGGTATCATAACCCGTTTTCTTTTTTATGATAGAAACTTCCACTGTGTTTCTTCCTTCAGTTTTTATGCTATTAAAGAGTTTCGAGGTATTTCCAATCGATTTTTCCAAATGTTTTGGTATTTGCTCTGACAAAACATTTACATGCTCGTTCTTTTCAGGTGCCGTTAGTGTACTAAAATGCCGGCCTACAAGCTCCTCAGGTTCGTAACCGAGATTCCTGACAGCACCGTTTATATATGTAAAAATTCCATCCACATCGACATTGAATATTATGTCCGGGATGGTCTCCAAAAGGTTTCTGTGCCTGTCTTCCAGGGCTTGCAGCTTGAGGATTTCGTATTGGAGTCTGTTTTTCGCTTCCCAGTTAAAAATATTTAATATCTCTGTTACGACTATGGTGACGCATACAGCAACCCCAAGTCTAAAAATGGATACCGGGATGCCTGTTACTTTTAAGAAAGAGGATTCGTTAAGCCAGTTTGCGGGGAAAAAATCTCCTTCAGGAACAACGAGGCCACCAAGGATAGAATAAAGTAAAAAGGCCGCACTTAACAATAAAAAGAGTACTTTATAAACGTTGGTTTTGGCCAGCATATCCTTTTCGTAATTGTAATATAAAATGAAACCATATGCTGTTAAAATCGAACCTGTAAATCCCAAAGTATATCTTGTGGCAATAGTGCCTGCCGTTAATAGATCGTGAGATGATATTCCAAATAAAAACACAATGGTTAAAGCACCCAAAATTATCCACCATTGCAGATATTTTATAAATTGTTCATTGCAGGATAGACATCCCTGTCCGGTGATTCTAATGGTTTTTCTACCAAATTCAAATAAAAAGGCATAGGAAGAAGTCAGACAAAACCATTGTAATAAGTCAACGCCCATGTTCCTGCCTTTTAATAGTGCCCACATATTCAGCCATTCGTTAGTCCCATGCAATAATCCGAATCCTGCCAAAAGCCAAAGAATCCCTGCCAGCTTAAAAGTGCTTCCTTCTTTTGGCTGCCTCAAGACAACAATTCCCATGATTACATAGGATGACCCATAGATGAAATATATAATGTCTAAGTTTTCTTGAAACATAGCTCAAAAAGTCCGGTTCTATAGTGGACCCGTTTGTCAAGACAAAAAATTGCCATATTTAAGTTACAGCAAGTCCTTATGTTTTTCATAGTCCAACCCCAAAGGGGGGCGGGGTTTACGTCCAAAATCCTTTTCTCCTCCTTTTTTTCCGGCGCCATCGTGCCAAGCCCGGCTATTAAAATTCCAAGGCTGCCAGGATTTGCAAATCCGCACATAGCATAAAGCATTATTATGGTGCTTCTTTGGCTTAACACGCCTTTTGGAAGATTGGCGAGGTCTATGTAGGCGACGAACTCGTTTAATATCGTCTTTGTTCCCATTAAGGCGCCTGCCGCCTGAGCCTCCGTCCATGGTATCCCTATCGCCCAAACGACAGGGGCCATAATTACCCCCATAATGCGCTGAAGCGTAACTGGTGTGCCATAAAAATAAGGCAGCGTTGCAAGTCCATAATTCACCAGAGACACTAACGCGACAAAGACTATCAGCATGGCTATTATATTTATCAGCAGCTCTATGCCGTCCGCGGTACCCCTTACGATTGCATCCAGAGGACTTTTGTAAATGTGTGGAGGGAGGATTTCACCCGTTTCAATCCTGCCCGTTGGCGGCACCATCAGCATAGAACAAACCAGCGCCGCAGGGGCGCTTATTACTGAATGAAGCAGGATGTGAGCAAGGGCATCCGGCAGCACCCGGCTTAATAGACTGGCATATAGCACCATCACAGTCCCCGCAATAGTTGCCATACCGACTGACATCACAGCAAAGATTTCACCGCGTGATAAATTCTTCAGGTACGGTTTAATAAACAGAGGGGCCTCCACCATACCGACAAATACTGTGGCCGAGGCGCACAGCCCTACGGCACCCCCAACCTTCATTACCTTCTGCAGCACAAAAGAAAATCCCCTGACCATATATGGAAGCACCCTGAAGTAAAACAATAACGCCGACACGGCACTGATAACAAGCACCATCGGCAGCGACTGAAACGCTAAAATAAACGACCCGCCAGGGATTTTCTCGTCAAAGGGGAGTTTGCCGCCACCCAGATACCCAAAAACCAGCGATGTACCGGCCAATGTCGATTTCTCCAGTACCATTACGGCCTCATTCAAAAATAGAAAAAAACTTCTGATAACCGATATTTTTAACACCAGAAACGCCGTTGCTATCTGAAATAATAGCCCCGTCAAAACAGGTTTGAGCCTTACCCCCTTCCTGTCTTCGCTAATTGCCCATACAACAAGGCAAATCGTTATAATTCCAAACAGCCCTCTAGCTATGTTCATATTAGTTCAGATATCGTAAAACCATATTATACCCTCTTCCGAATATAATTAACGAGAGGAAAAAATATTTTTTTTTAAACATATGGCCGCGGTATTAATCGTCACCGGCTTTTCCTATGTGCGCTCGTTGAGTTATTATAGCGGGTGAGTTATTCGGCGATAAGAGACAATCATTCCCACGGAACTATAATGTGCCCCAAAAACTGGACAACATGTTAAGTTACAGGAAGAGCAGAAAGATGGAGGTTCAAGGAAATAATGAAGATGAAATATGCATAGGCAGGTATCTGAACTTCTATAATTATGAGAGGCCACATCAATCGCTGGGCTACAGAACTCCGGCAGACGTGTACTATGGCAGAAATAACTAAGGCGGCTGTGGAAATGGCGGTGATATTGAAAACTCGAAAAGATGAGTTTCCAACATCACCTTTAACAACTCTCCGCAAA
>JADFYO010000130.1 GCA_015233015.1 Nitrospirota bacterium | reverse complement strand
GCCAGAAAGCCAGCCTGTAAACCTGCTCTCTCAGCAGACTATCCATTAAATCAAAACTCCGTGGATTATCGCGAACTCCATTAAAAACAGATATGTTTGCATCTATAAAAGATTTAACCGCTGTGCAGCTATTGTAAAGAACATTTAACCGCCTTTTTATGATTTCCTTTTCGCGTGTCTGTTCGATTGTTTTATCTTTATCGGTTTCAAGGTATGACGGCAGATTGGTTATAGACGTTATTATGCTCAGATATTCCAAAAAATCCCGATCTTCTTGTCCTAATACGTCCTCTAATTTTTTTATATCGTAGTTCAGTATATTTTTATACGTTAGCGGTCTCAGTGGATATTTATTGCTAAAATAATAAACGAAAAAAGCGCCTTCTTCAAATGCAATTTGTAATTCCTTGTTTTCCAGCGTAACCCCATATTGGTTGCCCAGCACCGGAATAAGTATCTTATGCTCCAAATCCTTACTTACAGACTTCCAGTTAATATCGAAAAAATGGGCGTACTGGGAACCCTCGCCGTTTTCCAACATATCCATCCAGTAGATGTTTTCATTTGAGGCCGCGCACATGTGGTTAGGCACTATGTCCATTATCTGACCCATGCCGTTATTTTTCAGCTCTTTTACCAAAAGTTCATACTCGCCTTCACCTCCCAGCTCCTCGCTTATCACTGTGGGGTCAACGATGTCGTAACCATGGGCGCTCCCGCTCCTTGCCTTTAAATAAGGCGAGGTATAAATGTCGCTTATCCCCAGTTCATTCAGGTATGGAATGATGGCGGCGGCAGCGGAAAATTTAAAACTGCCTCGCAGCTGCAACCGGTATGTGGATACCGGTATTTTAGGCTCCACGTTCGCTTTTATATTAACCACCTTGGTTACCCCCTCCGCTTATAAAGCGACAGGCTTAATCCCGTTATTGTAAAGGCGTCATTGTAAGTTAAAACATTCGATGATGAAGAGCCAGTTCCACCCCAAAGGGTATCGGCGGAATCGAAAAACTTTTCCCACTCCTCAGCACCGGCTAAGGAAACGGTAGATTGTACCGTATCTTTATTAAAATTAAAGATACACAACAGGCCGGACTCATCGCCATTAAGCCATCTCTTTATAGCCACTGTCTTTTTCCCTTCATGTCCTTCCACTTCCATATTTACTGAGTTAAGGGATGAAAGGGCAGGATGCTCTTTTCGTATTTTAATAAGTGTCTTGTAATATTCAAGCAGTGTTTTGTGATTGCCTTCCTCTCTTTTTTCCCAGTTCAGTTTAGACCGCAAAAAAGTAGCCTCATCCTGGGGGTCAGGCGGAGTGCATTTTTTGTGAAACTTTTTGAATTCGCTTTTTCTGCCCTTTCTCACTCCATTTATTAACTGGTCGCCGGAGAAACTTACAAAATACTGAAAAGGCGCGTCCTCGCCGTATTCCTCTCCCATAAACAGCATAGGTATGTACGGTGAGAGTTATTAATAAGTGCATAGGTAAGTGGACATTTAATTAGGGGAAATGATACAATAAAGAATGAGAGAATTAGATGGCAGGAAATTAGATCATAAGACATTAGAAGAGATAAGAATAAGAGCAGTCAAGCGGGTAGAGGCAGGAGAAAGTCCAGAGGTAGTGATAAAGGCAATAGGATTTACGCGAGGTATTATATATAGTTGGCTATCTAAATATCGGGAAGGAGGAGTAGAAGCATTAAAGGCAAAGCGGCTTTTTGGCAGAGTACCGAAATTAACTGGCTGGCAATTAAAGTGGATATATGAAACAATTATAGATAAGAATCCGATGCAGTTAAAATTTCAATTTGCATTATGGACAAGGTGGATGATAAAGGAACTGATAAAAGATAAGTTTAAGGTAAATCTCAGTGAAGTGTCGGTAGGAAGGCTGCTAAGGAACCTTGGTTTAAGTCCACAGCGTCCATTGAGGCGTGCGTATCAGCAGGATAAGGAAAAAGTAAAGAAATGGCTTGAAGAGGATTATCCTGAGATAAAGAGACTGGCAAAAGCAGCGGAAGCAGAGATATACTTTGGGGATGAGGCACATGTTCGTTCAGATTACCATTCAGGCACGACATGGGCGCCTGTTGGAGATACACCTGTGATAGAAACAACCGGAGCCAGATACAGCATCAATATGTTATCTGCTGATCAACGACAATTAAAATTACCGGCTGACGACAATTAAAAATCCCTGATAGAAGGAGCAAGTAAACTATCTAAGTTTTTCAGTAAGGAGGGACTTAGATGGTAACAGATCAACAGATAAGGAGGTTAAAAAAGGTGATGAGTCAGGGAAGGACATTAGAAGTATCAGCGGCAAAAGCAGGGATGAGCGAAAAGACGGCAAGGAAGTACATGAACGACACGAAGCTGCCGAGCGAACGAAAGCTGACACATGAGTGGCGGACCCGAAAGAATCCATTTGTAGATGATTGGATGGATGTGACGGAAAAACTAAAGATAAATCCTGGATTAGAGGCAAAAACGTTATTTGACTATATCCGCTGGAAGAATCCTTGCAAATATCAGGATAACCAGTTAAGAACACTACAGAGACATATAAAGATATGGAGGGCGTTGGAAGGACCAGCGAAAGAAGTCTATTTTAGCCAGATACATATACCTGGTCAGTTAAGTCAGTCAGATTTTACAAGTATGAATGAATTGATGATAATGATAAAGGGAGAGCATTTTCAACATCTCTATTATCATTTTGTATTAACGTACAGCAACTGGGAAACGGGGAGCCTATGTTTTTCAGAGAGTTTTGAGAGTTTGAGTGAAGGATTACAGAATGCACTTTTTGAGTTAGGGGGAGTACCCGAAGAGCATCAGACGGATAGATTGAGTTCGGCAGTGAATAACATGTCCAAGTTGGAAGAGTTTACAAAGCGTTACGATGTTTTATTGAAACACTACGGATTGCAAGGGAGAAAGATACAGACAGGTAAGGCAAATGAAAATGGAGATGTGGAACAGCGGCACAATCGATTTAAGAAGGCAGTTAAGCAATCACTACTACTAAGAGGAAGCAACGACTTTAATGACCAAGGTGAATATGTTGACTTTATAAGGAAATTGTTTAAGCAATTAAATGTAGGACGCAGAGAGAGATTTATGGAGGAGGTAAAGACCCTTAAGACTTTACCGATGAAGCCAATAGAATCAAGCAGGGAACTAAGGGTAAAAGTGGGTTGTGGAAGCACAATTCGTGTAAACCGTAACAGCTATTCAGTAAACAGCAATCTCATAGGAGAAACGGTAAAAGTAATTGTACATGGACACTACCTTGAGGTTTTGTATGGGAATAAGTGCATAGAAAAGATAGCAAGAATGAGAGGCGCAGACAAGCATTATATACAGTACCGCCATATAATAGACTGGTTAGTGCGCAAGCCTGGGGCTTTTGAGAATTATAAGTACCGGGATAGTTTATTTCCAACGCACCGCTTTCGGATTGCCTATGACAGCCTTAAAGAAAAGCAAGGCATGAAAGGCAATAAAGAGTATCTTGGGATTTTGTATATAGCAGCAAAAGAAAACGAGACTGCTGTGGATGACGCATTAGGGTATCTTATAAAAAACGACATGGATATAAATCTTGAGGCAGTGAAGGCTCTATTTGAATGCGGGCAGGAACTGTTGATACCGACAGATGTAGAGATAGAAGATGTAAACATCAATGTTTACGACTGTCTGCTGG
>JADFYO010000012.1 GCA_015233015.1 Nitrospirota bacterium | reverse complement strand
ATACTGCAGAAAAAATGAAGATTATTATCTCTTACGCTTTTAGATTAATTTTGCAAAAACAACCTGCTCAACCATTTTATTTTGCACTTATGCCAACTGCTTTTGATACTTAACTGCCGTTTTTAGGCTTATATATCAGATTCAGGGAAACAGAAATAACCGGCACCGGCGAGATAGCGGCCGATGTTATAGTGGATTTCGACATCGAAGGAACAATAATTGGTTTAGAGATACTTTCTGTGTCAGAGAAGGCCGATTTGAGGCAATTAACCGTACAGGCATTTGAAAAAGTAATGGTGGAAAATTAGCAAGATAATGCGAAATATGCTATAATGACTGTCTAAAACCGTTAACGGAGGACTACTCAATGGCCGACGAACATTCTTTTGATATTGGCTGCCAGGTTGATATGCAGGAAGTTACTAACGCTGTCAACCAGAGCTTGAAGGAAATTTCTCAGCGCTTTGACTTCAAAGGCAGCAAAAGCAACATCGAAATCGACAAAGGCAACAACACTATCCTCGTCACATCCGATGACGAATTTAAACTGAAAAATGTCCTCGACATTCTTCAGGGCAAACTGGTAAAACGCGAGGTATCCCTCAAGGCCCTCTCATACGGCACTGTCGAACCGGCGGCCGCAAGTACCGTTAAACAAAAAATCACCCTCCAACAGGGCATCGCCATCGAAAAGGCTAAGGAAATCGTAAAAATGATAAAAGATATGAAGCTCAAGGTATCCTCGGAAATCCAGGGCACCTCCGTCAGGGTCAAAGGCAAAAAACTCGACGACCTTCAGGTCATTATCGAAAAAATCAAGGGGCATGACTTCGATATCCATCTGCAATTCACTAATTATAGATAAATTATAACTTAGAAGGAGGGGTTTATGGCATCGGCATTACCGGAATTTGACGAGCTTATAGACTCAATGATGAGTTTCGTAAAAGAGCAATTCGACTTCGCAAGCCATGAAGGCGTTAACGCCTTTTGGGATTACCTGTCGCTGCTTCAAAACAGAGGATTCACCATGAGCAGCGACTTCGCGGCGTTCTCAACGCGCATCTTAGAGGCCATGCTCGAATATCAAAAGGCCGCCTCATATACCTCCGGCATTGAAAACAAATTCATCGAAATCACCCAATTTCTGCTCGATTTTATCGGAGACTCCAAAGGCACCGGAAACTGGGACGATTTTCTGAAACAACTGTCAGAGAAACAAATCCAGCTCACTGACGAATACATTGCGTATATCAAACGGGTGATAGAAGCAATACATACTATGTATTCATCTCAAATCAGACAGTGATTATGGCCGCCGGTATATCTGAACGCGTTAGGTGAGGCATGAAAATAGATGACCTGCGAAGTATAGGACGGGAGCTTCTTGCGGTAGTCCCACGGTATCGTTTCGCCGCTGACGTGCGCACGGGGCTTCGTACCGGGGCGGCAGGGGATACGACATTCCCTTTGGACGAGGCCGCTGAGAAGATAATTATTTCGCGTATCAAATCCCTGGGGGAGCCTGTAAGCATAGTCTCCGAGGAATTCGGCATAGAGGATTTTGGCATTGACAATGGGGACAGCCCACGTCTGAGGATAATCATAGACCCGATAGACGGCAGTAAAAACGCCATAAACGGCCTGCCCATATTCTGCACATCTATTGCCGTTGCCAGCGGCGAAACGCTCGATGACGTATTCATGGGATATATCGTAAATCTCATAAGCGCCGATGAGTTCTGGGCAGTCAAAGGCGAGGGCGTCTGCTGCTTTAACGGCAATAAAATACACACATCACAAGACGGCAAAATCGATATGGTTCTTTTTGAATCGCAAAGACCGGCAGAGGAGCTTCCTCGCCTCAACCGGCTGTTTTCTCACGCGGCAAGGACACGGTGCCTGGGGGCAACCGCCCTCAATCTCGCCCACGTCGCCGCCGGTTCTGTCAGTCTGTTTGTTACGATGTCGAAATCGAGGAGCTTTGATTTTGCCGCGGGATATTTAATGGTAAAAGAGGCCGGGGGCGTCTGCACCGACGCAGAAGGCCATGACATCGGCCACATCCACACAGGACTTGGCAAGACAAACACAATCCTTGCGTCAGCTAACACGCGGGTTCACGACAAGGCCCTCAACGCCATAATTAATCCCATGAGGCCGTAACCGGTGCGGCTGAAATATCCATCCTTCGCCGGTAGTTCCATATTCAGCCTGTTTGTTGAATCGGCAAAGAGGAATGCCGCAAAAACGGCATTTATCGATTGTACCACACCAGACTGCCGGACTTATTCGTATGCGGACATACTAAGCAGGACTATCGCAATCGCGTCACTTCTCCTGGACATAGGATTAACCGGCGGCAGGAGGGCGGCGATATGTGCCGCAAACTCGCCCAGGTGGTGCGCGTCATATCTTGCGATAACCGGGGCAGGCGGTGTTTCAGTCCCTATGGACGCGGAACTCTCTGAGGCGGAAATCAGGAATTTACTCGTGAACTCAGGCGCTGCCGCCATCTTTACATGCCGGCACACTATGGATAAGGCCGGCAGGGCCTGCGAGGGCCTGGCTATTCGTCAAATATTATTAGATTCGGCCAAGTTCAACAACATATGGGAAAACCCCGAACCCTGCTGCGCTATCCCCGAATTGCCGCAAATGCCTGATGATACCGCGTCAATAATCTACACATCCGGCACAACGTCAGCGCCCAAGGGGGTCATTCTGACGCATAGAAATTTCCTCTCAGACGCCGCCGCGGTAATCGAGACAGGACTTTTAACGCCTTCCGATAACGTACTTTCTGTCCTGCCCCTTCATCACACTTATCCATTTATGTGTACGTTTTTAGTGCCAATATTAGGCGGGGGAACAATCACCTACCCGCCCGGCCTCAAGGGGCAGGAGCTGATAAACACGATTGCCGGCCACGGCGTTACGATTTTAATAGCGATTCCACGCCTGCTGGAGATTATACTAACCGCCATAGACAACAAGATACAGGCAAAACCAACCACAGCGCGCCTCGCCATCGCCGCAATGCGCTCCATGTCGCACTCGCTCAGGCGTACGCTCGATATAAACGCGGGCAGATTGCTATTTAAGGCCGTGCAGGGGCAATTCGGCGGGCAGTTCAGGTTTATCGCCTCAGGGGGGGCACGATTGCGTCCCGATGTGATGACACGCCTCGAGGCCTATGGGTTTACCGTTGTGGAAGGTTACGGGCTGACTGAGACCTCCCCTGTGGTTACGTTCAATCCATTAGGCAAACGAAGGCCAGGCTCTGCCGGTGTGCCCCTTAACGGGGTGCAAATCGAGGCCCCGCGAAAAACCGGAAACGCCCCGCCACCAGAGGGCGAGATCCTGATAAAAGGGCCGATGGTGACAACGGGGTACTTAAATATGCCTGAGGAGACAGAGAAGGCCTTTGGCGGCGGCACTGCTTCAGACGGCTGGTTTCACAGCGGCGACCTCGGCTATCTGGACGAGGACGGCTACCTGTTTATTACCGGGCGAAGCAAGGAGGTAATCGTCCTTAGCTCCGGGAAAAACGTCTATCCCGAGGACGTGGAACAGGTGTATTCTGCCATACCGCTGATAAAAGAGCTATGCGTGTATGCAGACGGCACTGACGGCGGCACTGTCCACGCAATAATCGTCCCCGATATGGATTACGCGAAAAAGATGAAAATCGCCACAGTTGAGACAAGCATCAGATGGGAAATTAACAACGTATCCACAGGGCTGCCGCCATATATGAGGATAAAGGGTTTTACGCTTCACTCAGAACCGCTCCCCCGGACGAGGCTGGGTAAGATACAGAGATTTCAGCTAAAGGCCGTCCAATCATCTGCCCCCGCGGCAGCGGGGCTTCCCAACGGGCAGCCTATCGCAGACCCATACGCCGCGGCGGTTATATCGATAATAAGGGGGCTTATGGAACTAAGACGGACAATTGCCCTCGATGAGAGCCTTGAGCTTGACCTCGGCATTGATTCCCTTACGCGGCTGGAGCTGTTGAGCGCGATTGAAGAGCGTTTTAAAGCGCGGCTTCCCGCCGGGTTTGGGCAGGACCTTCACACCGTCAGGGAATTGGCCGACGGGGTAAGGGAATTTTATTACGACGGCGGCAAGGCTGCCTCTGAGCTTACCGGTGAGACGACGAGCGGCTTTAAGGAGATGCTCACCACAACACCCCCATCGGCTGATGACCTGAATAAAATTGGCCTTCACAACACGCTGCCAGAGAGGCTGTTTACGCGGGCGGTGCTGTGGATTTTAAGGCAGTGTATCGGGAAATTTTACGGTGGGCAGCTCATAGGTGCTGAAAACCTTGCCGCGCCGCCATATCTCATCTGCCCAAACCATACGAGTTATCTCGATGCCTTTATAGTGGCGGCGCTTGTGCCGTGGGATGTGTTTAAAAACTTATATTTCCAGGGTGCTGAGGACATCTTTAGGAGCGCACCAGCCCGCGTATTTGCACGTCTTGGGCATGTTATCCCGATTGACCCAAACGTAAATCTCGAGAAGGCGATGACGATGTCGGCGTACCTGTTGAGACAGGGGTTGTCGCTGTGTATATTTCCAGAGGGGGGGCGCTCGGTTGACGGCACACTTCAGGAGTTTAAGAAAGGGGTTGGAATACTATCGAAGGAGTGTGGCGTACAGGTAATCCCGGCGCGAATAGACGGGGCCTACGAGGCGCTGCCACGCGGTGCCGTCCTGCCAAAACCTGGCCGGATAACCCTAAGTTTAGGCAAATCCATACCACCAAGCGGCACATATCAATCGATAAGCGAAGAGGTGAAGGCAAGGATTGCTGCAATGGGGAAGTATGGTTAAGAAGTGCTCCTGCGGGCGGCTTTAGGTGTGAGCACATATGGAGTCTGCACAATTTCAAGCCTGCCATTGCTTCTTTTCAGAATTTCTTTCAAATATAACGCTTCTTCAGACAAAATATTTGGAATATTCTTTGCCGATGTGACTATATATGCGTTTATCGATGTAGAACGAATACAAAATGTATTCCTGTCAAATTTATCAAATGTCATCTCTATTTGTTTAATAGCCCATAATATGTCTGTTCCCTTTAATTCAACAAAATAAAGTATCTTATCGTCACAATCTATGAAAAGATAATCACATCTTGGTTGTTTATCTTTTTTTGTTATAACACATTTATCTATTTTTATTTTCATGATTTTTTTTAAGGACGCATTATCTATAATAAACTCTTTGTCATTTTCTTCCGCACAGATTATCTCTTCATTGACATCGTATTCAATACAATGTAGTTTTGTATGATATTCCATTTTGAATTTTTCGCAAATCATATTTTATCTTATTTCGAATAGCCGTTCGAAATCATCGTTTATATCTCTGGATGCCTTATCTATTTCCTCCGCCTTGATAAAATTCAGCCTTTTGCTGACGATATCGGTACATTCTCCACCTTCCAATTCAAACACACCAATTTTATCTATGTCAATCCACAATCTTTTATCGATAATTTCAGATACTTCACTTTCTTTGCCGGTTTTTATGGCTACATTGTTGGCAAATATCAGATTATTAAGGCTTGTTAAGATATACGGGCTGTGAGTGGTTATTATCATCTGGCTATTAGTGGCGTTCATAACGAAACTTATGAATTCGACCAGTTTCCTTTGAGCTATGGGGTACAGGTGCGCTTCAGGTTCCTCGACGATGAACAATACTTTGCTTATTTCATGGTACATTAGCACACGCAGCGTTAATAAAACCCAAAGACTTTCTTGTTGACCCGAAGAGGCAAATTGCATTTTTATATACTCATCTTCGTTTATAATCAAGAATTCCTCATTTGTTTCTCTTATATATCTATAGTCACCTTTTAATATCTCTTTTATCAATTTATCCGCATAGGCAGCATTTAAATAGAAACCATCTCCATCATCAAATCCCAAATCCTTTATCATATTTGAATAAATATTTCTAAATAATATATTTCTTGAAGTAAATCTGTCTAAGATATAATCACCGGTTTCAACGCTTCCTTTATATCTGTTACTAAAAAACACAGATGCTATGCTTCGCCCGGCCGGCAAAAAATAAACAGCCATGACATCATCATTAAATAATTTATTTATATCGTTTTTTAATACGTTGAAACATTCCTCCTTTGTTAATTTATTCTTAATAATTTCCCAATCAGATAGTAGAGTTGTTAATTTGTCATCAATTTGCCTTAATTCTTGAGCTATAGAAATGCTTTTTTGAAAGAATTGCTTAAAACTATTAGTAAGAGCTGCATTCATTTCAAACTTAAGAATATATTGACCACTTTTATTCACATGTGTTAAAAGTTTAATAGTAATATTGTTACCATAGTTATATGTTATATATGATTTATTATCTTTAGTTGTTGTATCGAAAATCATATATAGTTTATTATTCATTTTATCTATGAAAGCTTTCTTTGAGTGTGTCAAAATTTTCTTAAGGCTTTCAGGGGATTTTATCTCCTCACTAAAATGTCCGTACATCTCCTCTTTAACAGTCCTAAAGAAATAAATCAGTTTGCTGATCGTACTCTTCCCTGTGGCCTGTTGGCCTATCAGGACGAGGTAATCCTTTACGTCCATTTTCAGGTCTTTTATTGGGCCAAAGTTCTTAATGTGGATCTTATGCACAACAGGCTCCTCTCTTCATGAAAATATGATACCCCATTAAACTCATATATTTCAATATTTATTAGTGCTTTAACCATTGACAAAGCCCCTATGCAATGTTATAACCTATTGTTATGAAAGCTGCTGGTGTGATTTTGTTGATAGTTTTTACCCTGACGTTGGCTGTCGTGCCGCATGGGCAAGGCAATTACTCCGGTAAGGCCGCCTCGTTTGCCGCCCTTAATGTCTGTGACACACCCGCGGCGTATCTTTCTAATGTATCGGCGGATATTCCGGTCATTAACGAATCTGATTTCGGACTCATTTCGCCATGTGTTTCTCAACTCAGATTATTTCAACTATTTGCTTCCCATCAACCAGTGTTTTCAGAAGAAATAAACCATCCTCCAAACCTATAGCCACGGCGTCCTGACACGGCCTGTTTTGCGTTAATAACCCGTGCTGTCACCACAGAGATGGTGTGCTGTGACACTATTTATACTGTTAAAGGAGGTTTACAATGCGAGGACTTTTTTATATTCAGGTTACTATGAGGAAAACTATATGTCAAATTTTTACCGGGGCCGCCGCCCTTGCCCTGATTACAATAACGGGGCTGCTTATGCCGCCAGATGTCAGGGCCTGCTCAAGCTGCGGCTGTACGTTGAGTTCAGACTGGGATAACCTGCAGTTCTCTTCAACATCGGGACTAAAGCTGGATTTGCGTTACGACTATCTGAACCAGAATCAATTAAGAAGCGGCACCGGTACGATTTCACCCTCCTCCGCCAGCCAGATTATGAACAACGGCAGCCCACAGGAAGTCGAGCAATATACCAGAAACAACTATCTCACATTAGGAATAGACTACGCCTTCAGCCGTGACTGGGGAGTTAACGTTCAGGTTCCCTATATTAACCGCGGCCATAGCACGCTTGGCACGGCCTCAGATGGATACACGCCGGAAGACGGCGGCGGACAGTACGGTTCGAATACGTCGGGCCCTGGCGATATTAAGGTGATTGGACGCTATCAGGGCTTTACGCCTGAATGTAATCTGGGCATACTTTTTGGGTTCAAGCTTCCAACCGGCAGATATACGATGACGGGGACATCAACCGACCCAACTGCCCCCGGGCCTGTTCCAATTGACAGGGGCCTGCAGCCGGGGTCCGGCACAACCGATGCAATACTTGGCATATACTATACCGACACGATAACTCAGTCATTCGATTACTTCGCCCAGGCGACGCTTCAGGCTGCCCTCAACTCAACAGAGCAGTACAGGCCCGGCAATGGCGTCAATCTTAACCTGGGGCTTCGCTATATGGACCTGCATGTCTTCTACCCGCAAATTCAGTTTAACTTCCGGTACGTTGTCCACGACACAGGGGCAAACGCGGACACTGTCAGCACAGGAGGAACACTGTTGTACATTAGTCCTGGCGTCAGCGTGCCAATTGGCGAGAACGTTTCGGCATACAGTTTCGTTCAATTGCCACTATATCAGAACGTTAACGGGGTGCAGCTTGCGCCACGCTATACGATGTCTTTCGGCGTACGATACGCATTTTGAGCGCCTGCAGAAATTACCTATTGACAAAACGCTATACAAAAGCTATACTATAATCATGGCAGCTCTATATAGGGGCTTTAAATAAGGTCTCGGGCCTATAGAGGAGCGTTGCTTATAGTGGAGGAGTAAAATGGCTGCAATTGGTTCAGTAAACACCAATAATGTCATTAATGCCTTAAATAGTGCGTTTGGTAAGACCACCAACACCAGTGCATCGTTCGGTTACCAGCCCGGTGCGGGTTATTTTTCAAACGGTTCTGCCGGGACTATTCCTGCATATCAGGTAAGCCTGTCTTCTCTGGCGTTGAACCTTATGAGTGAGATTGTCTCCGGCAATCTTACGGCGTCACCTTTGGATTCACTTGGACAGGATCTGACATATCTCAACATGTCGGCATCTTCCAATATTAATCCTACACTTGCAGGTGCACTTGTTAATGCCGGAACTGTCAATAGTCTGAACTTTGGCTCTAACCAGACATTCTCCAACTCACTAAGTTCCATTAGTGGCGCCCAAAGCAACTCAAACCTTGTACAGCAATCGGGGCTTTGGAGCACTAATCCATCAATCGCCAATTCCTTAACAGGTTTTAATTCCAATGCGAATAACTTTCAGGGCACTCAACCCAGCGGTGGGCAGTCGTTTCAATCATTCTCGAATTCGGTTCAGGGGCTGTTGGCAAATCCTAATTCGATTATCAACTTTACGGCTTAACACCCTGGTGTCAGCAACATTGACAACAGCGCAGAACAAGCTTCAGATTATTTATTACCCTTGATTAGCGATAGGGCGACTTGTTTATTATCGGCCGCCTCTTTGTAATCTTTCTTTAACGAAAGGGCCTTGTCAAACATTTCGATTGCCCCTTTGAAGTCTCCTCTAAGGCCCATAACCACTCCGACGCCGTTGACGGCTTCAGGCGACGGCGTTATCTCCAAAGCCTTTTTGTAATTTTCCATGGCCTCAGCTAACTTGTTTTGTTTAAGGAGGACATTTCCATAAGCCACATAGGCGTCAGCATACTGGGGATTAAGTCCAATGGCCATTACAAAGCACCAAATTGCCTTGTCGAGACTGCCTTTATTCATAAACGCTAAACCCATATTGTGATATGCTTCAACATAACCGGGCTTAATAGTTATGGCCTTTTCGTACTGTATAACAGCATCGTCAAACCTCCCTGTCCTTGAATATTCGATGCCCAGGTTATACCTTCCTCTTGCTGTGTTGGGGTGCTTTTTGACAACATCTTCCCATAGGGTAAACGGGGTTTGCCAAGCCCTGTTTCTATGAATTGTTGTTATACATAAAACTACGATCACTATAGCCAGCAGAACCTCTATCCTTATAACGGAAAAAAGTTTGTCTGTCCCTTTGCGTATTTTTATAACTTCTATTATAGAAAGCAATGCTATAAAAAATCCTATGGACGGTAAGTATAATCTGTGCTCGATAATCAGGTCCATTAATGGTACCAATCCCGACTGTACCGAAATAGTAATAAAAAACCACATAGTGCCGAAAGTAAAAAGCCTTAAATAATACTTGTCTGGTCCCTCCGATTCTTTTGAACGATAATACGAATAAATCGCCCTTGCTATTATAACCAGGATAACGGCAAGGCCCAGCACCACCTTAATTTGAAAAAAACTGGTAGAAAGGGGATAATCGTAATCGAGACATTGATCTACAGGGCAAAATAAAAGCATGAAGTAAGTTAATATAACGGAAAACTGGGTTATCAGATATTGATATTGAGAGATATTTGAGCTTGCTATTTTATGAGAATTAAGAAGGTTAAAGATATCTCCGTTTACAATAGTTAATGGAATTATTAACATTAATAATAACATTGGAAAGATAAAGGTGAACCTGCCTTTCTCTTTTTTCTCGATAAATAAAAATTCGACGGCAAGCGCGGTTATGGGTATTGTAAAGGCGATTTCCTTTGTTTTCATTGCGACAATCGTTATCGCCAGAGAGGTAATATAATAAAAAAACTTCCTGGCGGAAGTATCAGTTCTGGCTTTTATATAAAATATAATTGAAAGCAAATAAAACATCGTCGCAAGACTTTCGAAGCGTTGAACGATATACGTTACCGACTGAGTTTGAATTGGATGGCTCACGAAAAGAGCTGCGGCAAAAAATGCCATCCTGCGCAGAGATTTATTGCACGTGAAATCTGAAAAAAAACGTGTCTTTGCCATCGCCATGACAATTATGTACATCAAAAATGAGTTACTTATATGAATAGAAAGATTTACTATGTGATAGCCCCGGACAGAAAGTCCGTTAACCCAATAGTTGAGAGCAAAAGTTAAATACCCTATATATCTGGATCTAAAACCGTAATCATTATCAGGAAGAAGGTGAATAAAATATTTGAAGTCCTTTACCTTTTTGTAATCAACGATGTTTTGGAAATCGTCATAGGAAAAAGGCACATTAAAAGAATTGGAATATGCGAAAATCCCTATAATACATAATATGAGGAAATGTAATAAGATATCAGACAGTGAATTATCTTCACTGAAATGCATCTCTCCATTTTTCAGTACAGCTTTTTCATCTTGTATCATAGCATAAGAAATTATAGTCAGTCTTTATATATCACCTTCATATTGTCCCGATAAAATCACCTTCAGGGTTGCAAACACAATGTACAGGTCAATCTTAAAAGACATATGCTGAATGTAATAAAAATCGTACAGCAGTTTATGCGGCACATCGCTCTTTCTGTTAGTGTACTTATATTTAACCTGTGCCCATCCGGTGATGCCGGGCTTAATGGTATGTCTGATGTGGTATTCCGGCAGGCTGGCGTTTAACTGTTCTACGATTTCAACCTGTTCGGGTCTGGGACCGATTAAACTCATGTCCCCTTTGATGACATTCCATAGTTGAGGGAGTTCGTCTGCCCTGACACTTCTGATAATTTTCCCAATCCTTGTTAGTCTTGGATCGTTTTTTTCAGTAAATGGATGTGTATCTTCTCCACGTGTCTCCTTCATCGAACGAAACTTGTATATAGTAAACACTTTTCCAAGGAGGCCTACTCTCTGTTGCTTAAAAATGGCCGGCCCTTTGGAATCGATTTTTACCAGCAGCGCTATCAATAATAAAAATGGGGCTGTACTGATAATCATAACCGAGGCGAACATTTTATCAAACATAGGTTTTATGAATAACCGGTAAAAGTTGTCAGGGGGCGATATTTCGTCCTTATGCTTCACAGAAGGCATATCCATGAACCTATGCGCTCCTTTACTGTCATCGATGTCCAATTTTCTCCTTTTATAACCATTCTCATTACAGCCACACTGCCGCACTGCCGCATTCAGACGATCTAAAAGTGGGCTTGATATGCTCGGGCTTTAAGATTTAACCCTCATACAATATTGCCCTCATCTAAAGCATACCATGCTTCTTCAACAAATTGGTAGCATACCATTAATCATTCCTCTTTGTAAAATATTTCGTCAGGCCAAATCCACTTTATTATATGTTACCGCGCGATATGCGTACTGCCTCATGAAAAAGGCTTTACAGAAGCGGCGGAATCTGGTAGAATAATTCCCTCGTGGTGCCGTATAAGGGACGCGTGAAGGAGCCGCATGAAGATTTTCCTGTGTTCATTATTAATATTAGCAGCCGCAGTTCTCGTATATCTGCCCGAATCAGGGGCAGCCCCTGTGGCTTCGTCTCAAACTTTAGCGGAGATCCATTCAAAAATTGCCGAGTTCAAAGACCTGCTCGCAAGGCAGACCGATAGTGAAAAAATCAAAAAGGCCACCGAAATAGACGAAAAGTCGAAAGAGGCATTCGCCGGGGGAAACCCCGCGAGGACACTCAAACTCCTGACCGCCGGCATTGCTTATTTAAAAGGCATAGAGGGCGTTGACATCGACGCCGTTATCCAAGCCGGGGACCCAAACACCCCACTCGCAGGCGCTGTAAATACCCTCTATAACGATTCCCCTTTTGGAATACTTGGCCCGTACGAGTATTGGATGAGCTCCCCCGAGGTAATCTCCAAAGAAGAGATAAACGGGCTGATGTCTGATTTGGGCGTTAAATGGGTTGCAGAGATGCCGTTTGAGCTGAAGAATCTCGCCGGCGATATGAATATATACACAAGGGTCGGCACTTTTCCCGGCATGTTGCCGCCTGACATAGATTATGGCCGGTATTTGCCTCTTCTTAAGAATCAAATAGCTTCATTTAAAAACAGGGTAAAGTATTACGAAATTGACACAGAACCTTTGGGAGGGTTTTCGGGTTGGAACGGCCACGCGGACAAATATGCCGAATTTCTGAGAAAATCCTACGGGGCGATAAAGGCCGTGTGCCCCGATTGCTCTGTCGTCATTGGCGGCCTGCCCGGTGCGGGCGTTGCCGTCTCGTCAAAAGACTCAAACAGCAACTTTTTACATGATATATTAAAAGACAGTAATACGGGTAAATATTTTGACGTCTTTGCCTTTAAACAGCATTTCCATTCTCTGAAAGATTACAGGATAATAAAGACCCGCCTGGACGTATATCGAAAGATTCTGTCGGATTACGGCGTTAATACAAGTAATATGCCGGTTTTTCTGGAGACTGCTATTTACGCCGGCAGCCCCCGCACTCCAATATTTAAGCTCCCCCCCCATACAGAGACGGAACAGGCTATAGGGGTAGTAAAGACTTATGTCTATGCCCTTTCTGCCGGAGTAACAAGGATCTACTGGAACGGCGTAATGGCGCTTTATAAATTTGGTGGAAACCCCAACGACCCTTTTAACTTCTATGGCCTTGTCAATAATAAGAAAAATGACGGCAATTCGCATAAAAAACTTGCCTACTATACATATAAGAAAATGGTTGAAACCCTCGAAGGGTCGGATTGGAAGCATATCGAAACGATAACGGACTCAGACGGTGTGTTTGTCTGCAAATTCCTGAAAAGCGGCAGACGTATATGGGTAGCATGGAACGACAATCAGGAAGTCAGGCCTGTAACACTTAACCTTGGCGGCCCATCGAATGCAAAAATAACCATGTCTGTCCCTAAGGTATCCTCAGGGAACAAGATATCGGACTATGGCAGTGCGTTTGTCACCACAACCTCTGTCACAGACGAAAGCGGCAATTTAACTATTTGGGCAGGCCTGGCACCGGTTTACATAGAAGAAGGCCGATAAGTCTAACCAAAGACTATTGATCATTCCGCATTCTGTTTGTTTGCCGCACAATGAGTATTGCCACTAAACATCATCTATTGAATAAGTATATTATTTTGCTTGACAAAAACGGTAAAATCTGGTAGTATAATGTATGTTGGGGAAATTTGCTCAGAAGCAGTGCAGTATGGAGGTGCAGCATGAAAATTCTCTTATGTTCGTTGCTAATATTAGCAGTCACAGCTTTTGCATATATACCCGGTACGGCAGCAGAATCTGTTACCAATACTGACAGTCCTGTCTCCCCCCTCGCAACTACCGGCAATCAGACATATAACGGTTCCCCTTTTGGAATACTTGGCCCGTACGAGTACTGGTCAAACTCTCCCAAGGTAATTTCCAAAGCAGATATAAACAGCCTGATGACCGATTTGGGCGTCAAATGGGTTGATGAACTGCCGTTTGATTTACCAAATCTCACGAGCGATATGAACGCATACACAAGGGTCGGCTCTACCAGCGGCATAACCCCGCCTAACATTGATTACAGCCGATACGTTCCGCTTCTTAATAATCAAATCTCGTCGTTGAAAGACAGGGTAAAGTATTACGAAATCGACACTGAACCTGTGGGAGGCTTATCGCCCTGGAGCGGCAACGCCGTAAAATATGCGGAATTTCTGAAGCAATCCTATTCAATCATAAAGTCCGTGTGTTCGGATTGCTATGTCGTCCTTGGCGGCCTTCCCGGCGCCGGCATTAACGTCTCGTCAAATGACCAAAACAGTACGTTTCTGACAACTATATTAAACGATAACGCAAGCAAGTATTTTGACGTCTTCGAGTTCAAACAGCACTTCCACACTCTGAAGGATTACAGGATAATAAAGACTCGTAAGGACACATACGAAAAGATACTCTCCAATTATGGTATTGATATCACCAAAATACCGGTTTTTCTGGAGACGGCCATGTACAGTGGCAACCCTCAGTCATCGATAAATACCCTTACACCTCAGACAGATAACGACCAGGCCATTGGGGTCGTAAAGACTTATGTATATGCCCTTTCTATCGGCGTTAACAAAATCTTCTGGAATGATGTCATGGAGCTTTATAATTTCGGAGGAAATCCGAAAGACCCCTTTAACTTCTACGGCCTTGTCAATAATAAGAATAACGACGGCTATTCATTTAAAAAACTTTCATACTATACTTATAAGAAAATGGTGGAAACCCTCGAAGGCTCCGATTGGAAAAATATCACGACGGTGCTGGACTCAGGCGGTGTATTTGTGTGCAGGTTTACAAAAAACGGCAAGTACACATGGGTAGTTTGGAACGACAATCCGACCGCAAGTACCGTAAATCTTACCTCAACAAGCCTTTCACCTTTAAAAGTGACGGTGTCCGTGCCTAATGCCACCTGGGGATGGCAGATTTCGGACTACTCCAGCTCATTTATACCCACAACCATTGCCGTTAATGGTGGACATTTTAACGTCGTGGCAGGTAAGGTGCCATTTTACGTAGAAGAGCAATGAGTCTCGCCGCTGACATCATGGGCGTGTTAGGGCGGCGTGTCAGGGCGTGCACTGTATGACCATAGCCGGTAAGGATTATCTCACGTGGGTTGCCTTGTTTCTTTATCTTGCCGCTAACGCGGTGCTATGTGTGCTGTATCCATTTTATATAGTCTTTGGCGTTAACGTCCTCCTGATATTATTATTTCTTGTTTCGATTAAGCCTGTATGGGGGGTGTATTTGCTGATATTTCTGGTGCCAATCTCCAGAGACAGCACATACCTCACGTTTGCCGGGCAGTGGAATGTCAAGATAAACGACTCTTATATAAATCTGATACCGGTTTTTACCCCCGTTTTTATATTTACGTATGCGGGGTATCTGCTTCACAAGGGTGCGTCTTTATGGGTATCTGATGTAAAGAACCCTGTGAATGCGCTCTTTATTCTGATCGCGGGTTATGCGGCGGTTACGCTGTTGTGGTCTGATGACCTTCCGCATGGCATGTTTCAGTATTACTATCTGATTACGAATATTATGCTGCTTACCTTAATTGTCTCCACTATGGCCACAGAGGAAACGCACAGAACGATGATGTGGTGTATGGTATTTTCAGGACTAGCTGAGACCTTGTTGTCATATTATTTTCGATTTGTGGATACGGCAATCATCGAGCACAGGTTTCTGGGAGATATTGTATTTGGGGTGCGCAATTACGGCGGCCTCATGTCCAACGACGACTCTCCGATACAGGCACACGGGCTTCAGGAGGCACATGAGACGTCCTTGTGGATGAATATTTTTATGGGAGCGGCGGCCGGTCTTTTCCTGACCGAGAAATCCGTGAAGAGGAGGATTTTCCTGGCCTTTTGTTTTATTGCCGGCCTGTCCGTGCTGATAGGGACAGAGAGCCGGGCGGGAGCGGCGGCGTTTATCGCGATGGCCTTGTTTTTTTTGTTTTTCTATCAAAAGACATCGAAATACTTTGTGCGAAGCACCGTAATATTTCTTGCGGCGGTCTTAGTTTTTTACGTAGTTGAGCAGAAGGCCTTTTCGGTTGCCGCCGGCAAGGAGGACACAATAATGAGACTTCTGATGCTTGGGGAAAAGGCTGTTGCCTCCGGTGATGTCATAGACCCGGGGATTGCGCAAAAGGAGGGGGCAGGGCCTGGGAGGAGGACTATCTGGGGCTTAGGATTCTCCGGGTTAGGCGGGTTAACCGGTAAATTGCCGGTTGGCCTCGGCATCGGCAACTATAAATATATTTACAGGGCGCCTCATTCTCATAGCCTGCCGCTTTCTTTTTTATTTGATTTTGGGCTTATCGGGTTTGCCCTGTTTCTCCTGATTATTTACGTTATAGTCAAATACTGTATGAAGGCGGTTAAGTTTCAGAACACATATATACAGAGAATGTCCTTGTGTTTTATTGCCACACTTGCGGCAGTAATATTTCAAGGATGCTTCGATTTTGACTATACATATCCTATCTTCTGGCTCTTTGGCGGCTTTTTATTTTCCACGCTGCTCTTAGCGAATAAGCACGGCGGGAAATACTAAGCTAAAAGAGCAAGTTACCAAAAAAAAATAGCTTCAATTAGATGGATTGATAGGGTTAATGACAGGCATGAGAGCGCTATGAAACAACATCTTCACGTAACGTTTACCTATATGATTTTCTATTACTTTAAAGCATGGGGTATTGCTCAACGTGTACATATAACAGTGGTGTATGGTTAGAACTAACTCTTGAAGTTTTTTATCTTTTGGGTCTTCTAATGGGCGAACTTCCAGCCCCATATTCCGACACTCTTGATAATGAATGTGTTTGTCATGTCCTTTATCGCTACTGAGATCAATAAGTTGTTTACTTATGTCATTAGCTATTATGTCTTTGTCTGATTTTGCGCTTAACATGTTATCCTTAAGAAAATCTACAACCATCTCCTTTGCACGCTGAATTGCCCAATCGCATTGCTGGATAAATCCTGGCGTATATCTCGATAAAATGGGATTCCAAACATAGGCCTTTAGGTTGTCTTCTTTGATTTCGTTATATGCTTTTTCAAGCTCTTTGATCACTGCGTATGCAGGAATACCATTAATCTGTGGATCAACGGGGCCTAAGTTTGAATGCTTACCCATATAGATTTCTTTACAGGCACAAGCGATGATTGTGCCTGCTGACATTGTAATTTGAGGAACAAATGCGCGAATATCATTTCCAAACATTTCTTTCAAATAATAAACGAGGGATTCTGTCGCTGCGCCACTTCCACCTGGTGTATGTAAAAAAAGATCAAGCCCTTTGCTTCTATCCAAGTTGTGGATACACGCCATGAATCCATTTTTATCTTCATCGTTTATTGAGAGACCTTCTATGTTAGAAGGCTTTGATAAAAAACCAGAATAGTAGCATATAATATTGCGTTGCCCGACATGTTCATGCATCTCCATCAAATACTTTTGCCTAATCTTATCGACAGCAGAGTTACCGTTAGGATCGTTTTTTTCTTTTTGTATCTCTTTTAGAACGTGATCCCAGTTTGGCATTCTTCGGCTCCTTAGGAGAAGATATGGTGATGGGAGGTGTGAAAAAAGCTAGTGACGTAGGTACATTAACATACGCTGTCGGAACCATCCACCAGGCAGGTTCAGTTGTAGCAGGTGTTGCGTAGCCCATATTAACTAACTCATTAAACATTTCGGCAGCTGTCATTTGTGCCATACAAGTCCTCCTCGTCATATACTTCTTATTGCTATAATAACACGTTGATTAGAAAAAAACAATCAATAAGTCTGTCATTCCTGCTTGCGCAGGAATCTCAGCCCAATGGATACAACTATCACGCGGACTTTGACGCCTGCTATATGCCCACCGTCAGAGCCAGACGCTATCCTGAGTTATTGTCCATTACTTATTTCCAGCGCATATTCAAAGGATACGAAACACCGTTATTGTAAGTATATAGGTAGCCATCTGTCCAGGCTACAACGGCCGCACCATTCGTATACCATTGGAGATAGTATGCCGCCGACCCGTATGTTCCCGCGGATATGCCTCCGGATGTTGTCACAAAAAACCATGAGTATTGGCTATAGGCTGAGGCAATCCCCGTGGCTGCCATACCTAACGGCTGCCATTGCAACTGTAACGGATAAAAGGTGCCGCCATAATAAGTGTACAGATAGCCGTCTGCAGCGGCTAAAACCGCAGCGGAATTGGTGAAATACCGGTAATAGTATGTGGACGTGCCGGATGTTCCCGTCTGAACGCTTCCCGATGCCGTCCCAAAGAACCATACATAGTTATTATAGACCGCGGTAATTGCCGCCGCGGCGGTATCATTGTCCCGGCTAAATCCCGCCGTTACAGCCTTATCCGATGACAGTGTAACCGTACACTGAGTATCGCTTGTATTGTCACAGTTATTCCAGCTTGAAAAAGTAGAGCCTGTTGTGGCTGCTGCCGTCAGTACCACCGATGTGCCGGATGTGAATGCCGCCGAACATGTGGCACCGCAGCTTATCCCCGCAGGTGAACTTGTTATTGTTCCGGAGCCAGTGAAGGATTTCGATACGCTCAGGGTATGAGTAGTTGGCGTCGATGCCGTAAACGTTGCGGTTATGCTCTTAGCCGAGACAAGCGCTACCGTACATTGAGAACCGCTTGTCGAATCACAGCCCGACCAGCTCGTAAATGTTGAACCTGAGGAGGCCGTTGCCGTTAAGGTTACAGACGTCCCCGATGTGTAGGAGGCCGTACCTGTGTTCCCGCTCCAGCTGAGGGTTCCGGTCGATGCCGTTACTGAGCCTGAACCCGTACCGGATTTCGTTACAGTAAGGGTATAGGAAGATGGTGCCGATGCCGTAAACGTTGCGGTTGCGCTCCTGGCCGAGGACATTGTTACCGTACATTGAGAATCGCTTACCGAATCACATCCCGACCATCTTGTAAATGTAGAGCCGGAGGAGGCCGTTGCCGTTAATGTTACAGATGTCCCTGATGTATAGACGGCCACACCTGTGTTCCCGTTCCACGAAACAGTACCGCTCGATGGTGTTACAGTGCCCGAACCCGTGCCGGCCTTCGTTATGGTCAGGGTATAGCCTTGCTGCTGACTATAAACCCAATTCGTGGATGTCCCGGTTTGAACCGGCACGGTCCTGGTTGTAGTTGTGTTGTCGCCTAATTGACCATAAGAATTATAACCCCATGCCCAAAGGGTGCCGTCATTTTTTATCCCCACTGTATGATCGTGTCCTGCAGATACGGCTGCCCAATTCATAGATATACCGGCTTGAACTGGCGCGGTTCGGACTGTAGTTGTGTTGTCGCCTACTTGACCATAAGAATTATAACCCCAGGCCCACATGGAGCCATTATTTTTTATCCCTGCGGTATGGCTGTTACCCGCAGATACGGCAACCCAGTTCGTAGCTCTGGTAATCTGAGTGGGTTCGCCCTTATTTACGGTTGTACCGTCGCCTAATTCACCATCCCCGTTATAACCCCATGCCCAAAGGGTGCCGTCATTTTTTACCCCCACTGTGTGAGAAGTACCCGCAGATACGGCAGCCCAATTCGTAGATGTACCAATCTGAACTGGCGCGGTCCTGTTTGCAGATGTGTTGTCGCCTAATTCACCATCCCCGTTATACCCCCATGCCCAAAGGGTGCCGTCATACATTATCCCGACTGTATGACGACTGCCTGAAGATACCACCACCCAGGTGGATGTGCCAATCTGAACGGGCGCGGCCCTGTTTGTAGTTGTGCCGTCGCCTAATGCGCCATCCCCGTTATAACCCCAGGCCCAGAGGGTGCCGTCATTTTTTATCGCTGCCGTGTGGCTATCGCCTGCGGATATTGCTGCCCAGGCGTATGTGCCAATCTGAACGGGCGCGTTCCTGTTTGTAGTTGTGTTGTCGCCTAACTGGCCAAACCCGTTATTGCCCCAGGCCCAAATAGTGCCGTCGGTTTTTATCGCTGCCGTGTGGGAAGCGCCCGTGGATACTGCCGCCCAATTCGTAGATGTGCCAATCTGAACGGGTGCGGTACTGTTTGTAGTTGTGCCGTCGCCTAATTCACCATCCCCGTTATACCCCCATGCCCAAAGGGTGCCGTCGGTTTTTATCGCTGCCGTGTGTTCGGAAGTGCTGCCCGCGGAGGCTGAAGAACTAAGGCAAAATACAGCCAATAACATAACTGCCGTTAAAACTACTAATTTCGGTTTCAAAAACCTCATTTCCACTACCCCCTTTAAAAAAATTCGTTCACGCCCTGCTTACAGAATGCTCCCTGTCAGAGACTGTCTCCGTTTCGCTTTCTAAGATAAGTTTACTAAGTGCAAAACTTTTTTGTCAAATCTGTACCGGCAAGAATCTTAAAGTATATAAGCCAGGACAGGCATTTATTTACTTAAGGCACTGGTCAAGTATGGCAAATTTCTTTTCGTCTGCGTCCATCGATGCACGAATTCCTATTGGAAGCACGGTGTTTGGCGTGTTATGCCCGAAATCGTTGGTCTTTAGTATAGGAAAACCATACATGTCCGTAAATTCGCAGAGTATATCTTCCATTTGCGGCTCGTCGGGGAACTCCACCTGCATACTATAGACGAATCCCACCACTACGCCCTTTATCTTATTAAATACGCCGAATGATTTTAATTCGCTGAAATAGGCCGCGCACTGGTCCTCGGTTATGCGAAGCGCCTCGAGGATTAATATGGCGTCATCCCAATCCGGACAGTACTCCGTCTTCATAACTTTTAGCAGGCAGCGAATGTTTCCACCCACAAGACGCCCCTCGGCCTTTCCGCTCCTTATGGTCTGACGCTGCCGCGACTTGCGAATTTCACCAATTTTGCGGCTGACAAACCTGTCAAGAAACTCCTTTTTCCCATAATCGGCAGGCGACTGAACCTCAAGCATAGGATACTTGCCGAAACAATACCTCACGTCGCTGCCGTGAAACACCACCATAGAGGTCTTCTGAGCAATGGCGTTTAATGTTACGGTTGCGTCGCTTAGCCCCATGAATATCTTAGGATTTTCTGCGATGTCGTCCCATTTGAGATAAGGAAGCAGGTGCTGGGCGCTGTCGCCGCCCTGTGTCGAGATAATAGCGTTTATTTTTTTATTCACAAAGAACTCATTTATATCCATCGCCCTCGCCCACGGGTCGGGGGAGCAGATGTTTTTTCCCGCCTCTACCTTAAACCCCATATTCTTCAAAAACTGTATCCCTTTTTCCAACTCCTCGAGGTGCATTTTCCCTGTAACAGGGTCAGATGGGGAGACAAGCCCTATTGTATCTCCATGCCTCAGCCTTTCCGGCAGCACGGGCTTGGTCATGGTTTTACGTACGCAAAGCCTTCGCTTTGGCTCCTTACTATCTCGGTTATACCGGCGGGGACTATCTGAATAAATGACGGCAGTGCCTCCTCTGTAAGGCATGTGTTCGTGCCGGTACACATGTTCTTTAATGAATTGCGGCACGCTAAAAACACCACCCATTCGCTGGCAAGGGCACTCATCGCCTGAAGCCGCGAAGAATCACTGAAAGCGGCCACCGACGGGCCGTTAGCTACAACCTTTATCTCCACTGCGCCATGCCCAACATCTTTTATCAGATTGGTTATGTTGCCCAATGCGGTATCCCACTTTTCCATTTCGTTGACATGAAACAGAACCCTTAGTGCTTGCTTGCCCATATTGTTAAACTCCCCGTCTCACCGGTTTCTCTTTTTTATATACACCCGTATGGGCGTACCGTTAAATGGATATCCCTGCCTTATCAGCTTTTCGATATATCTCATGTGATTGGCCTTTATGGCCTCCGGATAGTTTAAAAATACCGCGAACTGCGGCGGGGCTATCTCCACCTGAGACATATAAAACACCTTTGCCTGCTTACCCTTATATGTCGGCAGCTGTTTGTTGAGCGTCTCTACGTACCTGTTTAGTACGCCTGTGGTAATGCGCTTCTTTCTCTCTTTCACTATCTCGCTGACCATTGGGAAAATCTTAGTAACCCTTTTTTTCATCAACCCCGATATAGTAACCATAGGGGCATAGTACGCAAAGGCAAGCTGCCTGTCCACTGAATCCATGAACTGGCGGTATGCCTCATCGGGGGCCTCTATGGCGTCCCATTTGTTTATCGCAAGAATGAGGCCCTTTCCCGCGCGGTCAATAAGGCTTATAATCTTCTTGTCCTGCTCTACTATTCCCTCTGTGGCGTCTATCAAAAACACCACCACATCAGCCCTCTCGATACTTCTTATGGCGCGCACCACTGAGTACCGTTCGAGGTCTTCGACAACGTTCGGTTTTTTTCTTATTCCTGCGGTATCTATGAGGATGTATTTCTTACCGTAGTATGTGCATATGCTGTCAACTGAGTCCCTTGTTGTGCCGCTCATTGGGCTGACGAGCATCTTCTCTTTTCCAAGCAGCGTGTTAACCAGCGTAGATTTCCCTACGTTAGGGCGGCCAACGATTGCTATTTTGGGAAGCTCGGCGATGAATGTGTCGCCGTCGCTGGCAGGCCTGAACCGGCTTACCACCTCGTCCATCAGTTCGTCAAATCCGAGGCCTCCCTCTGCCGAGACGCCCAGCACCGTGCCTCCCAGGCGATAGAAATCCGCCATCTTTTGCTCGGTCTTCAGGTTATCTATCTTGTTCACTACCCAGAGGCATTCCTTGTTGTATTTTCTTATGAGCGAGGCAAGCTCAAGGTCGCCGGGGGTCAACCCATCTTTGGCGTCAAAGACCTGAATTACCACATCGGCCTCATCGATGCCCATCAGGGCGTGTCTTCTGACATCGGCCAAAAGTTCGTCGTCAGAGCCGGTGAAAAATCCTCCGGTATCGATAACGATAAAGCCGCGGTCTTCCCATACGGCCTCGCCGTATATTCTGTCTCTGGTAACGCCGGGTTCATCTTTGACGATTGCCTTTCTTGTGCCGGTAATCCGGTTAAAAAGGGTTGATTTCCCAACATTTTGTCTGCCTACTATTACGACTATCGGTTTGGACATAACTCCTTTAACATTTATCTATCTCAAATATAAAGTCTATCTCTACGGGGCTGTTAAGCGGCAGTATGCTTACTCCAACGGCGCTGCGGCAGTGCTGACCACGCTCTCCCATGAGTTCAAATAGCAGTTCCGAGGCCCCGTTAATCCCCTGCGGCTGTTCGATAAAACCCTCCGCGCTGGCCACATAGCCCGTGAGCTTAACACACCGCTCCAAACGGTTTAAATCCCCAATGGCCTGTTTAACTACTGCGAGGGCGTTTAACACAACCTGCGCCGCGTCTTCTCTGAGCTCTTCAAGCGTAACGTCAAGCCCTGCCCTGCCCGTCCTTATGAGTTTGCCGTCTCTTAGGGGCAGTATCCCGCTCAGAAATAATAAATTCCCGCTGATAACCGCCGGTACGTAGGCGCCAAGCGGCTTAGGGGCGTCAGGCAGCGCCATCCCCTTTTCCTTTAAACGCTCTTCTATGTTTAAATTTACAGAACTTACAGAACCCTTCAAATGCCTAGTTCCTCCGGCACCGCTATCCTGCCAAGCACGGCGGTTGCCGCTGCTACCGCGGGGTTCGCCAGATATACCTCTGAGCCGGTGTGTCCCATTCTGCCTACGAAATTCCTGTTTGTCGTGGCTAATGCCCTTTCGCCCTCGGCCAATATGCCCATATAGCCGCCCAGGCATGGGCCGCATGTAGGGGTGGAGACGACGGCCTCTGCGTCTATGAATATCTCGAGAAGGCCCTCTTTCATAGCGTTTTTATATATCTCCTGAGTAGCGGGGATTACTATCATTCTGACATTTGAGTTTACCTTGCGTCCTTTAATCACGGCGGCAGCCTCTCTCAGGTCCTCGAGGCGGCCGTTAGTGCATGAACCTACTACCACCTGATCTATCGAAATCGATGACAGTTCTTTAGCCGGCCTGGTGTTTGACGGCAGGTGAGGGCAGGCAACCGTTGGCTCAATCTTTGAGCAGTCGTACTCGCGCACCTCTGCGTAACGCGCGTCTTCGTCTGAGGCATAAAACACGGCGGGCCTTTTGACCCTGCCGCGGATATATTCCATTGTTATGTCATCAGGGACAACGATGCCGCTCTTGCCGCCGGCCTCTATGGCCATATTACACATAGTGAGGCGTCCGTACATCGGCAGTGCGGCGATTGCCTCTCCGGCGAACTCCATTGCCCTGTATAGTGCCCCGTCGACGCCGATGGCGCCTATTGTGTGGAGGATAAGGTCTTTTCCGCCTACCCATTTATTTAATTTGCCGTAATATATGAATTTCATTGATTCGGGGACTTTAAACCAGCAGCGCCCGGTTGCCATAGCCGAGGCGGCGTCGGTTGAGCCTACGCCGGTTGAAAACGCCCCGAGCGCGCCATATGTGCAGGTGTGGCTGTCAGCGCCGATAATGCAGTCACCGGGCACGACCAGCCCCTGTTCCGGCAGCAGGGCATGTTCGACACCCATCCTGCCTACTTCAAAATACAGCGACAGCTCATGTTCATGCGCGAATTCCTTGAGCACCTTACACTGCTCAGCCGCCTTGATGTCCTTTTGAGGGACAAAGTGGTCGGGGATGAGGGCAATCTTATTCTTATCAAATACGCCTTTAGCGCCTATTTTTTTGAATTCCTGTATTGCAATCGGGGCGGTAATGTCGTTTGCCAGAACCAGGTCAACCCCGGCGTCTATTAATTCACCCGGTTCGACGAATTGCTTACCGGCGGCCGCTGCGAGTATCTTCTCCGTAATAGTCATAGGTTACCTCCGTGTATGGAACATCGGGGTATTATAGCAGAAGGTATCGGGAAATGTCACCCCCCAGACCTAAATCAGTTGTCTTACCATGTAGATTTTAATATGGGCGTTAGTATAATATACTGACATGATTTACTGTTGCAGATGCGGGACTCAGAACGAAGACAACTACTACAAGTGCGTCAAATGCGAGGCGTTGCTTCACGAGGCGCCGGGCGGCAGGGGCAATCCCGCGGAAGAGCGCATTCCGGACTATCTCGTGTGGTCTATTTTGACAACCTTATTTTGCTGTCTGCCTGTGGGAATTGTCGCCATAGTATATTCGGCGCGGGTTGGCACCAAAATCACCGCTGGCGACATAGCCGGCGCTCGCGACAGCTCAAAAAAGGCCAAAATGTGGTGCTGGATTTCCCTTGCCTCATGGGTGGGTATTGCATTGATAGGCGTGCTTATAGGTGTCGTAAGCTCGTTATCGCACTGAATTGCATTGGCGGCCCCCAATAGTGAGACCAGTTTTTTTATCGATTCTGATAGTGGCAGCAGCAGTAGTTTATATCTATGACCCATCCTTAAACGAATTTTACCCTGAGTGCTTGTTTCACAAGCTGACCGGCCTCTATTGCCCGGGCTGCGGCAGTACCCGCGCTATGCACCAGCTGCTTCACGGCCATATTGCCGCCGCGTTTAAACTAAATCCACTGACGGTAACCGCACTGCCTTTTCTGATATTTGGGATGCTCGCCGAAACAGGGGTGCTCACCTCTCAAAAAAGGCCGTCTCCCCGATATATTAAGATACTTATAGCCGCTGTCGTCCTTTTCTGGATACTAAGGAACATCCCCGTAGAGCCGTTTTCTTATCTCAGACCCAAATAACGCACAAACAACCCTTATACCTCCTGACTTTATCGCTTCCGAGGTGTAAGCAGAGGAGAATGTTCAGGTAGATTGATATAGTGATAAGGCATCTTTATATGATGGGTTACCTCTAAGGCCAAATACGTATGGCAAACTCATAATATCCCTGACGTTTGGATGGAGGAAATAAGCAATTGGGATAAAAACCATGCCCACATCAAGCCTTTATAGGGCTATACTATACACATTGTTTGAAAACGTGTATAGTATAGGTTATAATTAACTATAAGTCAAAAACAACATGACTATTGACGCGTTCGTTATCTTGCAGATTTTATACGGTCCGGCCCTACCCACTCATCCCATGAATTGTCGTACCCGTCGTAATGGATATAAGTTTGGTCACCCTTAGCCTTAAGCACATGTGCTGGATACCATGTTCCTTTCCACTTAACGCTAACAGGGTCACCTTCTCTGTTACCTGAAGAACCAGGTCCTTGTGATGCGGAGCCTACAGTAAAGGTCACGGAAGCAACCTCTTTACCATTTTTGTCAGTATCATTCATGCGGAAATCCCATGAACCGGTCTTCACCGGAGCAGCAAATACGAGCGTTCCAGAGCTGCGTTTGTTCAGGTACTGATATGCAACATCGTACTTGTCATTGACTTCCTCTTCACCGTGAGGTATTTCAGAAGGAATTATACCTATCCACGCGTCAGAGTCATAAGAAGAGCTAGCCGTAAAGTGTACGGTGATATTTTCCCCAGGTCCAAAGTTGGTCTTGTCTAACCATATTTTTGGCCCTGCATATGCCGTAGAAGCCATTAATACGACAAAAAGTAGTAACAAAATTGTAGAAAAACCTCTGTTTTTCATATAGACCCCCTTATTTTTTATCAAGCAGCGAAAGCTGCTCTTCCATTTAGTCCTTTTAAGGATACCATACAGGTAACCTTTCGGGCATATTAACACAAACGAAAAAATAAATCAAATATTTATTCTCAACCCCCAAGGCAAACGCACTATGATAGATTTGCTCTCACTCCGCGGAAGAAGTGTAGCCACGACAGAAAAATTGTCTCCACCCGGCTTGCCTTGTCGTCATTCCGGCTTGTCCGGAATCTTATTTGGCTTGCGGACGTAGTGGAGAGACAGATTCCAGACAAGCCGGAATGACAAATTTATTGCATTGGCATGATAACAATTCGCATATAGTGCGTTTGCCCTGCTCTTACACCTCGTTGAGTTGTTTCATCAGAGACAGGGCTGCTATATAAATACCGTCGTCATCTATGGCATAGAGGTGTCTTAGCAGCGACTGTTTCCCGTGCTCGATGAAGCGGTCGGGAAGGGCGACTATTTTAACATCGACATCTTTAGTGTCTGTACCCGTGTTAAGCAATTCCAGAACTGAACTGCCAAAGCCCCCTGCCAATACGTTTTCCTCCACGGTGACGATTTTCCGGACTCTACCGGCAATCTCAATGATGAGCGCCGTATCGAGGGGTTTTATAAACCTCATGTTTACTACCATCGCGGAGATACCGTCTTCTCTCAGGCGGCGGGCAGCGGCAACGGCCGCCGGCACGCAGCTTCCAACCGCAAGTATCGCAACATCCCCGCCTTCCTCTATGACCTCGGCCTTCCCCATTTCGACATGGGTAGTGGACGCCTCGATTTCTTCATTCATAGTGTCCCTCGAGTAGCGGATAACAGAGGGGCCTTCATGGGCAACTGCGAGCTTGAGCATTTCTTTCATCTCTATGGAGTTCTTAGGGGACATAATTGTGAGATTCGGGATATGCCTTAAAAACGATATGTCATAAACGCCGTGGTGCGTCGGGCCGTCCTCCCCGACAATGCCCGACCTGTCAACCGCAAACACTACGGGCAGGTTCTGCAGGCACACATCGTGAATGATTTCGTCGTATGCCCTCTGTAAAAACGTGGAATATATGGCAACCACAGGACGAAGCCCCTGTGTGGCCATCCCTGCGGCAAAGGTAACGGCATGGGGTTCGGCTATCCCTACGTCGTAAAATCTCTCAGGGAAACGTACAGAAAATTCCCTAAGCCCGGTGCCTTCTTTCATTGCGGCCGTAACTGCCACTATACGCGGGTCTTTCTCGGCCATATCTGTAAGGTGCCGGCCAAATACGGCGCTGAACGACGGTTTTCCCGGAGATGTTCTCAGCTCGCCGGTATCCAGCTCAAACGGCCCTACGCCATGAAATGTCGCGGGGTTCTTTTCTGAAAATTCATAGCCCTTCCCCTTAGTCGTCACTACGTGTACGAGCATGGGCGTTGTCGATTGCCTGATAAACTGAAACGTGTCGATGAGTTTGGTTATGTCGTGACCATCGACCGGACCGGTATAGGAAAACCCTAACTCCTCGAAAAGCATTCCGGGAAGGATGAAATACTTCAGCGTGTCCTCAGTCTTTTGAGCAAGTTTGGAGAAATGACCGCCTACTTTTGGTATGGTTTCGATTATGTTTTTTGTCTCTTGCTTGAGTTTTTTATATAGATTTCCAGCCATTATCTTCGTTAAATAGGACGAGAGGGCACCGACATTTTTAGAGATAGACATTTCGTTGTCGTTTAAGATAACAATGAGGTCTCTTTTAAGGTGGCCTGCGTTGTTGAGACCCTCGAAGGCCAGCCCTCCGGTCATTGCGCCGTCTCCAATTACCGCGATAACCTTAAAATGTCTGGATGTCAGTTCGCGTCCTTCGGCTATACCCAGGGCCGCCGAGATGCTTGTCGAGCTGTGACCGGCTCCAAAGGCGTCGTGGGGACTTTCAGACCGGCGCGGGAAGCCCGATATACCGCCGTATTGCCTTAATGTATCAAATGCGTCGTACCGGCCAGTTAGAAGTTTATGCGGGTAACATTGGTGGCCTACGTCCCAGATTATCTTGTCGTGAGGGGACTTAAATACGTAGTGCATCGCTATTGTCAGTTCGATGACGCCGAGGCTCGAGGCCAGATGTCCGCCGTTTATCGAGACACGGTTGATTATGCAGTCTCTGATTTCCTGCGCAAGCTCTTCGAGTTCCGCTATTTCGAGTTGTTTTATGTCCATTGGGGATTTAATATCTTTTAATATCATAGGGTTTTAATTTGACCTCTCTAAAAGATAATTCGCGATTTCCTTAAACCAGTGCGCCTTTGGGCCGAAGAATTCGGCCGACTGAAGCGCCCTGTCAATTTGCTCCTTTGCCATTGTCCTTGACCGCTCCACGCCATATACGGCAGGGTAGGTCAGCTTGTTTTTATTTTCATCCGAGCCTTGCGGCTTGCCAAGTTCCTCCGTAGTGCCGGTCACGTCCAATATATCGTCCACTATCTGAAACGCCAGACCTATTGCCTCGCCATAGCCGGTAAGCGAGGACATTGCCGCATCTTCGGCGTTATATAAAATCCCCCCTAGCCGCACAGACGCCTTCAACAGGGCGGCCGTCTTGTTGCGGTGGATAAATTCAAGGATTTTGGTGTCATGCGATTTACCTTCGGAGATTATATCCATCGCCTGGCCGGCAACCATCCCAAATAGTCCGGCAGCCGAAGATAGCTCGTGTATGGCGTTAAGAAGCATTGCCGGTGCTATTTTGTCATTGCTGGAAAACATTCTGAACGCCTCGGTCAACAGGCCGTCACCGGCCAATATAGCCATTGCTTCGCCATAGATGACATGGTTGGTGGGCTTGCCGCGTCTCAGGTCATCGTCGTCCATTGCGGGAAGGTCGTCGTGAATAAGGGAATATGTGTGTATAAGCTCAATAGCCGCCGCCTGAGGCATGATGTCCTCTCCATTGCCGCCGCACGTCTCATAGGCGGTCAGGCAGAGCGCCGGGCGTATCCTCTTGCCGCCGGCCAAAAGGGAGTATTTCATGGAATTGTGGAGGATTTCAGGGGCTATCGGTTGTTCAAAATACCTGCTGACGAAATCCTCGACAAGCACCTTCTTTCCACTTAAATAGGTTTTAAGGTCTATGGCGGCCTCCTTATAGAATGATATAATAACATAAAGATAGAGAACAGGAAAATGATTAAAGACGAAGGGGGATAATCCCCCTTCACCCCTGTAGCCGCTCATTGGCGGCTTCGGTACTCCGTCTGTCTTTGAAGGTGACCGCCTTACGGCTTCCTCCTTCGGTTAACCTTTCATTAACGGCCTCCGGGCTTTCGATTACCAGCTCCGGGGTAACGCGTGCCTTCGCTCGCAGGTGCTCTGTTAGTTCGGGACGCAATTCAGCTTCTGTCCTCAATGAGCCTACTCTCAGGATAACCCTGTCCGACTGGTTTTCCCCTGTTACCGCCTCTATCTGGTAGTTAACTACGTCTTTTATTCCAAGTATGGCGTTTTCTATTGTTTTGGGATACAGGGTAACTCCCTTTATCTTTAGGCGCTGCTGTTTCCTGCCTATAATCGGGCCTATGCGAAGGGAATTACGGCCACATTTGCAGGTATTGGTTGTTTTAAATGTGATGTCGCCCGTTTTGTATCTGATTAGCGGCATTCCCTCGATTTGCAGCGTTGTGAGGACGAGTTCCCCCGTTTCACCGTCGCCAAGGGGCTTACCCTCTTCGTCAACCACCTCGGCAATCACAAGGTCGGGATGACTATGGAGGCCGTTTTTTTGGACGCATTCGCAAAACGACACCTGCCCCTCGGTTATCCCATACGTTGAGTAACATATCTCGCCAAATGCCTCCTCCACAAGTTCCCCAAGCGGGTTTGACCGCAACGACGCGTCCCTTATGCTCTCCCCTATCAGTACGGCCTTTTGCAAGCCCAGGTCGCGTGGATTTATTTTCAACTCGCGGGCAGCACGCGCCATGTGAAGCATGAAAGACGGCACGGCTACTATGCCGAACGGTTGTAGTTTTTTAATAAGGTCAAATTGCCTTATAGTGTTTTGCGGGCCTACCCTTGCAACCGCCGCCCCAAGTCTTATCAGCCCCCTATAGTATGCAGCCCCGGCTATGAACAGATTATCTCCTGTGACAGCAATGTGAAACAGGTCCCCCGGATTTGCACCGGCATAGGTAAAACTTCGCTGTTCGTTATAGGCGAGCCTGTCTATGTCGCTGCCGGTCATAGCGATGAACTGCGGCTCGCCCGTTGTACCCGTGGTTGATACAATCTCCCTGACAGCGTGGCGCGGGGCGGAAAGGAAATCCCAGTTATAACGCTGAAGGTCATCTCTCGTTGTGAAGGGTATCTTATGCAGGTCATCTACACCCTTTATATCGTCAGGGGTGAGATGGTTCTGACGGAATATGTTTTTATAATACTGGCTTGTGCCGCTTACGTGTCCAATCAGGTCTGTGAGCAGCCTGTCCTGAACAGTTTTAATATCGCCTGGGGATGAGAAATCTATCAAGTCAAATTCTATCATTTGATAATCATTATAATAATCATTTAATAAACCCGGCGGCAATACGCCTTCGCCCCTCTGTCCTTTGCGGCATGAGCGTTTTCAAGGACAAAGAACTCCGCCTCATAGATATTGTTCCCCTTGCAGCGCACACCTCCCGATACCGCCGTCTTTGTGTAGCCGTTTCTTATACATGCAACTGCGTATTCTATCACATCTTCGAAGGAATTGTTAACAGGCATTAATATGCACTCTCCGCGCATATCAAACACTATCGTAATCTGGGCGGAAAATGCGTTTGGCGATGTGAAGGGAAACATCAGCGGGCTTGCGCCGAGTATTCCATCGCCTAAAACGCCCCTGAAGAAATCGTCTTTTATGTCTTCAACCGCGTCGTCAATCCCCATGTAGAGGCCGGTATCGTCTCTGCCTGATTCTAATAACGGAAAGGTAATGCCCGCGTCATTGAGGGCAAGGCTGACGGCTGTTACGGCACTTTTTTCTATGTCATGGATAAACCTTGTCTTACCCGTGCGCTGCCGGATTGAATTCAGCGTCTCTTCAACCATCTTGTGGTCAAAGGAGGAGGAGTATCCTATGCCGGTTACAACTATTTCCATAGTTTCAGAGGGCATGTGGCCTTCCAAAAAGCACAGCCGCATTCTGGCCGCCAAATCCTGCCGAAAGGGACATCGCCGCCCCCACGGGCGTTGTTATCGCCGTGTTTGGTACATAGTTTAGGTCGCACTGCGGGTCAGGGTAACGATAATTTATCGTCGGAGGGATAACGCTTGTTTTCATAGCCATCAGGGCACACAGGGCCTCAATCGCCCCTGAGGCGCCAAAGGCATGCCCGAGCATTGACTTCGTCGAGGACACGTGTGTGGCATAGGCCGCCGCGCCCAGGGCCGCTTTTATCGCCTTTGTCTCCATTGCGTCGTTATACACGGTTGCCGTGCCGTGGGCATTTATGTAAGTTATGTCTTTAGGTTTAAGGCCGCTTTGTGATATGGCATGGGTAATGGCGGTTGCAAGCCCCCGGCCCTCACGATGAGGCGCGGTGAGGTGCGAGGCGTCAGCGCATGATGAATAACCAAGTACATGTCCATAGCACTTCGCGCCGCGGGCACGGGCATGGCTCTCATTTTCAAGGACTAAAAACGCTGCCCCCTCGCCAAGCGCCAGCCCGCTCCTTTTCTTGTCAAACGGGCGCACCATGTCCTCCGTAAGCGCCTGAAGCATATTAAACCCCGCAAGGGCAAAGTCACTTAGTACGTCAACTCCTCCGGCGATGACTACATCGGCGTCTCCGGCGGCAATTCTTCTTGCCGCAATCCCAACGGCGTCAGTGCCGGAGGCGCAAGCCGTCGATATGGCGCTCAGTTGGCCTCCAATTTTAAGGCGCTGCCCAAGATACCCTACGGGATACGACAGAGAGGCTTCAGGAGTTCTTGCTTGACCATTGCCGTCTATGAGCTGCCTTTCACGCGCAAGGACATTGCCCAGAATGCTGCCTACAATTAGCCCTGTATTCTTAAGCGCATCGGAGCTTAGTCCAGAGTCTGCGATTGCCATTTTCAGGGCCGCCTCCGCTATGTAAAGAAACTTGTCCTCGGGACGCAGCCCCGGCTCTGTTTCGATGGCCGCTGTAAGCCATTTCCTGTCTGTATCGAGTAGCGGCGGGGGCTGAAGTCTGATCGCGTTTTCACCGCCGGTGAGCGCACCCCAAAAGGCATCTATAGTGTCAAACGGCCTGAGCGGCGTTACCAGTCCAATGGCTGTTACCCATACTCCTTTCATGACTTAGTAACCTCCATCAGGGCCTCAAGTCGCCCTTAGCGAAATAAAAACTATACGCCACTAACTCATAAATACAGTCAAACATATCTGTGAAACCAGGCAGCGAGGGGACGAACATCGCAAATTTGAGTTTCCGCCGCGGCTTGTTCGTGGAAAATATATCCGGATAAAGGTCGAGGTTTCTGAACATGGCAATTGCTCTCCTCATATGCATCCACGAGGTTACGAGGAGGATCTTCTTTTTCTGCGTTTTACGCACGTAAGCCTTTACGCCTCTGGCCTCGTCTAATGTCCGCGATACCTGTGCGTAAAGAACGAGCTTGTTTTGACTAATCCCCTGAGACGCCAGAAACATCCTCACCTTCTCTGCCTCGTTAACGGACTTCTCTTCCTCGTTAACGGACTCCTCTGCCTCGTTAAAGGACTTATCAGTCTTATTAATGGATTTCTCAGTCTTATTGCCTGATTTCTCAGTCTTATTGCCGGGAGTGTATATCCATTCGCCAAGCAGCAGCTCGTTTGCCTGGCCTGATGTTACAAAGTAAAGTCCCGCCAGCAGCCTCTCGGTTTGGGCGGTTGTTTGTACGTAGTTATTTGGCACATAAAAAAGTGAATCCTTCTTTATGTACCATTCAACATCCACTACCCCTGCAAGGACGACGGCGGCATCATATTTTTCTTTAGGTTTATATGTATCCGCAACCCCCCACCAGCCGGAAATCATGTGAGATGTAAAAGGTATGCTGAAGGTATAAAAAAACAGCGTCAGTAAAATTGTAAGAAGCTTCCTGCTCTTCTTTGTAAAGACCAGAAAGAGCATTCCGATAAAGAAAAGCATCAACGGGTTGAATAAAGTCAACAGAACCATCTTAAATAGAGTAGTCTTTAGCATTCTCCGCAATTATATATGATTTGGCAAATATATGCCAACAATTATATACTATTCAGAGATACTATTCAGAGTAAGGAGGTCAGATATGCTGTTTGAACCATACGTCTTAAAAAATATAACGCTGGCTAACAGGATAGTCCGCTCAGCTACATACGAAAAGGGCGCCGACGCCGAAGGCTTTGTCACACCTCTGCTGATTGACCGCTACGAGAACCTCGCAAGAGGCGGCGTTGGCCTGATAATAACGGGGGGTGCCCCGGTGCATCCCACAGGGAGGTTTGTCCCTCAGATGGTGGCCGCCTACGACGATAAATATATTGACGGCCTGAGCAGGATGGCGGGCGCTGTCTCAGCGCTTGGCGGCAAGATAGTCCTCCAAATCGCCCACGGTGGGAGGCAGTGCTACCCTGAGCTTCTAAACGGCGAACTGCCAATTGCCCCGTCCGCAGTCCTTGAGCCTGTATTAAATGTAACGCCGCGCGAAATGACGGAGGAGGAGATTTGGACGATGATACACGCCTTTGGCGAGGCGGCAAGGCGCGCGAAGGCCGCCGGCTTCCACGGCGTTCAGATACACGGCGCTCACGGCTATCTGGTAAGCCAATTCCTGTCCCCTCATACAAACAGGCGCACTGATAATTGGGGCGGCGATGAAGACGGGAGATTCAGGTTCCTCGGGGAGGTGTATAAGGCCATAAGAAAGGCAGTCGGCGGCGATTACCTCGTCCTTATTAAGATTAACGCCAGCGACCACCTCTGCTGCAACGGACTAATGCCCGATGCCTCTCTGAGGATAGCAGAGCGGCTTGAGGCCCTTGGCCTGGACGCGGTAGAAGTAAGCGGCGGCATGTATGAATCCAGCCTGAAGCCGGCACGCACAAAGATACTGCATCCCACGGACGAGGCATACTTTAAGGAATCTGCGGCATTGTTTAAAATGTCGCTGAACATTCCCGTAATCCTCGTTGGAGGCATAAGAACCCGCAGTATTGCAGAGGAAATGCTTGTAAAAGGATATGCCGACCTTGTCTCGATGTCAAGGCCGCTGATAAGGGAGCCTGACCTGCCGAACAAATTCAGGGCAGGCAAGGACAAGGCCGACTGCGAATCGTGTAACGGCTGTATGAATTTCCGGAGGCTCGATACGGTGAAGTGTGTTGTGCTTCATAAACTTAAAGAGCAGGTGTTGCCACCGCCGCGGCAATAACGGCCGCCCGGCAGACGCCGTGGCTTATAAGATATGATTAAGATGGACGATACCGCCCAAAACAGGCCCGGTCTGCTTGCGGAGGTTGTGTTTTCCGCGCTGCTCCTGTGTTCGCTATTAGTAAGGGCGGTTAACATCGCCTCTCCGATATTGGAAGAACACGCCTTTCGCCAGACGCAGACCGCCATAACCATATGGACATTTGTGGAAGAGGGAATCAGCTTTTTTTCATATCAGACCCCTGTATTTGGTCCGCCGTGGCAGGCGCCTTTTGAGTTCCCTCTGTTTCAGGCGGCAGCGGCCTTAATAGTTAAAGCGGGGATTCCCAATATAGACATAGCGGCAAGACTGACAAATATATTTTTCTTCTATCTCTCCGCGTTTTTTTTATTTATGTTATGCGGGCGTTTTTTCAGAGAGCGGGGGATAACTTTTACGATTGTGTTGTGTTATGTATTGTCGCCATATACGATATTCTGGAGCCGTGCCAGCATGATAGACTATGCCTCTCTTGCCTTTGCTCTGGGTTATTTTTATTTCTTTTTACAGGTGCTCGAAGAAGATGGCGGTCTCTTCACATTGGCCGGTGCGCTTATCTCTGGCACCCTTGGATATCTGATAAAGATTACCACTATGCCCACAGTTGTGTTTCCTCTGTCTTATTTCATCGTAAAACAACTGTGGAATAATTACAACAAGACAGGCGGCGGCCTATTGTGTTACGTGTTACGGGAAAAAATTGTTCTCATAAAGCTCCTGATAGCAATTGTCCTGCCGTTTGCCGCCGGTTACCTCTGGACGATACACGCGGATAATGTTAAAAGGGCTTCTTTATTTACCGAATGGCTCACATCTGAACATCTGGAGGGCTGGAACTATGGCACATGGCAGCAGAGAGGGCAATGGAGCAGCTGGATGGCCATATTCGGCTACTTAAAGCCGTTTATACCCTTTACTTTTTTTCTTGTTCCTGCCGGCCTTGTGTTTGTAATCAAACATCCGGGAAGATATATGGAATTCATTTACTCAAGCCTTTTTGGAACGCTCATGACTGTCCTTATTTTTTTTAATCTGTATCTGGTGCACAATTATTACTCGATGGCGGCTACGCCGTTTTTAGCGATAACGGCTGGTTTTGCCATTTACCACATTCTTTTCGTTTTACTGAAAGACAAAAAAGGCACAAAGGCTTTACACCTGAAGGGATGTATTGCTGCCGCTTCTCTTGGACTCCTCGTATATTTTTATATTGGCACTGCCAGGGAATACCTGACGTACCCTTTGATAATAAATAACTATAGCGCAAGCACGATTGGCGATTTCTTAAAGGTTATAACCCCCCCCGATGAGTACATTATTATTACAGACCACATGTGGAATCCAAGCATCCTCTACTACTGCCGGCGCAAGGGTTTTATGATAGACAAAGACCACGACTATGGCAGAAGGCAGCTGACATTCTTCAAAGAGCATAAGTTCACTACAATTGTCACAATCCACGATTATCCAGAGTTGCTGTCCAACTGGAGGTATGTACTAAAAATCAAACCGCAGGGCTACAGGATTGCCGACTACAATATTTACAAAGTAACGGACGACCCCCAGGCATACGAAAGATATAAAAAATTCAATGATATTAAGGTCTCAAATGAGAATAATACTAAGGTGCAACCATAGAAGTAATTCCATTTCTAAATCATACGTGTAATAATATATTTTATCTCACTCCACGACAAAAAATTATCACCACCTTTCTTGTCTTGTCGTCATTCCGGCTTGTCTGGAATCTTATTCGGCTTGAGGAAGTATAGAGACCGATTCCAGACAAGCCGGAATGACGGACTAAGATATTTAATAAATATGCTAAGCACTGATTATTAATGCTCTTATGAATTAGAAATGGAATAACGAGATTTTTCCATGTCTGTCATTCCAGCCTACGAGCTGGAATCCAGTCATTACGCTGTTTTCCGAAACTCTGGATTCCTGCTTTCGCAGGAATGACAAAAATACTCATATGAACGCAATGTGGTATATAGGAGCATCCTTCGACAGGCTCAGGATGATTCAAATCTTCTTATTTCTTTGAACGCATCTCGGTATAAATAGCTGCTGTCAGACACTGCCTCCGGGTTTATTTTGTAACCGCGCGTTCAGGCTTTCCGCATACTGGCTGAGTTTCATGAGGTACTCTTTTTGTGCCTCGGGAGAGGTCTCTTTCATGGCCAGCCTGGTGTTCCTGATTATATCGTCGGCGAGCTTCATATTTTCCTGATTTGCCTCTTCTATAGTCCTGTTCATAAGTCTGTCGGTCAGCTGCCTCTCCATAGAGGACGCCTCAGCCATTTTGTGCTTATACAGGGCCATTTCGATGTTTGTACGCAAGTCCCTCTCGTGGAAGGGTTTTAGAATGAACCCGAATGGTTCTGTTAGTTTGGCCCTCAACAGGGTCTTATCGTCCGAGTTAGCGGTAAGGTAAACCACAGGGATTCTAAACTGCTTCTGAATGACCGACGCGGCCTCTATCCCGTCCATTTCCCCCTCTAACCTGATATCCATAAGCACGAGGTCAGGGTGCTTTTCGCCTGCAATTTCGATAGCCAGCTCACCAGTTGACACGGCGTCGCATACCCGGTAGCCAAGTCTTTGTACCCTTTCCTGTATCTCCATCGACACAATTATTTCATCCTCGACAATCAGGATTGCAACCTTGCTGGTTTCCTCATCTGTAATGTGTTTTACGGACTTGTAGAAGTCACATTGCTTACATGAGCCTAATTGAGCACAGTGCGGGGCTAAATCTTTCCGCCCGCTTAACGTCCCGGCTACAAGCCAGCATACCCTTTCGGCGTTTTGCAGCACAGCCGGACAGCTGCGCATCGTCTCCTGTGGACAATTGATGAACTCCCAGCACTTAGGTCCTGCCTTCTTATGAATTTGTTCGGTTGCGTCGTGAAACTTATCGAATGCATCTTTAAAACTATTGGGATAAACATTATCATTATCATCCATTTTCAGATTCCTCCATGCGCGGCGGCTTATTCATGGCCGCTTTTGAAATGTTATCTTAAACTCAGTCCCGCCGTCACCGCTGAACTCAAGCGTCCCCTTAATCTGCTTTACGAGGTTGTTGACGAGCTTTAGCCCTAACGAATCAGAATTAAAAATGTCCTTGTTTCCCGGACCTTTTGGGATTCCCACGCCATTGTCGCCTATAACCAGATGCAGAGCACCGCTTGCAGTCTCATTAAGGCTTATACATATTGTTCCCGTGGCATTGCCGGGGAAGGCATATTTAACCGCGTTTGACACAAGTTCGTTTGCGATTAAACCGCAGGGAATAGATGTCTCCACATCGAGCAGGATATTGTCACATTTCATATTAAGGGTAATCTTATCCTCTTGTACACCATAGGAATACATAATATCCGACGCAAGTTCTCTGATATATTGCCCGAAGTCGATTGTGGCAAAATTCCCGGACTTATACAGTTTTTCATGTACCAACGCCATAGAGCGGATGCGATTGCGGCTTACGGAGAGTACCTCCTGTGGATCGACGTTTTTTAGATTTATCGATTGCAGATAGAGCAGACTTGAGATAATCTGCAAGTTGTTCTTTACCCTGTGGTGTACCTCTTTCAGAAGGATTTCCTTTTCCTTCAATGACGATAATATCTTTTCCCCGAATTGCTCGCGTCTTTGAATCTCCATATGCAGCTGCCCGTTAATTTCCTGAAGTATGCGTTCGGTTAACTTACGATTTGTAATGTCCCTGGATACGGCGACAAATCCTAGAATGCCTCCGGTTTCTGAAAATATTGGAGTCTTTATCGTATCTAAATAAAGATCCCCTGAGCTGCTGGTGAATTTATGTTCGACTTTAACCGATTTGTGTGACGTTAACAGTTCGTCTTCGTTCTCTTTTATTTTTTCCGATAAGGCGCCAGGGAAGAATTTTTCGTCCGTCTTGCCTATAATCTCATCCTCATCTAAGCCCAAAAACTCCTTAAAGGCATTATTAATCAACACATACTGCCTGTAAATATCCTTAATATATATCAGATCGGGGACAGAATTCAACAAGGTAGTCAGCTGCGCGTTAGCCTTATCACGCGCTGCTATCTCCATTTCCTTGTCGCTTAACGTCTTTTTTACTGTTTTTCTCAGATCGTCGATAAATATGGACAGCTCTCCTATTTCATCGTTGGATTTAATGTTAACAGGCTGGTCCAGGCTGCCCTCCACCATTAAACCCGTGAGCCTCTTAAGTTCCAATATTGGCCGGTATATTGTCCTTGTCGCATAAAGCCACACTATTGCCGAGTAAATAACGGAGAAAACAAAAAATACCTCTGTGACGTAAAGGTATTTATCAAATATTGCTTTGGAATCATTATAAAACATGCCGATATTTGCCTCTTCAAGCTGCAACAGCCTATGGTGGTTATCATCGAGGTTGTTATGAAGTTTTTCATATTCGGCATAATCCCTGTTATTCAGAATGCCAGTGCTTTCATAGTTATTAAACATCACGTCTGCTTTCAACTTTAGCCTGGTCACAAGAGTAAGAAGCGAATCCAGTAACCCGATTTTTAGTCCAGATTTTGTGTGCCCGCCGCTTTGTCCTGACATTATGTCAGTCTTAAATTTTGATATTTTCACGATTAACCTTATATATATATCATAAAATTTTTCTTTTTCCTCGATAGTCCCGTGGACAACATATGAGTTTCCAGAGGAAACTAATGAGTCTATGTCTGAATGTACAGAGAGCACCGTAGTTATGTCATTGCTCTGCTCGCCGCCCGCTTTCATTGCAGGCAGAATAACAAACCGGACTGTAATCAAAAAAAGGAGACAAATTACGATAAGAGGGATTATAGTCTGAATCGTTAATGTTGTCCTGACTTTCACGGGACACCATGAATTCCATTTGAGAGCCGGCATAACCTCTTTGAGAGCCGGTATAACCTCTTTGAGAGCCGGTATAACCCCATGATTGTCAATTCAGCAAGCCTATATCTTTTAACTGCTCCACAAGCGCCTTTTTAGTTATGGGCTTTGTCAGATACGCCGTGCAGCCGCCCTTGTAGAATGCCTTAATGATGTCCTTTGGATGGTCCAGTGCGGTAGTCATCACAATTTTTGCCTGTTCTGAAGGCACCAAGAGCCCCATGTGTTCTTCATATGCACGCATTTTCACAAGCGCTTCGTTGCCGTCCATTACTGGCATCATTATATCCAGACAAATCAGATCGTAGGGATTCTTCTCTTCATGTGCCAGAATAAATGCCTCGAGCGCCTCTTTGCCGGTTACTACTACGTCGCAATCTCCATAACCCGTCAACATCCCCTGCAGTACAGTACGATTGTTAAAATCATCATCGGCTATCAGTATTCTCATCATTTCCTCCTGTTAAGCAATTAATTTGTTAAACAATTAAGTAGTTAATCCCGTCAGTAATCGGACGATGTCTCCTGTTGTTTTGTTTCGGAATTCTGGTGGACTGGAAGTTCCCAAACTATCATGCTCTTATCCAGTGACCCGGATAGTATTTTTTCGCCGTGTGCCTCGATGGTATAAACGCTTTCACGGTGCCCGTCAAGCTCCGTTAAGAGGGCGCCGCTCGCCAAGTCAAAAATACGTATTTTTTTGTCCCACGAACCAGCAAATATCTTCTCCTGATAGACCTTAATAGTGTAAATTCTGGTCGAGTTGGCCCTTATAGAAAGCAATGGTGCCAAAGTTTTAATATCCCAAACGATTGCCGTGTCGTCCCATGATGCGGACAAGAGGCGGCCGTCTGACACAGTCAACGCCCATACGTTGTCCGAATGGCCTTCAAGTGTCCTTATCAGGCCGCCGGTTTGCATATCCCATACCTTAATGGTCTTGTCCTCCGAGCCGGAGAAAATCTTCCCATCGGCGGCGGCAACTGACCAAACGCCCGCGTGGTGCCCATGAAGTGTCCTTATTAATTCGCCGGTTTGAATATCCCAGACCTTAACGGTCTTGTCTTCGGCCCCGGAGATGACAAAGTCATCGTAAATGACAACTTTAGACACCCAGCCCGTGTGTCCTGTAAGCGTATGCAAGGGCACGGGGGGACTTTCCCCAATATTCCACAGGATAACAGTCCTGTCTTCAGAGGCCGAGGCCATAATATTCCCTGATATATACAGCGAGGAGACGGTGTCTGTGTGGCCTTCCAGCACTCTCAGCTTATTATAATACGTCCCATCCCAGACAATAATTGTCTTGTCGTCCGAGCAGGAGTAAAACTTGTCGCCGGTAGAGACTATGCAGTTTATGCCGCCCTTATGGCCCTCGATAGTTCTTGCCGGGTTGAATCTGACCATAGACAGCAGTTTTTTGACCCGCTTGATTTTTGGGTCGCTGCCGTATATGCCGTTTGGATATTTCTCGATATATTTCTTGCATCCGGCTACTGTATCACAAAGGGCAAAGGTGAGGTCTTCCTGTTTTGCCTTTATCTCCTTGGCGTATTTCCCAAACGGGTAACGCTTCAGGTATTCGGCGCACGATTGAAGGCCGGAGATGTTGTTATGGAAAATCTCTTCGATGGCCGCCTTTGCTTCTGCCTCGAATTTACCTTCGGGATATCTTTCCAGATAGTCGTCGTAGTCGTCCGGGTTATTGCTGTATTTAGCCTTTCCCCAGAAATACAGCTCTGTAAATTTTCTCTCAAGTTTTATATGTATATCTTTTGTGGCGCCCTTGCCTATATTTACCACGCCGTCAAATGAATAGTAGCTGCCATCGTTCATTTCTTTACGTACCGAAACGCTGTGGGTGCCCGGCGCTACTCTGGCCTCTATGTTGCTGTCTCCATGCAGCAGTCCATTTATGTAAACCGGCGCGTCTGCCTGATCACATTGGATTCTAAGCGTAGCCCTGTTGGTTAAAAACAGGATTAATTCGATTATTATAGTTAAAACGCCCAGTAAGATTACGGCTATCGCTATCTTGCTTAATAGTTCCATATCCGCCCCGTCGTTGCCTTTACCCGCCCGGCCTTTGTCTTTGCATGGCAATAATGCCAATTATTCATTGGTATTATCATACTATATTTCTGGTAAAATAACAAAACAAAAAAAACATTTATCCCGGAAGCATGTTAATATATCCGTTATGGTAATAATAAATCCGTTATGGTAATAGCATATCCGTTATGGTAATAGCGCTGTTTCATGCCGTTGCGATGGAGGCCGGTTTAGTCATAAAGCACCTGTCACGACCTGTTCGTTTTAAAGAGCGCACCGCCAGGGTGGTGGTCCGCGGGGAGTTAGGCAATGCGGATGTCATCTGTATGGAGACGGGGGTGGGCAAGGTAAACGCGGCCATGACGGCGTCTCTCGCCCTTTTTAAATATCATCCGGATTTAGTTATCTCGATGGGCATTGGCGGGGCATATCCCGATGCGGGTCTGAACGTAGGAGATATTGCGGTTGCAGAGTGTGAGGTTTATGGCGACGAGGGCGTTATATTAGAGGGCGATTTCCTGACGCTCGAGGCAGTTGGCATCCCATTTTATAAAAAAGGCAAGACTAAACTATTTAATACATTTCCTCTCCATGCCAAATTAACGTTGCAGTTATACGATACCGTTTCGCAGCAGTATAAGAACACAAAGGCCGGCGCGTTTGTGACGGTTTCCTCATGTACGGGGACGAGAAACAGGGCGGATGAGTTAACGAAACGTTATAGCGGCATATGTGAAAACATGGAAGGGGCGGCGATTGTCCACACCTGTAAGGTGTTTGGCACACCGGTGGTGGAGCTTCGTGGTATAAGCAACATAGCTGCGGACAGGGGCAGGGGCAGTTGGGAGTGTTTAAGGGCTTCCAAAATTGCTCAACACGCTGTTATAATGTTCATAAAAACGTTAGGCGGGGTCAGATGTCAATACTCGGCAAACAGATAAACTGGAGCGGCAGGTTTCTGAGGGCGGTAGAGTTTGAAGTTGAAAACTCAAGGGGGGCGAGGTTCAAATGGGAGGCGTTTGAACGGCAAAACTGCGTCGGGATAGCTGCCATCGTCCCTATTACCAGTGACGGCAGCGTCATAGTGATAAAGCAATTCAGGCCGCCTGTCGGAAAATATGTAATCGAATTTCCCGCCGGTCTAAACGACAAAGGGGAGGAATTGGCTGAGGCGGCACGCAGGGAACTCCTCGAGGAAACGGGCTGCTCGGCCGGCCAGTTATTTCCGATTGCCACAGGGCCGCTCTCATCGGGGGCTTCGACAGAGGTACTGACAGTCTATGCGGCTCTGGATGTCGTCTTCTCATCTGAGCAGGCACTTGACCACAATGAAGACATAGAGGTAATTAAACTACCGCTCGACAATTTCTATGAACACGTGTACGCGCTGCAAAATGAAGACACCTATATAGATTTAAAACTCTACGGCCTGCTCGAACTTGCAAAAAGATATATTTTATAATAGCCTTTAGACGGAGTTCGGAAGCCGCCAACGGGCGGCAGCCCAAATTCAAGCGATAAAGCATATGCGAGATTAGGGGTGAAGGGGGATTATCCCCCTTCGTCTTTAAGAGAACTTGATCTTTTTGCCGTTAGTCGAATGCCCAAGTATTTCGCGAAGTTGCTTCTCGTTAGTGAGCACTATTCGTTGGCCCTGTGTCTCTATCAGACCCTTATTTCTTAGTGCAACTATGGTTCTGGAGGCGGAGACCCTTGTTGCGCCTGTCATGTCGGCTATTTCCTGATGTGTCATGGGCAGTTTAACTGTTCCATTTTCCGAGTACTTCAGAAGCAGAGAGACTATGCGGCTCTCTACGTCCATAAATATCATGTCCTCGAGCATACTTTCCATTTCGATACGCTTGTCGCCTATTATCTGAAGAAGTTTGATGGCAATTGCCGGTCTTTTGACGAGATAGGCTTCGAATACGGCCTTTTTGATCTCAAAACCCGAGACATCGTCCATGGCTTCGGCAATTGAGCGCCGCTCTGTTTCGCCGGCCAGACAAAGCTCGCCAAAAAATCCCCCGGGTTCGACGACATCCAGAGTAAATTTCCTGCCGTCATGACTTAGTTTAGACAACCTGACAAGGCCGCGTCCAAGGAAAAACATGGTATCGGAGGGGTCTCCGTGCATATAGATAATCTCGTCCTTTCGATGTTTAAACGGATGGCGTCTGGCACACAACGCCTCGACCTCTGCGCGGCCTATTTGAGAAAAAAGCCTGTTGCTTTCTATAAAAAACTCTAATTCAGACATTTATTACGCTGGCAAATCTCCCTTTTACGATATTATATCACAATTAGTGGACTAGTTTTGGTATATTATTTGGCAAAAAAAGGTATAATAGACGCGAAGAGATTAAAATTGATACTGCCGAAAGAAAATTATAAGGCGCCGGGGCTGACAGCGCTGTTACTTGCGGTTGTCCTATGGCTCTACCCCTGGCATAACGCCTTTGGTGAGCCGCCTCCGGGCGCTGCCGGAGGTGTCGTATTTGTCGTTGAGACGTCGGCGGCCTTAGCAAGGACAGACCCTCAGGGCCTGACCGTACATGCGCTCAAATTAGCCGCCGCCTTATTCATGCGGGACGATGCGCTCGGATTGATTACGTTTAACGAAAAGGCTGCCGCCGTGGCGGCGAAAATAACCCCTGCCGATCAAAGGGCTGCCATATATAAGGCCATAGAGGAAGTTGGCAAGTCCTCTTCCGACAATATCAGTGTGTCCGGTGTGTCTCCAAATCCGTATGACGCCCTGTCATATGCCCTCAGTGAAATTTCACAGGTCAGCGTTTCAGCGCCGGAAAACCGTAACGTAGTTTTTTTCAGCGCCTCGCAAACTTACGGGGGCTCCTCTCAGGAAGATAAAAGGATACGCTCGGCAATACTGGACGAACTTGTCCCAAAGTTTAAAGATAAGGGGGTAAGACTCTTTACGGTGTCCCTTGGTGCCGGGCCGGATAATAATTTCATGGAGGAACTCGCAGGAAATACCGGCGGGTTGTCCATTCACTGCCCTCAGGCGGCCTCTTTGAATGCCACGGCTGCCCTGATTTACGAGACTATAAAATCCCCCGATATACTTCCCGAGGAATCAGGCCGGTTTGTAGTGGATGAATCGATAGAACAGCTCACATTGGTTCTTACCAAAAAAACTCCAGGTTTAGTTTTATACCTGCAGGACCCCGAAGGATATAATTTCAATGTGGAGAAGACCTCTGCCGGCATAAGCTGGACGCAGTTCTTTAACTTTGACATTGTAACTATTTCTGCCCCCATGCCCGGTAAATGGATATTTATGAACATCGACGACACCAACAACCACATATATGTGTCAACGCACCTGAAAGTCCGCACGAATATGAGGAGTTCCTATCGACAGGTATCTCAGAAAATGAAGATAGACGCGTGGCTGGCTATGGATGATATTATCATCGATATAGGAGAACTTGCCGATACGATTGCCCTTACGGGCAGCATAACCGGGCCGGATGGCGCTCTGGAAACGAAAGTTGACCTCAAGGCAGAGGGCATCGATAAAAAGGGGAAAGATAAAAAGGTCAGCGCCCAGGCGGGGGGCGTATTCTACGGCTATTTCACGCCAAAGGCCACGGGTACTTACAGATTAACAATTTCCGTTAAAAGCAAGACCATTGAAAGAAGTAAATCCTTCCTTCTGCCGGTCATAGAGGAGGGTGCTTTCCAAAAAGGACAGCCGGTCAACATAGAAAAATCAATTGACATAGAAAAACCGTCTAAGGTCACGCCATGGCTTAATAATAAATATGTAACTCAGTCCGCATCAGCCTTAAACAGGGCACTTATATGGTTTGTTGCCATTAACATAGTTTTATTTTTATCCATTTTGTTGTATATTAAGAGGGATAATTTGCCAAAGGTGAAATTGTCTGAGATCAGGCTGCCTAAGATAAAATTATCTGAGATCAGGCTGCCTAAGGTGAAATTGCCGGATATGAAGTTGTTTACAAAATACTTTAGAAAGTCTAAAGAGACACATGACCAGGATTAATACACTCTTATTGCTATTTATGCTGGAGGCTATGGCGGTCCTTATAGGGCTGAGTGTATATCTTTTCCTGAAAGGCAGGAAAAAGGCCGCGGCCACGGCGGTTGATTACAGTCCTGATACCTTAATTGCTGCGCTGGAGGATGAAGCGTCGAGACTTGAAACTGAAAACGACGCCATAGGCCATGACGCCATGGTTTCGGAAGAGATCATTATTAAAAAAGAGATCATAAGCACAAAACTTCAATCGGTGAAAACCTCCATAGAGGTACTAAAAGGGATAAAGGGAGACGAGGCCGAGTTCTGGAATTATTTCTACAACGATTTCGATAAAATACTCGGCAAACACTTTACTGAGCTAATGGAAGTGACGAGAGAGACTATGTCCCCCTCCCCGGCTGTGAACAAAAAAGAAGATGCCGCTAAGCAGGCCCAGGCAGTCTCAGCCCTCCAGAAACGGCAAATAATCGAACTGCTCGGCTACAGAGAGATGTTTCAGGAGATGAATGAAGAGTTCTCCAGAATAAAGACATTCAACGACAATATAATGCTTACAATCGAGGAACAGGCCGTAGATTCGGAGGTACTCCAGCAGGTGCTTATGGAATTCGAGAAGGTGAACAAGAAAATTGACAAATGCGTAACCGTTGTCAACAAGGGCAGCGAATCGCTCAACCGCCAGATGCAGTATTATGAGAAGGCCTCCGCCTCCGCAAAAGAGCCTCAGGCCTAGCCCTGGGACCATCAGCCCACACCAAAATGGAAAAAAGAGCAGCAGAGGAACAGGGACGGCGTTTCCCCGCTCTTTACGAAAGGAACTACAGGCTTTTTTTTATTGGCCAGTCGATTTCCCTGGTTGGGACGTGGATGCAGCAGACGGCATTAGGGTGGCTTGTGTATTCGATTACGAGGTCGTCTTTTTATTTAGGGCTTCTGGGGATGGCGCTTTCGCTTCCGGTATTATTTTTTTCCCTGTTTGGAGGTGTCTTTGCCGACCGGTTTAATAAACGTAACATCCTGATAACCACACAGGCCCTGTCCATCATACCGGCGCTTATGCTTGCCTTTATGACAAACGTTCATGATATTAACGTATGGACGATACTCATTGTCGCGGCTCTCCTGGGGACGGTAAACTCCCTCGATATTCCGGTGAGGCAATCGTATATGATAGAAATATCCGGCAGGGAAAACCTGCTTAACGCGGTGGCCCTTAACTCAACGGCCTTTCACGGGGCAAGGGTCTTTGGCCCTTCGATAGCGGGTGCGATTATCAGCCTGTATGGCATGACCGCGTGTTTTTACCTGAACGCCGTTAGTTTCCTGCCTGTGATTTATCTGCTTTTTCGTATTTCCAACAGGGGCAAACCAAAGGATGGGCCTCACGATGGCATCTTCGCCGGGATAAAAGGGGGCATAGAGTTTATCTTAGGTGAAAGGCGTATCCTATTTATAATACTTACAATCAGCATATTCAGTCTCTTTGGGATTCCCTTTGCGCAGCTTCTGCCGGTGTTTGCGGACAAGATTTATGGCGCCGGTCCGGCAGGGCTGGGATATATGATGTCAAGCATTGGAGCCGGTTCTGTGCTTGCCGGGATTATAATAGCATTCAGAAGAGACATGAAAAATAAGCTGCCGTTTATGTCTGTGACGGGTTTTTTATTTCCTTTATCGCTTTTAGCGTTTACGATTATAGACAATTTTTATTTAGCCCTCCTGTTTCTCGCGGTAATAGGATTTAACGTCGTTGGTTTTCTGGCAACTGCCAACAGTTATATCCAACTGGAGGTGCCGGATAAATTCAGAGGGCGCGTAATGAGCGTATATGCGGTGATGTTTTTAGGAATGGCGCCTTTCGGGGCCGCTCTTTTGGGCACACTGGGCGAGATCATCGGAATTAAAACTACGATACTCTCTACGGCAATAGCCTGTTTAACAGGGTTTACTATATTTCGGCAGAAGTGGAAGTAACTCAGAGACGAAGGGGGATAATCCCCCTTCACCCCTGTTTCTCGCACATGTTTTATCTGCTGAATTCCGGCTGCCGCTCGTTGGCGGCTTCGGCACTCCAGCTAATGGCCTGTTCAGTATTATTTTTTATCTTTGCCGGAGCTCTTGCTGATAGAGGCGTATATCCCTTTTACAGCTTCGAGAACTCCTCCAAAGTAAGACATCATATCTTCGTTGAGGTTAATCCCCTTTTGGCGAAGTTCTTTCAGGAAGACCTCTCCATCGGATTGATTCCAAACCCCTCTGGTCTTCTTTACAAAATCTGCCGTTTGAGATGACATTTCTATCATGACGTTCCTGATGCCGTCCATGCTTGTAGAGGCATTGTAAACCTTTTTCAGCGTCTCAAGCACTAAACCGATATAACGCTCCATATCGCTTGTCAATTCGATGCCTTTTTTCTGCACCTCCTCAAGGAAGCCAAGCCATGTCGCATGATCCCACATGCCCTTTTGGCGCTCTACGAAATCGCTGGACAGCTTTAGCAGCCGATCAAATGTTTCCGTCATTTTCTTGTCCATCATTAAATGTCCTCCTGTAAGACTGTTAATACTTTATCTCGGCAGCCCGAATACCGGCAGCCCGACGGTAAGCTCGTGAACTAATTAATGATGCCATATCGGGGATAAAAAAAGCAATCAATTTTGTGCGGGATGTCTGTCTTATACCAATTGGTATAAGAAGGGATCCCTCCGGGGGTTAGCCAAAAGGAATCCCTTCAGTTGAAGGAGTGTACTAACTAATGTGCCTTTACGGTATTATCCGCCGGTTTGCCGTATTCATAAGGTCCGTCGGTAATTGTGGGAATATTCTCGAAATTATAGAACGGCGGCGGCGATGGAATCTGCCACTCGAGCGAGAGTGAGTTCCACGGATTGGCCGGCGCCTTCTTTCCCTTAATTGCCGAGTGGACGAAGTTGTACAAGGTCATGAGAAATCCTACGATAGTGATATAGGAAAAGATGACGGCAACTTTCATCTCAGGACCATACTTCGCCGGGAGTTTCCAGTACCTTCTTGGAATGCCGTCATAGCCGAGGTGAAACTGCGGCAGGAAGGCTATCATAGCACCAATAAGGGTTATCCAAAAGGCAGTCTTGCCGAGGCTTTCGTTATACATCTTGCCCGTAAACTTGGGGAACCAGTAGTAAATAGCGCCCATACACAGCATGGACATGCTTATCGCCAGCACATAGTGGAAATGAGCCACAACCCAGTGCGTGTCGTGAACCTGAATGTCGAAGCCAAGCAGCCCGTTTGCTATGCCCGTAACGCCGCCAATCGTAAACAGGGATATAAACCCGAGGGCGTGCAGCATTGGCGTGGTTAATTCGATTGAACCCTTGTGGAGCGTTGCCAGCCAGTTAAATGTCTTGATGCCTGTTGGAACTCCGATTGCTATCGTACCCCACATAAACACTACCCTTGTCCAGTTCAGAGTCCCTGCGACATACAGGTGATGCACCCATGTCTCAAACCCCACGACTGTGATTATCATAATAGCTATAGCCATACTGGTGTAGCCGTATACCTTCTTTCTCGAGAAGGTTGAGATTATATCCGACACTACGCCAAACACCGGAAGCGCTACCACGTAAACGGCCGGATGGGCGTAAAACCAGAACAGATGCTCATAGAGGATAGGACTGCCACCCTTAGTGCCGTCATAAAAACTCGTCCCAAGGTACTTGTCAAAGAGCAGGAGAGTAACCGCGGCGGCCAGGACGGGCACACCTACTATCTGGATAATAAACGCCCCGAAAAGCCCCCAAACGGTGAGATTCAGCCTTCCCCATGTCATCCCCGGCGCCCTGAGTGTGATGATTGTCGTGATGAAATTAACCGCACCCGCGATACTTGACGCACCGAGAAGGTGAACCGCAAATACATAAAAAGCGGTGTTGGCCGGCCCTACGATTGAATACGGCGGATAACCCGTCCAGCCGGTGTCAAGCCTTCCCGGCAGGATAAGGGCACAAACCGCTATCAACCCCGCCCCTACATATAACCAGAAGCTGAGGGCGTTCAGGCGTGGAAAGGCGACATCATGCGCACCGATCATAAGGGGTATCATATAATTGGCAAGAAACCCCAGCAGCACCGGTATCATCCAGAACAGCACCATTGCCGCGCCGTGGATAGTAAATGCCGTGTTAAAGAGATCGGCGTCTATTATCACTTTTTTGGTAAGATCAAGCTGCTCCGTCCTCATTATTAATGCAAGGAGCAGTCCCACTACGAAAAACACCAGAGACGTAACCAGATACATAACCCCAATCTTCTTGTGGTCTGTTGTAAAAAGCCACGACTTAAATCCAGCCGGTTGTGTGCTCATGTTTTTAAACCTCCTCTATTTTATAGTCTTTAAGTAAGCCGCGATGGCTTCATAATCTTCTTTAGCAAGCGCATTCGGGGGCATGATGTGACTGAATCCCTTCACTGGTTTTGCCTTTGGGTCAGCAATTTTCTCCATGACGAAAGCCTCGTCTATGACGACTTTCTTGCCGTCTTCCAGTTCTTCTGACTTCCCGATTAAGCCGTTTAGGGCTGGGCCTGCCTTTGTCTCACCGGCGATGCCGTGGCAGCCGAGGCAGCCAAGTTTCTCGACCAGTTCCTTACCTTTTACATCAGGCGTGAGGGCAGCAGTGGTGGAGCTTGCGGCCTGTTTCGACTTAACCCATGCCTCGTAGTCCTCTTTCTTCATAACTATTACCTTTGCAAGCATCGACGAATGTCCCGAGCCGCAAAACTCGGCGCAATAAACCGGATACTCCCCCGGTTCCTTTGCCGAAAACCAGAGATATGTATTCTCGCCGGGAACCATGTCCTCGCGGGTTCTGAAAGCCGGTAAGGCAAAGTCGTGTATAACGTCCTTACTTGAAAGATTCACTTTTATGTTGCCCACGGGCACACGAAGTTCGTTTAAAGTCATAATTCCCTCAGGGGAGTACATCTCGAAGCCGTACATAAAACCGACCGCCTTGACCTCGATATGGTCTTTTGGCACGTCTCTTAAATCGTTAAAGACCGCCCACGACTGAACCCCAAGCATGATGATTATGATCATCGGAACTATAGTCCACAGGATTTCAAGTGCGGTGTTTCCTTCTATATACGCTCCGTTTTCGTCCTTTTTCCTTCTCTTGTATTTAAAGACGAAGTATATAAGCGGAACGGTTACAACCAGATAAACTACTATAGATACCACCGCCCATGTCTTAAAGTGATTGTTCCACGCCTTGACCGGGTCAGGCAGTCTTTCGGCTGCCGCTGCCGCGTAAGGTATTGATACGAACAATGCAGCCATTAATAATCTTACCACTTGCTTTAGCATTTTCTACCTCCTGAATTTATAAGGCTGAGAAGCTCTCAACCCGTCTTTTCCTTTTCAACTTCCTTGAGTATAAAAAAACGATTACAGCCGTCAAAATGGCGAACATGAACCCTATCGTTTCAAGGATAAAGATCATGTTTATTTTGTAACCGCCAATTTTGGCGTCATACGAATAACACGCGAGCGCGATTTTTTGTGCCACAGGGAACTTGCCGACTTTGCCGTTTGCCGCCTCAATTAGCGCAAGCCTGACGTCCATTGAAAGCGGGTATAGGCCAAACAGGTATCTCATAACCTTACCCTCTGGCGACAGAAATATATACACGTTCGGATGCACGAAGACCTTGTCCAGTTGAGAATAAAAATACCTGTAACCGAGGGCGTCCGCAAATCTTTTTGCCTCCGCGTCAGTAGTTGTGGCAAACACCCATTTGTCAAAAGACGCTGGCATGGCCGACTTCATTTTAATCTGCAGGTCCTTACGGAATTTCTGCGCGTCGGCGGGTGTTTCCCTTCCGTCGAAACTCAGCGTTATAACGTTATAATCCTCGCCAAGCCTCAGGTTAACGTCCTTCAGAGCGGCTGCAAGTCCCTCGTTCAGCACAGGGCACGACTGGGCGCATCTGTAGTATATCATGGACAGGATGAACGGCTTCCCCGCGTATTTACTCAGGGTTACGGCGTTGCCCATATCGTCTGACATGCTGATATTCGGCACCGTCTTACCAAGATAATCGTCCTCTTTTATCTTCAGCACGGACGGGTCGAACTCAGTAGAGCTGGCCGACGGCCCAAAACCCCACGCCTGAGCGCACATCGTCAGGCATATGAGTATCAGCAACCCTGCGGCCTTCATTGCCCTGCCTTAAGAAATGGAACCACGTATATCAACGACACGACCAGGAGCCAGACTAAATCTACGAAGTGCCAATAAAGCCCGGTCACCTTCATCAGTGTCTGGCGGTTCTTGCCGATTTTAGCCCCAGCCGCGAGAATCATACAAAATATCTGCATCACAAGGCCGACGATTACGTGCGAACCGTGAAAACCTGTGATGGTGTAGAAAAATGTCCCGTATTCGTTCGTACGGACGGTAAAATTTTCGACGGCGATCAGGTGATGCCACTCATAGACCATAAACGCTATGAAGAGGGCGCCTAAAATCGTGGTGAACGTAAGCCAGCCTTTAAATCCCCCCATGTCGCCGTGAGCTAACTTATCCTCGGCGGTATGGATGGTAAAACTTGACGAAAGAAGGAAAATCGTCATCGGTATTGCAAGCATAACAGGCGGCACACCTTCGGGGGTGTTAGCCGGCGGCCATGTGCCGGTAAACAGCATGGCATATAAATACCCTGCGAAAAGCCCGCCAAACAGCGCAACTTCAGACGCGATGAACACCAGTATCGCTATTTTGCTTAACCCTGCATCCTCCTTTTTAGCGTGTACCTCGTTAAGCCACCCAAAAAGACCCACAATCAATATCACTACTGCCACACCGGCAAGGATAATCCCTACCGAGGACAGCCCCCATGAAAAGGATGTCATAAAAGATATGGGCAGCAGAAATGCCCCTACCGCCGTTATCAGCGGCCATACGCTGAGTTCTACTTCGTGGTGGTGTACTTCGCTTTTTCCACCGTGCATGACATTTTCCATTTCTTAGCTCCTCCTGTTGTTAGGTTTTGTTTTATACTCCGGACGACGGCTTGCCCGTGACACTGTTATTATATTTTTTTGCCAGCGTTTGGAAGTCGTAGTGTTTTAACCGTTCTTCCACCATCTGTTTTATCTCATGCCAGATGGGGAATGTAGGACAATTGTTTATCAGGACACATCTGCCCTCCTCTGTCGAGCAACGGTTAATAACGACCTTTCCGGTTATAGCTTCAATTATGTCAAGCAGAGTGATATCCCGCGGGTGTTTTATCAGGACAAACCCGCCTTTTGCCCCTCTGATTGACCTAATAATGCCGGCCTTTGCCAGTTTTTGCAGTATCTTTGCCAGAAAACTCTCCGGTATGAGCTTCTCCCGGGCTATTTCGCCAATGACAAAGGTCTTTTCGGGGTTCCCCGACATAAACAGCATACACCTGACCGCGTAGTCCGTATCCCTGTTAATTACCATAGCTCACCCATCTGCATTGCCTCTAATGTCACCCCCTGAATGGATATTTGTTATCGCTGCCGTTACCGCTGCACTGCAACGATGGTCACGTTATTTAAATGTTAAATAAACAGGACTAACGTTGTCAAGTATTATTTTTTATTAGGTGTAAAAAAAATGGTGGAGGCCATTGTGCTGACCATATCTGGGCGGATACCCTGGCTTGAGTTGAGTTTTAGGATTGAATCGTGGTAGTATTACTCAAGTCAAAGGTTTCAAGTGGGAGGTTGAAAGTATATCAGGATGTTCATTAACTTTGGTCATAAGGGATTCTCAGAGGACGATATAGAAGAAATGCTTGAGCCTCCGGGGAGAAGGCAGATAACTAATGAATGGGAATATATAAGAAGCCCAATGAGAGAAGGGCAAGACCATTGTTTAACTGTACCATTCCCCCCTCTTAAGATGGCGTTTGATGAAGCATTTCCCAATATAAAACAAACAGGGTGGAGAGACGGAACTAATCATACTTATTATACATATTTAAATGAAGTGACTGAAGGTGAACTTAATGCTATAGAAGCTTATTTCAAAAAAATCGTAGGCTGCGTTGCTATTAGGGACTGTTTACCAATATCTTTTGCTATTGACTTTGACCGTTATACTGGCAATCCTACTAATGACCCGACAGAAATAGGCGAAATCAGGAGAAAGGCGAAACCTTATGGTGGTCAGCCAGTGAACGATTCACATTATAAAGCAGCAGACGAACTTGTAAATAAGGTAGTTGAATTTATCAAAAGAGTAAGGTTTTACAATGAACTCGTTTCGATAGTCGGAATGCCGCCGTCTGACCCTAATAAGGACTTTATATTGACTGAATACTTAGCGAGTAAAGTATCAAAAGTACTAAAGATGGAAGACTTATCTAACTTAGTTAAAAAGAAATATCGCACTGGCGAAACGAAAAATTTACCTTTAAATAAAAAACTTAATAGTATCAGAGGCTCCATTTCTGTTTCAGCAGACGTGGATGGACAAAAAATATTGCTGCTTGACGACCTCTATCAGTCCGGCATAACGACAAATTATGTGGCGATGTTATTATTGGAGCAAGGAGCAGCAAAAGTATATAGTCTTTCATGTGAAAAGACTTGTAAAAATGACGACAATATACAAGGGAATCAGTAAATGCTTACTAATCAGATAACAAACCACTCATATCATCTGCTTCGTTTGTTAACTGCCAATGGAATAGGAAATTCCAAATCCAGGCAGATTATGAAGGCTTGCAGGGACAATGATATTCCCTTAGATGAATTATTTAGAAGTGTGGAAGCGAATAGTCTTCTACCGCAATTTATTATGAAATATTCAGAGGCATTAAGAATCAACGAAACTGAGCTTGATCAGCAATGGAAGAGCCTGTTAGATAAACAAGTAAATTCAGTTAGTTTCGACGAAAAAGAATACCCTGAAAGGTTATTAGACGCTTTAGGAGAAAAAGCACCATTAGTTCTCTTTTATAAAGGGAACTTGGATATATTAAACAAACCTTCCGCAGGTTTTTGCGGTTCTAGAAGACCAAGCATAAAAGGCTTAGAGACAGCAAGGGATTGCGCGGGCCAATTGGCACGTGAAGGCGTAAACATTATTTCAGGCTACGCCCATGGCGTGGACATGGCAGTGCACATTGCAGCTCTTGAAGCAGGCGGCACCACTACTATAATTCTGGCAGAGGGAATATTGAATTTTAAGTTAAAAAGAGATATTCAAAATGTGTATGACCAACAAAGAACCTTGATTATAAGTGAGTTCATTCCTGGACTTCCCTGGAGTGTAAGGAATGCTATGAAAAGAAATTCGACATTATGCGGCTTATCAAACCTTACTATTTTAATTGAGGCGCAAGAACAAGGCGGTAGTTTTAATGCTGGGAAAGCATGTCTCAAAATGGGACGTCCCTTGTTTGCTCCAGTATATTATGGTATGCCGGAATCAGCCGTTGGAAATAGACTTTTGTTAGAAGAGGGTGCCTTAAGTATAATGAAGAGTAAAACAACTGGAAAGGCACATATGAGTAAGGTTGTAGAATTATTATTTGACAAGTAATTATTGTGGAAGGAACATGCGAGGCCAGATTACTTACCAGGCATGTCTGGCTCATATCCTGCTACCGGCTTCCCCCACGCTGGGCGGGTTGGCAGGTGGCGCAATAACACCTGAATATATCATATATATTATTTGCGTATATATCGTATATATTATTTTACAGGCGATTTTGTATATAATGTAACTGGTAGCTGAGTAGAGGATTTATATAATGGCCGCTGAAAGCGGCGAAAGGCGGTGATGGGCATGATGGTAACTTTTAAGAGGAAACATTGGCGGCTGTTTTCTGTGGGAGTATTGTTCGCTCTGGTAGAGCTGCTGTCGTTTTTGCTGTCTAAACGTCCTCTGGGATCATCGAGGGGATATGCGGTTGTTGGTTCGATTATAGAGTATGTGTTTTTTCCTGAGCACGCAAAGACTGTGCAATATTGGAACGCCTATGAGCCGGTAATAGAGTGGACGATGGCTGTGATTGTTGGGATAGTGAGTGGGAGCATGTTTTCGTCTGTGTACTCGGGGGAGTTCAAGCTGAGCGTGGTACCGCAGATGTGGAAGACCTCTAAGGGGCCGTCTGTGACGAAGAGATTGTTTTGGGCCTTTGTAGGCGGAATGATGGTGGGTTTTGGATCGAGGCTCGCTATGGGGTGCACATTGGGGATGCTCATATCTGGAGTGGTACAGTTAGCGCCGGCGGGGTTTATATTCATGATGTCGCTGTGGATGGGCGGGATGCTGATGACGGTGTTGTTTTATCATGTCAGAACGATAACATTGCACAGGGGATAGGGCGTGGACGCGATATTAATGAGATTAAAAGATACGTTTGACGCCGGCACAATAGAGGCGATAAGGGGGCCGGCAAGCCTTTATGGCGGCCTGATTGTAGGATTTATCCTTGGCGTTATCCTGCAAAAGGGGAGGCTTTGCAAGTTCGACGTCATATCCGGGATGTTCAGACTGCAGGACTTCACGTTTTGGAGAGTGGGGACGCCGCTTCTGATGTTTGGAATGGTGCTTATATATTTTTTTAAAGACATTGGGGCTATAGAGCTTTACCTGCCAAAGACTGTGATATTTGCCCAACTGTTTGGCGGTGTGTTGTTTGGCGCGGGGCTTGCAATAGCTGGATATTGTCCGGCGATTGCGGCGGGTGCCCTGGGCGAGGGCGCACTCGATGCCTTTGTCACAATGGCGGGAATAGTCGGCGGGTCAATGCTGTATGCGGAGACATACGATGGTTCGAAGCTGGACAGGATAGTGTCGTTTATAGACTTGGGAAGGGTTACGTTTCCTGAGATATTTTTAGTTTTCAACCACTGGTTTTTCATCCTGGCCTTCGTGTTCATGTGTGCGCTGTTTTTAGTAGGCATAAGCATGTACGACACGTTTCTGAAGGCGTCTTTTTCTATTATAGATAAGGTCGCGAACAAATTCGGCCCTAACAAAGCCGCCGGTGAAATAGAAAGAAGAAAACAGAAGAGATAGCCCCGGCAGCCCCGCTCCCGCATCTTCACAACACCCCTATCGCCGCATAGTGGAAGTGTTTAAAACCACTCAGGCGGTCATCGATGTCGTCGGTTTCCCATTCGGTTTTAGTACCAGTTGCCATGTCAATCGTCCCTATCGTTCTCTTTGAGAACGCTCCGCCTTCAAAGGTACAATATGTATAGGCCATATAGCCGTTGTTTATCTGACACGAGGTAGCGCGGATGTCCCCCGTTAAGTTTGTCTTAATAACGAAGCCACCCTTTATTTTATAAGCAATAGAGTACGTTATAACTGTAGGCTCAGTTTTTTCTTCCGTTACCGGTGCAGGAATTGTCCCGTCGTTTGCGTTTGGAGTATCGCTCGAGGCCGTGTAATAAACGTAGCTCTTCTTGTATATGATAATAAAGTAATCTGCGCCGTTGCTGTTATCGAAGGCCGTTACATGAATATCTCTGTAACCTGTTTTCTTCACGTCGTGCTGTTCTCCAATGGAAATTGGCAGCCAGCGAACGTTTTCGCGCCCGGTTGCGGTGTTGAAGAAGGTTTCGACCTTCAGCGAGGCATTGAACTTGCCGGGGCCGGATATGCTGCCGGTTGCGGCAATTGCGCCGTCGCCATAACCGCCGTGCGCATCTCCTGACTGACTTTGCAGGGTCATCGCCGGAATTGCGCCCGGTACCCAGTAAAACCCGCTGCTGTCAGATACCGATTCCTCATAGTCGGTAGTTTCGATTTCCAGACCCCCAACTACCAGCTTTTCTATCCTTTTGCAGGCGGTTTCATTGATAGCCGTCTTACCATTATATACCCATGTGTCCGTAGTAGTGTAAAAGACAGGGGGCGTTCTGTCGAGGTACCACCTGTTGGAAACGACTAAGGTCAGGGTAAATGGCCGTTGGATAGTTTCACCCATGGGTATAACATTGCTTACTATTTTGACGAGCGCGTTGTCTTTGTCGAAGACGTCTATTACCTGATAGGTCATCCAGTTATACCCTGTCTGCCAGGGCGTACCAGTTATATAATCGTTGCCGATTAGCATGCCGGTAATATAGCCGCTATCCTCCGGCGCTGCCTTATATGCTATCTCGTTTTTCCATAGCGAATACAACTTATCCTCAGGGACGACGCTTAATTCCCTGTACATAACGCCGGTGCCAAGCGATGTTTGTTGATTCTTAAACATGCAGGCGGTTATATAGCCGTCACTGCCGCTTGTAAAGGGATGTCTGCTTCCCGGCATAGGCGTGAACTGTGTCGTGTCTTCAGTATATTTATACTGGTTGTCGGATTGTGTATACTGGTTGTCCGATTGCGTTTTAGCCCAGCTGCCGACATAGCGGCTGCCAACAATTCTCAGCTGGTTTAGTACCAATAAAATGGAACTCCATGATGTCGGCTCAAACTCCGCGTAGTCTATCATTTCGTTATAGACAAAGATGGAAGGCAGCTCGGCCGCATAGACCCCATCGCCGGATTGAACATTCAGCGTAAGGCCGGTGTCTGAGATGGTCAGTTCGTCTCCCATCATTCCATCGGGATTTAAGTCAACCGCGTTGCCGCTGCCATCGAGCCTGTATCGCAATGCCCTGTAGTCCTTCCCGTTGTTATCCCCCGATGTGTTATAGACTAACCTATATTTATCGCCTTTTTGCTCCTTAGACGTGTCTCTTATGAATATGAGCATGATGCGGCCTATCGGGGGTGTTCCGGTGATTCGAATATAATCCATGCCGGGGATTGATTGGACAAATATCGCGGCATCGTCGGCGTCTATCCTGCGATTGTCAACGGTGATACCTCTCATGGCCATGAGAGACTTCATTTCTCTGAGCTTGTGTTGGGCAAACGGCAGATACACCTCGCCGCCCTCGATGTCGAGCCTCAACGGATTGTTCTCGTTTGCTAAGTCATCCATAAATACCTCCCTGATGTATCATAATGAATCGGGCAGCAGCCCGCAGCCGGCAAACAACACAACCGACAATATAATATAACACATATAGAATTATTTGTCAAGCGCTATGTGTTATATCAATATAAATATTATGCTTCATGGAGTTGTATGTAGAAATGCTGGCCGGAGTGCCGAAGCCGCCAGCGGGCGGCGGCCCAAAATCAATAGTAGCGCATGTGCGAGAACAGGGGTGAAGGGGGATTATCCCCCTTCGTCGTTAATCCTTATGATGTGTCAGTGTTAGGTACGTTTAATCTATTGAGGGCAGGATGTGAAATTGCTGTAGGCTACGGCAGAGCCGTCGGAGTTTAATTGCATCATTACAGAGCCGTTGTTACTGGTAGCTGTCCATGTGCCGGTTACATCACCTGCCGTGCCGCTCGTTCTCGTAATTGTACTCGTGCCGTTACTGGCCGAGCCTATTTCCCTGATTGAAGCGCTCGTTGCGCTTACATTGGTAACGTAATAGACCATCTTACCTAAGCTCGGTCCGCATTGGAGGCCCATAACTGACGGCGTACCATAGGTGAGCTTGAGGACTAATATCTGGGCTGTAGCATCGTAAAAGTATGTTCCATACAGAGAACCAGTAGCGGTTGATGGAGACTGCCCGCCGGCAACTAAATCCCAGCTATAGGTGTTTTGATTATACTTCCATTGCAGCCAGTATCGGGTGCCGTTGATCATCATATTGTCATTCGTTAAATAATATTGGCCGCTAAAGGTAGAGAACATTGCACCCGACGTTGATGAGAGTGTTACCGCGGCGTAAGACTGTGTGTAACATAGTGACAGCATCAACACTACAACCGAAACTAAAAGCGCTTTTTTCATGCTTCCATTACCTCCTTTAATTTGGGATTATGTTACAGGCGTATTCTTGTATTGGGCTGTTGATTTTGCCTGTTCGGCCATCATTTGCTTAATTTTTGCGTTGGCGCCGCGCAGGCGTCTGCTGAAGATATGCGTCAGTTTTTTGAAGAGTTTAAGGGTAACAATGTCGTCGTATCCTTCCATTATTCTCTTGTCGAACTCCAGCAATACGGTATCGTCGTAGGCCTTGGCCCTTGCCGTTCGCGGTGAGCCGTCAAGTATGGACATCTCGCCGAAGCAGCTGCCGCGTTTCAGCCGCGCCAGCACCTGTTCACGTTTCTTGTTAACCAACTGCGATATGACAATAATGCCATCCACGATGACATAGAATCTGTCGCCCGGCTGGCCGTCCTCGAAGATGATTTCGTTTTCCTTGTAGTTGCGGCACTTGCTGATTTTCAGGAGCGTTATCAGCTCTTCGTCCGTTAAAAAAGAAAAGAAGTCCAGTTCTCTTATTTTTCTGATTGTCTTACTAACGGCCAGAGGAACGCTCCTGATGGAGTCTTCTATGGCCTTTTCCATCTCGTGGAGCTGGAATGGATATTTTATTATCGCGGTAACGCCCTCTCTGTACATCTTTTTGAGGTCTTGGACGGCAATCTCGCAGTCTATCAGGAGTATTACCTTGATGGGAGCCTGACCGTGGTTTTCCCTCAAGGTTTCGAGAAATCCCTCGGCATACATGTTAATAGTCTTGTAATCGGCAAAAAGGAGATCGAACTTATCGGTTTTAAGTATATTAAACACGCGAGTCGGCAGAGAAACCCCCATGATGCTCCCGTACCCCAGATACTGCAAAGTACCCTTCGTGGCATCGATGCTCTTCTGGTCGAAGTGCAGTATAAGTATTCGTAAATTCTTCTCGCTCATATATTAATACTAAATCAGGTGGCAACGCATTGTCAATATATTTCCACTTTGTTTATAGGGGGGCGCACTTGACATTAGACAGCTCAATAATAGATGATATTATGACTTTAAGAGTACGGCTGCTCGCATATTGGGGGAGTTTCCTCGCCATTAGCCGCGGGCCTGGATTTGCGGCATGAACACATGCCGCCATTAAATAAGGAGGAAAGGTATTATGAGAGAAGTTGTTGTGGTAAGCGGAGTTAGGACCCCTGTAGGGGCATTCGGCGGTACGTTGAAAGACGTCCCGGCAATCGACCTTGGTGCACTTGTGATGAAAGAGACCTTGAGAAAGGTGGGCCTCAGGCCTGTTGAGAGTGATTCTGCAAAGGACCTCGCCCCCGATAAGCTGAAAGGCAAGGGTATGACGGAGCTTGAAAAAAAATATCACGACTACGGCGATTCCCTTAGACCTATCGCCGTAGATGAAGTGATTATGGGCAATGTAGTCCAGGCCGGACAAGGCCAGAACCCAGGCAGGCAGGCAATGATCAGGGCTGGAATTCCAAAAGAAACCCCTGCCTATACGATAAACAAGGTATGCTCTTCGGGGCTGAAATCCGTCGCACTTGGCGCTGCCTCGATAATGAGCGGTCAGGCGGATGTAGTTATCGCAGGTGGAATGGAGAGTATGAGCAATATTCCCTTTGCCCTGCTGCAAGCCAGATGGGGCTATCGCATGGCCATGACCGGTATTGGCGAGATACATGATCTCATGGTATTTGACGGTCTGTATGAGATATTTTATGGCTATCACATGGGGATAACCGCGGAGAACATCGTGGATTTATACGGCATAAGCAGGCAGGAACAAGACGAACTGAGCCTTCTCAGCCATCAAAGGGCACGTGCGGCCATAAAAGACGGTACATTTGCAGAAGAGATAATCCCCGTAGTAATCAAAGGCCGCAAGGAAGACACCATTATCGATACAGACGAAAGACCTATGGATACCTCTATGGAGAAACTGGCGAAAATGAGGCCGGCCTTCAAAAAAGACGGCTCGGTGACCGCCGGAAACGCCTCGGGAATAAACGACGGCGCCGCCTCGGTTCTTCTGATGACCGCGGAAAAGGCAAAGGAATACGGCCTTGAGCCATTCGTAAAAATAAAGGGCGTTGCCACCGGCGGCGTTGACCCTGCCTATATGGGATTAGGTCCAATTCCTGCCGTTAGAAAACTCCTGAAGGACAACAAAATGACAGCCAAAGACATTGACTGCTGGGAACTCAACGAGGCCTTTGCCTCGCAGGCCATCGCCTGCATGAGGGAAATAGGGCTTTCAAACGATAAGCCTAATGAGCTTGGCAGCGGCATATCGCTTGGCCACCCTATCGGCTGCACGGGCGCCAGACAGCTCGTAACCTGCATGAGGCAGATGAAACGCAAGGGTCATAAAAATGCCATAATCACCATGTGCATCGGCGGTGGTATGGGCTTTGCGATGTTAGTAGAGAGATAATTTTATTTGTCACGGCGGAGACAATGTCGCTGTTTCCGCCGTTTTCTCATACATTTATCCCGCTTATAGGGTAAATGTGAAAATCTCTTCTGTGACTGAAATTATTTCTTGACATCGACATTATTTTATGCTAACATGAAAAGACTCTCCTATACTTCACAACCCCCTCGTAAGACAGGCCGTGTCCCCCTGCATGGCCTGTTTCTTTTCGCCGGGGCTTGAAAATACTCATAGCATTGGAATATACTATCTCCATGAAGAAAACAATTATAATATTAGCGGTCATATTATTCGCGTTTCCGCTCTTGCCATTATTTCTGCCCATAGCGCTGGTTTACATTTTAGCGGCTGTTAATATGAGCAAAGGTTACGGCAAGATGTTTTGCGGCGGCGTAAGGCCCTCGACAAGGGACGTAATGATCGAGGCTCTGGAATCTAAAGGGATTCCGATTCCCTTATGGCTCAAGTCAAAACAGAAATCCTGCTGAACACCGCTAAAGATTAAAGACGAAGGGGGATAATCCCCCTTCACCCCTGTTGCCACCAACGTTGACAATAAAATACATAGTGCGTTTGCCTTGGGTTACTCCTTCGCCTGCCTTGGTTTCGGGCGTTTATTTGACTGAAGTATCTTTTTCCTCAGGCGTATGGAGTTAGGCGTAACCTCTACGAGTTCGTCTTCTTTTATAAACTCAAGGGCTAAATCAAGGTTCATTGGGCGCGGGGGGACAAGAAGCAGGGCGTCGTCTGCCCCGGAAGCCCTCATATTGGTCAGCTTCTTCTCTTTGACTATATTTACGTCGATGTCGTTTTCCCTCGAGTTTTCTCCGACTATCATGCCCTCATAGACCTGTGTGTTTTCAGGGCTGAACATCGTGCCGCGCGGCTGCAGGTGAAATATGGCGTATGCCGTAGCCCTGCCCGCACGGTCTGCAATCAGAGCGCCGGTCTGTCGTCTTGTCAAAGTACCCTGCCACGCCTCATAGCCGTCAAACAGGTGGTTTAGCAGCCCCGTACCCCTTGTGTCGGTCAAAAACTGTGACCGGAAACCTATCAGACCCCTCGACGGTATTCTGAATTCCAGCCTCACACGACCAAATCCATTGTTGTGCATCTTCGTCATCCGGCCCTTTCTCATCCCTATCTGCTTTGTAATTACGCCGACATAATCTTCGGGGATGTCTATAACAAGTATTTCCATCGGTTCGTGAAGCACGCCGTCAATTTCCTTTGTAATCGTCGTAGGCATCGACACCGAAAGTTCATAGCCTTCGCGGCGCATCATCTCAATTAGTATCGCAAGCTGCAGCTCCCCTCTGCCCATTACTTCAAAGCTGTCCATCTGTGAGAAGTCAACCCTGATAGATACGTTATAGAGGAGTTCCTTCTCGAGCCGTTCGCGCAGCTGCCTCGACGTTACGAATTTCCCTTCCTTCCCTGCAAACGGGGACGTGTTTACAGAAAATACCATAGAAATCGTCGGTTCATCCACCTTTATGCGCGGCAGTGCCCGCGGGTTTTCATAGTTGGATACCGTGTCGCCTATGTTTATTCCCTCTATGCCTGACAGGGCTATGATGTCGCCGGAGAATGCCTCTTTTGACTCTGTCCGCCCAAGTCCCTCAAACGTAAACATCGACGTTACTTTTGTCTTTGATAACTGATCTTTGTCCAGTAAGACCGTGACCATATCTCCAACACGCACAGTTCCTGAGAATATCTTTCCTATCGCGAGGCGCCCGACATAGTCGCTGTAGTCAATGTTTGCGACAAGCATTTGAAGGATGTCGTCTCTTTTATCCTCCGGAGGGGGAATCCTCCCTAATATGGCCTCAAAAAGTGCTTTAAGGTCGCCGGTCTTATCCTCCGGTTTAAGGGCTGCAGTGCCTGCCTTTGCATTTGTGTATATAACGGGAAAGTCCAGCTGTTCCTCTACGGCGTCCAAATCTATAAACAGATCATAGACCTCGTTCACAACGGCCTGAATTCTTGCGTCGGGGCGGTCGATTTTGTTTATCACAACGATTTGGGGCAGGTCCAGCTCAAGCGCCTTCTTCAGCACAAACCGCGTCTGGGGCAGCGGGCCTTCCGAGGCATCTACCAATAACAGCACGCCGTCAACCATTTTAAGCGTCCTCTCGACCTCGCCGCCAAAGTCGGCATGTCCAGGGGTATCGACTATATTTATCTTCACGCCCTCAAAGAACACGGCCGTGTTTTTTGCCATGATGGTTATCCCGCGCTCTCTTTCGAGGTCGATGCTGTCCATGGCGCGCTCCTGTATCTTTTCATTCGAGCGAAATATGCCCGATTGTCTGAACATGGCGTCCACTAATGTAGTTTTCCCATGGTCAACGTGGGCAATTATCGCGATATTTCTTAAATCTTGTCTCTTCATTTTTTTCCTGTTCACCTTTTACCAATATATTCAGTCTGGCCGGTCTGGCCTCTGTCAAGAAAGTGCTAAAATGTTTTATATACCAAAGAGCGGTTTTGCGAGGATCTCCTGTACCTTCAAATCAAAAAATCTCTTCGACGCAGCAGAGCGTATTACCATAACTGTGTCCGCCCCCCTGCCAGTACCCGCTACTGCTATGACATCCACACCCTCGGGGACTAATCCCGCATCTACCGCCATCATGGCTATCTCGCAGCACACCTTCGCGCCTTCGCCAAAACGCCTCAATGACTGCGCCACTATCAGGGTTGGATAAAGGCCGTTGAATTGTTTTGCAAACGCGCTCTCAAGCGAATGCGTTACCATTGTGCCCGTATATAAAACCGCGCCGTTTGCCCTTATTTCACTCGCCAAATCAGGGTCAAGCTCTATCGTATTTGGCTCCTTAAAACCATACGAATGGCTTACCGCAACTAATTTTACGCCCGTGTCCTTAAATGCCTCCGAAAACAACGCGCCTGTCTCGCCTCCGGTTGTGGCCACTACGATGTGTTTGTAACCGAATCCCACCACGGCGGCCGCGACTATCGAGAGGCAGTCGCTGGTGTTGGCCTTGCCGGGTTTTTCAAAATAATATGTCTTTTTCTCTATCATGGCCCTTCCTTAGTCTGAATCTTTCAGGGAGCTGTTTCCTCATTATTCAGACGTGTGTTAAATTTATTCATAGCCCCGGCAATGCCTGCGGTAACGATATACGCCGCTGCCGCTGCCGCTTCCGAGACCGCGGCATTAATGAGCCGCGCCTCTCCGGGGGGAAACCTCCTCAGGACATACTCATCGACCGGCATTAGGGGATCTTTTCCAATGCCGATCTTAATTCTTATAAAATCCCTTGTCCCCGAGGCCTCGATTATCGAAAGCACACCTTTATGGCCGCCGGCACCGCCGCCGGTCTTAATCTTCAATTTTCCTACCGGCATATCGATATCGTCCTGTACTACTATCGACTGCGAACTGTTCATTCTAACCTGCGAATAAACGGCTGAACCGCTTCTGTTCATATACGTAAGGGGCTTGATTAGTGTGACACCCGCATCTTCGATTACGCCTTCGCCTTTTTCCATGCTGCCGCGCACCTTCAACTCTATCCCATACACGCGGGCAATCTCATCTATGACGGCGAAGCCTGCGTTGTGACGCGTGTTTTTGTATTTAGCGCCGGGATTTCCCAGTCCGATTATGCACCAGCCGCTACTTATCTTTGTCTTCCTGCTTGCCCTTCTTCATGACCTCCGGCTCCTTAACGGCCGCTGCTTCTTCCTCGGCGGTGTGTTCGGATACGGCGCTTGCCGAGACGATAATCGATGCCACCACCTCTTCCGGTTCGGACAATATTTTTATCCCTTCGCCAACCTTTATGTCTCTGACGTGATAGGAATGCCCTAGTTGAAGCTCTCTGACGTCAAGCTCTATGTGGGCAGGGATGTCGTCTGGCAGGCACTCTATCTCTATTTCCCTGAGGCCGGCCTGTAATATACCGCCGTCGCGTTTTACGCCTACCGGTGTGCCGGTAAGAACGACGGCAACGTTTACCCTGATATTTTCCTTAAGCGATACCTCGTAGAAATCCACATGCAGCAACTCGCCTTTAATAGGGTCTGTCTGATAGTCCCTCATAATCGCGAGCTTGGCCGTGCCGTCGCCAAACGATAGATTAACGAGTACCTGCTCGCCGGCGAGTGAGTTAATAAAATTCACCAGCTCCTTGCGCGGCAGGGAAATGGGCTGTGCCACACCCTTGCGGTATATGACCGAAGGGATGAAGTCCGCCCTTCTGAGAGTTCTTGCCGCACCCTTACCCCTTGTTTCTCTTACTTCTGCTGTTAACGTAGCTTTTTCCATTTATGTTTCCTCCAACAGTTATTATTTAAATAGCGAGCTAATCGACGATTCCTCATGTATTCTCTTAATAGCCTCGCCAAGCAAAGAGGCCACGCTTAGGACGACAAGTTTTTCACATCTGCTCTTTTTATCGCCAAGCGGAATAGTATTTGTAACAATGACCTGCTCAATTACCGAGTCATTTATTCTTTCGATGGCAGGGCCGGAAAGCACCGGGTGCGTACACGCCGCATATACCTTGAGGGCGCCGTTTTCTTTGAGGATTTGGGCGGCCTGCACGGTGGTGCCCGCCGTGTCTATCATGTCGTCGAGGATCAGGACGTCTTTGCCGTTAACATCGCCGATGACGTTTTCAGCCTTACATTCGTTTGCCTGTTCTCTGCGCTTATCTATGATGGCCATAGAGCAGTTTAACCTCCTCGCAACCGACCTCGATCTCTCCACCGCCCCGGCGTCAGGGGCAACGATTACCAGATTATCGACAGGATATGTGAGCTTTATATAATCCAGAAGCAGTAAGACCGCATAGAGATGATCGACAGGGATGTTAAAGAATCCCTGTATCTGCCCCGCGTGTAAATCGATAGTCAATACCCTGTGTGTGCCGGCAACGGCAATTAAATCGGCCAGCAGTTTCGCTGAAATCGGCACCCTCGGCTGTACCTTTCTGTCTTGTCGCGCATAACCATAGTATGGAATTACGGCGGTTATCCTTCCTGCGGAGGCCCTCTTAAGGGCATCTACCAACAACAAATACTCCATTATATTGTCATTGACCGGAGCGCATGTGGATTGAATGACAAAGATGTCAGAACCTCTGACATTGTCATCGACCTGAATGGAAATCTCCCCGTCGCCAAATCTCTTGATAACGGTGTCAACCAGTTTAAGATTCAGGTACTGGGATACTTCCTCTGCAAGCGAGATGTTTGAGTTTCCAGTTATAAGCTTAATACCCTTCATAATTTAAGTTCTCCTTAGTAATCCATTAGCCAGCCAGCTGCCGCATGTCTGTGAACAGGCGAATCCGGCTCAACGGCCACCGGCAAACCGGCCACCGGCACACTGGCCACCGCTTGGTCACACTTGCTGGCTGGGGTGGGAGGATTCGAACCTCCAGATGGGAGATCCAAAGTCTCCTGACTTGCCATTTGTCGACACCCCATCGCTCAATTGCGAAATTAAAGATAGTATTGTAAAATAAATTTTGCTCACTTGTCAAAAGTATATTGACAAGAACACCGTATTTATTTTATTTTATCTAAGTGTGGGGTCATAGCCGGTGTCATAGCCGGTGTCATAGCTGGTGTCACAACCGGGGTTATAACCGGTGAAGTGCCCATGATTTAGGAAGAAATGAGCTAAGGAAGAAGGTGAGCGGCAGATGAAGACAAGGTTTATGAAGAAGGATGAAGTCGAGAGGAAATGGTACGTAGTAGATGCTAACAGCAAGGTACTGGGAAGGCTGGCCACGAGGATTGCCATATACCTAAGGGGCAAAAACAAGGCAGTATTTACGCCGAACGTTGACACCGGCGATTTTATTATCGTTGTCAACGCGGAAAAGGTAAAACTGACGGGCAATAAGCTGCAAGACAAGATATATTACCACCATAGCGGCTACATTGGCGGCATAAAACAGGAAACGGCAAAGGACAGGCTCAAGAGCCACCCCGACAAGATAGTCAGGGCTGCCGTCTGGGGAATGCTGCCGAAGAACAGGCTCGGCAGGGCTATGATTAAAAAGCTCAAGATATACAAGGGGGGGCAGCATCCGCACGCGGCTCAAATGCCGGTGGCCCTGGACATAAAATGATATTACCCGATATTAAATGAGACATCACTGATAATGTGAGGAGATTTTAAATGGCAGAGATCAGATACACGGCAACCGGCAAGAGAAAAACCTCGGTAGCCCGTATAATATTAAAAAAAGGCAAAGGCGACATAATCGTTAATAGTAAACCTATCGATACGTATTTCCCGCGGGAGACCCTTAGGATGATGATAAATCAGCCGCTGGAAGTGACCGGCATGGTAGGAAAACTCGATGTTACGGCAAGCGTACACGGCGGCGGCCCGGCCGGGCAGGCTGGGGCGGTAAGGCACGGTATCTCCATAGCGCTTATCAACTCAGACTCAGACCTCAGGCCAAAGCTCAAGAAAGAGGGGCTTCTGACGCGCGACCCAAGAGAGAAAGAGCGTAAGAAATACGGTCAGAAAGGCGCTAGAAAACGCTTCCAGTTCTCCAAGAGATAATACGCGCTTTAGCTCTCTGCCTCTGATGTAAGGCGGGCGAGAGCCGCGATAGATTATGAAGAATATTAAAGCGGTTATTTGCGGGGCAAGCGGCTATACCGGAAGCGAGCTTCTGAGGATACTTGCACCCATACCAGCGGTAGATGTTACAGCCCTTACGTCCGAACAATCAGCCGGTAAAGAAGTTACAGCGCTATTTCCGCATCTTCACACATATAAAGGCGTACGCTTTGAACCGCTCATAAAGGAAGCGCTGCTTGATAAGGGGGATGTATTCTTTCTTGCCCTGCCTCATTCGGCCTCGCAGGAGGCGGTAGAGTTTTTCCACAGCCGCGGCAAAAAGGTAATTGATCTCTCTGCCGATTACCGGCTCAGAAACCCGCTCGTCTATGAGCTGTGGTATAAGATAAACCATAGATTTCCCGATGCGCTGAAGCAGGCGGTTTATGGCCTGCCGGAGCTTTACCGCGATAAAATAAGAAACGCGTCGTTAATCGCTAATCCGGGATGTTACCCCACGACGGCGATACTTGCGCTCTATCCCGCACTGAAACAGAAAATCATAACTACTGAGCATATCGTTATAGACTCGAAGTCGGGAGTTTCCGGCGCGGGCAGAAAAAGCGACGTGGCGTATTCATTTTGCGAAATTGCCGGCGGCTTTAAGGCCTATGGCGTAGCAGCACACAGGCACACGCCGGAGATAGACCAGGAACTCTCGGCAATAGCCGGCAGCCCCATAAGTGTAACCTTCACACCCCACTTGCTCCCCATAGCGCGCGGGATGTTAAGCACCGTATATGCGCCGCTGAAAGACCCAGGGATGAGCCTGGACGAAGTCCATTCAATTTATCGGGACGCATATCAGGACGAACCCTTTGCCGATGTGCTGCCTTTGGGAAAATACCCGGATATAAGAAACGTCCGCGGTACAAACCTCTGCCAGATAGGCATGGCGGCTGCTGAAAACGGTACGCTGATTGTCATAAGCGCCATAGATAACCTCGTTAAGGGTGCCGCAGGGCAGGCCGTTCAAAACATGAATATTATGTTTGGACTTGACGAAACCACCGGACTGGGGCAATTGCCCGTAGTGCCATGAGCTCTCCTGACTACAAAGATATTCAACATGTACTCATGGAAGAGCTGAGGCTTATGCACATGCCTGTTGCCGTTAAATTTATTTTCAGCGATTCGGAACTAGAGGATTTTAAAAACAATTGTACTTATCACGTGCCGGTTCATCCTATAACGTTTTGTCAATTTGAAATTGGCCCGAGGATGAAGGGGCAGACTATTCTGGGGACAAGGGAGACCTTAGCCTGTGCTAACGCGGATTATGTATTTGGGTGGAAACCTCTGGATGACGCCGAAGTCAAGGCTCATCTGAGATATACCAAGGACATGGAACAGGCCGAAAGATTTGTAAAGACAAAGTCCCGGCTGCCGGAGGGGCAGTTGAAGACATTTATCGTTTCACCCCTTGCCGATTCATATTTCGCGCCGGATGCCGTTCATTTTTACTGTGACACAATGCAGGCGTACCATCTGATTGTCGACTATATGGCAGCTTTAGACGTTCATCCTTTGAGACCTGCGCTGACGATGAATTCATCCGCCTGCGGGGGGTGCGTGTTTTCTTATAATGAGAACACATTGAATATGTTAACGGCGTGCAGCGGAAGTTATAACTCAGGAAAGACCGAGCGCGGCGAGATAAATGTGATGATACCCGGAGGGCACATAGCGCTGACAACTCAAAGACTGTTGGAAAGGAAAAAACTGCACGGCAGCTCATCGATAACAAGACCCGGCGATCAATTTCCCGGGGCCGACGTATGCAAAAACTGCCCGCTTATCATATGCGTTAAATCGAAGGACTGCAAAGACCAGCGGACGGAGTGAAATAATCGCGAGGGTGCAGAGGGGGTATGGCGCATTTTTATTGGGAACTGTGTACATGTTGATTTTATGAGAAAAGTCGATTATAATAGAAATTGGATGGCGACATCGGTAACCTTGGATAGTAAAGGGCATGGGCCATTAAAAAATTATAGAAGAAAAGGGAGGATTTATAATGCCGCAGAAAAATGCACTATGTAAGTGGACGGCTGTAAGAGCCAGAGAAATTGCTCTTGCCGCAATATTCACGTTGTTAGTTTGCCTGGTTTTGTTCTCCGCGGACATGGAGGCCGCCACTATTTCCGAGTATAACATACCCAATACGTCAACCAGCCAGCCTGTTGGTATAGTAAAGGGCCCGGACGGTAATCTCTGGTACACGGAATACTATGGGAATAAGGTAGCGAAGATGACCCCGACTGGCACTGTTACCGAGTATTCCCTGCCTATACCAAATAGCGGCCCTTATGGGATAACATCGGGCCCGGACGGTAATATATGGTTTACAGAAAACGATAGCGACAGGATAGTGAAGATAACTACATCGGGTACTATGACCGAATATGTGCTCGGTAATTCAGGAGGTCTGCACAAGCTTACCAACATCGTATCGGGGCCGGACGGCAATCTCTGGTTCACCTCCACAAACCTCGGCACTATAGGCAAAATAACCACCTCAGGCACCGTTGTCGAGTATAACCTGCCTTCTTCGTCTAGTGGGCCTATCGATATAACATCAGGGCCGGACGGCAACCTCTGGTTTGTCGAAGCGCTTTCCAGCAAGGTAGGCAAGATAACCACAGCAGGTTCTATTACCGAATATTCCCTGCCTTCTTATGGAACTCCATATGCTATTGCATTGGGTTCCGACGGCAACCTCTGGGTCGCAGACGCTAATAACAATGCGATATGGAAGTTAACGACATCGGGCCTTTTTACAAAATATCAAATACCTTACGGCACTGTCAGTACGATGCCGCAGGGTATCACACCGGGGCCGGACGGCAATCTCTGGTTTACAGAAACAGACACTAACAAAATAGGGAGGATAACCACCGCCGGCGTTATTACCGAGTTTGCGGTTCCCACGTCAAACGGCAGCCCTATACGTATCACAACGGGGACGGACGGCGTCTGGTTTACCGAAAAAAGGGGTAACAAGATAGGCAAGATTACCACGTCGGGTTCTATTACCGAGTATCTCTTACCGTACATGGCCGCGGTGCCGTATGATATAACAAAAGGACCTGATGGTAATGTGTGGTTTGTCGAGACAAATGGCAATAAAGTAGGCAAAATTACTCCAGGCGGCACTATTACAGAATATACCCCAATCACGGGAGAGACCTTCCCCTGGGGTATAACGAAAGGGCCGGATGGCAATCTCTGGTTTACCGAATCGGATGTTGCCAACATAGCTAAGATCACTACGGGCGGCGTTGTTACCGAATATCCCATTCCCAACGTATCGCATGTCGCAGGTGCGAACAGTACCTCTCCTAACGGTATAACACAGGGGCCGGACGGAAATCTCTGGTTTGTCGAATCCGGTGCCAGCAAGATAGGCAAGATTACCACGGCTGGCGTTATTACTGAGTATTCCCTTACTACGAACAGTTATCCCGATGATATTGCATTAGGACCGGACGGAAATCTCTGGTTTACCGAATCGTGGTCAGGCAAGATAGGCAAGATTACCACATCGGGTTCTATTACGGAGTATTCCGTTACATCGGGCAGTTTTCCTAAAAGGATTGCAGCCGGGTCGGACGGCAATCTCTGGTTTACCGAAATACTTGGAAACAAGATAGGCAAGATTACGACGGCTGGTGCCGTTACCGAGTATGCCCTCACCTCAGGGAGTTCTCCATGGGGAATAACGCTGGGGCCGGACGGCAATATCTGGTTTACCGAGAGCGGCGGCGACGGTTCTGAACCGTATGGTAACATGGTTGGCAGGATAACGTCTTCAGGGGTTATTACCGAGTATCCCATCCCTACGTCGCAAAGCATGCCGACTAATATCACAACCGGGCCGGACGGCAATCTCTGGTTTTCCGAATCCGGCACAATACGCAAGATAGGGAAGTTCGTTATAGGCACGGCATCCACATCGGCAACGACACTCACTTCGTCGCTGAATCCCTCGACATACGGCAGGTCGGTAACACTGACTGCCACAGTTACCGGCAGTAATCCAACCGGCAGCGTTACATTCAGGAGCGGATACAATATACTTGGCTCAGCCGCACTCAACTCAAGCGGTCAGGCTACTTTTACCACCACAACGCTCTCGATAGGCGAACACATACTTATGGCGTTTTACGTCGGGGACTCGGTAAATGACGCCTCAAAATCAGTTTATGTCGATCAAATAGTGTCGGCACAGGACAATTCAACGCTGGCCTCTGCGGCGTTCGATGCGTTCTACACTCAATATGCCTCATGGTTTGGTTCAAAATCCGGAAGCGTACAGAGCGGTACATACAACGGGGGCACATATTATATCCAGTGGTATTCCAACGGTGCTGCCCTTTTTGCCGCCACAGATGGAGCTCTGTACACTTATTATAACGGCCAGTTCTACAGTTTAGGGGCGGCATGGCTGTCATTAGGCAATGCGGCCACGGAGATTACAACAATCTACACTCAATATGCCTCGTGGTTTGGTTCAAAATCCGGAGGCATCTCTGTTGGAACATCCGGGTCGTCCACATATTATATTCAGTGGTATTCCAATGGCGCCGCCCTTATAGCGTGGACAGACGGCAATATGTATGTTTATTATAACGGTGCGGCAATATCATTAGGGGTAAGCTGGCAATAAATAAAGGATACGAACAATAAAACTTTTCCGGAAGGGAAACGCAGTTAAGGGAAATCCCCTGATTACAAGGCCCTGCGCGTTTCCCTTGCACCGGTGTCCCTATTTGCCTCCCCCGCGTCCCAGTGTTGGCGAGGCTGGGGGGAGGAAGTTTTCTCCGGTAATTACCTTTCTCCCTGTTTTTGCTTCCAGTGCTTTCCTTGCTTTTTTCGCAATTTCACCGCCTTTTATACCTGCTTCTTTATTTTCATCCATACCGGTTGCGTTAATGCTTTCTGCTATTTGACGGGTTGAAAGTTCAGCAAGGGCGGTAAATATAAGCTCGGCCTCGTTCATATGATCTCTGAGATTTTGTGTTTTAAGCCCTTTTAAATCCTTGTGTCTTTTTACCGATAACCCTGTCCATTCCCGATGAATGATATTTGTCAGAATGGCGTATTCCTCTTCCTTTTTTATCTCGTGTTCCTGCCAGTAGTCGGTGAGTTTGTTGCGGGTTTCCTGCCCCATCATGCGCTGTTGAATCCACTTTTCGCTCCTGCCGTGCTGCTGCCAATATTCGCGCGCCCTGTCAAGCGAGCGTGCGGGGTCCGCCATGTCCTGCATTCTCTCGTAGCCGACCTTTGCAAGCCATAGCTTAATAGGCTCGGCCTTGGGGCTGGGAACAGACTGAATAAGACGCAGAAGAGTTTCAGGGTCTGCAACATCGGTAAGATAGTTTTTACCGTCGGCCGCTTTCATTTTCAGCCGGTTACATTTTGTAACCGACTGACTGCCTTCTTTATTCAAGCGGTTTTTCAATACCTTCCAGTAATTTCTCGCGGCCTGATAGTCGGGCTGCTGGATAAGCACCTGAATAATATCCACTACAGAAAAGAACCATGTTTCAGTCGCCTCATCATAATGGCGCCGGATTTGTTTCCCCTCAAAAACAGCTAAAGATTTTTCAGTCATAAGCCGCTCCTGTTATACCGTTGTGAATATTCTCTGCCCTTCCTTACTATATGATAGTATATCACAATCCCGAAAGAAAAAGCGGTCTGCCAAAATTTTCACATAACGAATCTATTCGGCTGTTACTTGAGGACAAGACCATACGCCGGCATTGCAAGACCTGACCACATGACCACGTACGCGGCTGGTACTCCAACCGCGGTTAAGCGGGTTAATAAGGCGCTGAATGAGCGGCTAGCTTCCTGTCGTTTCCGACCTCAGGAGGCTCTGCACAGATTTCACACCCTTGATTTCTCCGATCTTTGACACGAGCTGAGCTTCAGTCTCTCTGTTATTGATAACACCCTGGAGAACAACATTGCCCTGCGTTGTCGTCACTTCGATCTTCAGAGAACGAACATCCGGCTCATTAATGATTATCGACTTGACCTCTGTAGTGATCGTTGAGTCGTCGATATATTCACCTACTGTTTCGCCTGCCGTAGAGATGCGGACTGAAAACAACGATAGCCCAATGACCATTACTAATGACATCAAAAATAGTCTCTTCATTTTATCTCCTCCTATTTTTATGGCTGCCTAACGGCGCCATCCCCTTCTCCAGTAGAATCCACCACCACCAAAGATCAAAAGCAAGACAACGATTAAAAGTAAGGTATCCATAACGTTTCACCTTTTACACATAGACTTAACTGCCGGTGCTTCAGACACAGTTACGCAAGAAGTACATATGAAAGGAAACATGGCTTTACGGCACGCTTTGTGAGGTTGGCGATATTCCCTTACTAATATACTCCTTACTGGTTTATTATTACATGAATAAATTTGATAGTCAATCCGTAAAGGGCAGATATCTATATAGATATTTTAGGACACGATAAATAAATTACCTATTACCGGAAGCTAACACTTTTTAAAGGACGGGGTCAGGTCTTGCAATGACATAAATGATAATGCTCTACTGACCGAAGAATATACGGGGCTTCTGCGAAATTTGGCGACAAATATCCTAAGAGTTAAACATAATTATTCTACCGTGAGCAGGGCAGGGCTACGATATGAAAAGGCAATTGTGTCATTGCAAGACCTGACCCCATTCTTCTGCCCTAATTAAAGACGTGACTTCTCGTCACCTCAGTAATTTGATTTGCCATTTCTTCCTGATTACTTTTTCCCTGCGCTAAACAACTGACATTTCTTGCTCATTTTGTATAATAATTTTGGGATTTTGGTTTCTCAGCGGGGGCGTAAGACCATGCTCTTTTAATAATCTCAGATGTTCTTTCATTCCCCACTTTGCTTTATATATACAATCCTCTACAGAATGACCAATCCCCGTAAAGCCTTCTAACTCAGGTGAATAAAAACCGAAATAATCCGGCTCGTCAGTCGCTTCTATGATTAGCGTATATTCTAATTCGATCATTTTCCCCTCGTTTCATTTGTACTTAACGCCTGATACCTTCAATATGGCTTCGCATGTTCCTTTGGGAACTTCTTTAGCACCATGGTAATCTACCCTGATGAGTTTATCAAAACCCATTTTCCCATAATATCTTATCGAACCCTTCTCTTTATAAATTTTAAATCCATGTTCTTCTAATAATCTAACAAGTTCACTAAACTTCATATCACCAGCTTTGATGTAAAATCTGATAACGGTCTGCCGCTCAGCACTTCTTTAATCTCTCACTTTCCTCAGTCTAAAATAAACAAAAATGGATTGTCAAGAACATCACCGCTTTTTAATAGTGACAGTGCAGCAGATACTGCCCTCGATGCCTTTTCCAGCAGTTTTTCAGTTGCCGCCGTCATGCTGGAACGGCCTCAGTACGTACATTTGCGATAAAAGGCGTATTACCGTGCAGCCAGTCGCTATGCGCAACAACCGCGGGGTCAGGTCTTGCAATGACATAAATGATAATGCCCTACTCTACTGAGTTAACCATTCATTATTCTACCGTGAGCAGAAAAGTGCGACGAAATGAAAAGGCAATTGTGTCATTGCAAGACCTGACCCAGTCCGATGTGATACTGCTTAGCAAATACTTTGGCATGATAAATAATCATGCTATCTCGTATTATTTATAATCATTGTTACAACTCCGTAACATTCGGGCGTTACATGCTCGTAACATTATAGTGTTACTTTTGCGTAACATATTATATTCTTGATTATTTGATAATAATAGTTGACAAATAAGATACTATGCGTTTATTATAGAACGCAAACTATGAATAGTTTGCGTTGGGCTGGATGGGGATGTTTGTGTTACATGTTGCTATGTGATTATGGATATGGGCAATGGATACATGGAATGCGCCGAAATCGCGAGGGGTATAGAAATTGAGGAACCTGTCTGATAAAACGGAGGGTAAAGATGAGTAGTGGGGATAAGGTAAAGATGAGTAGCGAAGATCGCGAATTTAAGTTACTAATAAGAACATAAGTAAATAGACATAATTATGCAGCATATTGCAATTTATGGTGCATGAAAAAGCTACGAATTATGTCTGGCAGTTTCTGTAATGACCTAAGGAAATATGAGACTTTTTTCTT
>JADFYO010000129.1 GCA_015233015.1 Nitrospirota bacterium | reverse complement strand
ATCGGTACGCAATGTGGCTCCGATAGTGCGCGCCCGTACGCAGCTGGTATTTGGCAATCGCAACTATGTCCCGACATATCTGTACGGCACAACGCCTTCATTTCTCGATATTCGGGATGAATGCTGTCCCGCCTATCCTCAGTTTCTCTTGTTCCTTGTCATGAAATTTCGATAAATAACGAAATATTACCGATCCCGACGGCGTCGTTCTTTTACGTTCTTTACGAAATCTCCTCTGTATCTCTCGCCTCTCCCTTCGACTCAGGCCTGCTCTTAATGCCTGCCTCATTATTCGGCATACCCCATCGTCTCCCTCTATTTTATCTATATCCCTTACACTATCCCCCCCCACAAGGTTTAACAGTATCAATGAAAACACTATCTCCCTATCCCTCCATCCCTGATTGCCACTGCATATCTTCAAATTCTCATCTATTAATTTTAAGAGACCCGACGATACTGCCAAATCCATATACACCGGCAGCCCCCCTAACGCCGTCATCCCTGATTTGCTTTCATCCTTGCCGTATTCATATTTTAGCGTCCCTTGTGCCATAATAATTCCGGTGTTAGTTTTTTGTCTGACAACTTATTCTAACATCCCGTGTACACGGGTAACAACGAGGTCCCTTTTTTTTTTGATGGTGAATCAAGGCAGATTTTAAGGCTCTAATAAGTGTTTGATGCAGTGTATGCAAAGCAGGTCTTGTGCCGATGTCCGGTGACGGCCATACCAAGGCACAAGTCAACAGCAGAAAGGAAGGTCGCAGAGCCTTGTTTCTGAAATATTAGACAGAAGAATTCTTTTTGTCTAACCTGAACCCATTCCTTTACAGACAAATCTGTTTTCAGTGACACACCTAAATATCACATGTCAAGACCTGACACTTACCACCTTAATTGGGATGTGTCCCTGTTATCCCTGTTATCCTGTCCCTGTTATCCCCTGTTATCCCTGAGGAAAGGGGGCACAATAACGCTGGTCATAAAAACGGGCAGCTACATTCATAGGGGTATGTCATATTTCATCCTTAAAATAAGAGAATAGTTCATCCGCAATAAATTCAAGACCTCTATATGTAGAGTGATAACCATCACAAAAAATACCTGCCTTTAAATAGTCACCATAATTTAAAGTAGAATACTTAGCTTGAAACAAACTATCTATATCAAGACAATTTAATGACCCTGTATTGTTTAATTCACGGCATAAGCCATCATACATTTGACTGCCATATAATCTCATAAAGTAACCCTGTGGCTCATGTGTATAGAGGCTAACGAGGTCTACTGGTATTGTAAACCCATGTATTTTGCTTGAATTTCTAATTAGACTGACAAATTTATTGAATAGATGCCTGAAATAAGTATTGCCTCCCGAATATGCCTCAAGAAAATCGTTGGTGTTTTTATTGATAGGATTGAATATGTTAACATCACCAATAGTGTCGAAGTCATAACTTTTCATTTTTTCCATTCGAGTAGTAGAACACTGTTGTGCCGTTAAATATATCTGTTTTAAGATTTTATAGTTATCTTCACTTGGGTAGGTCTTATATTCTAATAATGCGTCAATAACAGCGTTACAATTATTTTCACCAAAGACTTCGCAGCTATTAAGACAGAACAACTCCAGTTGGACAGCGGTTGACTTGCAAGAGAATGAGAGTTGGCAAGATTCTGAGCCCCAATCACTAAGAGCCACAAAAACGTAATCTGGTTTTAAAGAAGATATCAATGGCTGAAAGATATAATTTACGGGTAATATGCTGTGCAAAGAATCTTTTAAAACAGGATCAGTGTTGTAAGAAATCAAATGACCTTCAAGGTGATACATGTCAATGCCGTAATTTACAACTTCATATTTACCGGGATATATCGATTCTAATTTGAGTTGCATGATAAAAGGTAATGTATTGGGTTCAGAACAGTGTCCTTTGACGGTTGATCCTCCGACGAACAATATCCTTTTTCTACTGCTGATCTTTTTTGTGAATAAATGTTCAGAGAAAGCTCCTGTTGCCTCCTTAAATCTGTTGTCTCTTAAAGCAACTGCCGTTATATCTTTGATAACTGTCGTTCCATATTTATTCAATAATGATAATTCAAACGATTCAGGGTTATCAGCATAAGGATAAATGACGGTCATGTATTCCCATTTCTTGCCGCCTGAATGAAATGCTGAGACACCAGCATTCTCTGTATTTGATTTTAACATTAACACAGTGCTTATTTCTTTGTCTGACCACACCCAAGCAGATACAGAGTAATATATCGAGGCATTGTCGTTTCTCCAACCATTGTCGATATACCATTTAGTACTAATATTGTTGTAATCGTCATTTTCCACAGTTGATAAGATTGATGCCTTAGTATGATATATTACAGGCGTATTAAATGAATTATGGCTATTGTATTCGGATGTGTTTTCGTTAGATTTCGATATGACCTTTAAGGATACCTGTTGATTTCTGTCTTTTTTTCGATGATACGCAGTCCCATCCCTCAAGTTTCCAACTTCCCAACAGGACACCGCTTCATCGCACCTATTTTCAATTTTATCGATTTGTAACTTATACAGTTTACTTTCAATTGTGTGCGTATCGTTATCTATTTCAGAGACTTTTTTTTTGAGTCATTGTTATCCTTTAGCCTGTTGTTTAATCTCATCTCAACAACGAGATTGTCTATGGCACTACCCATTCTATTAATTGTTGCGTTAAGATTATCTATGGTACCACGCATCTTATCAATTGTCACGCTTTGATTATCAACTATTTTCTTTAAAGAGTCTATCTGCGCACTTTGTTCTTCAGCTGCTGCCAAACAACTTAGCAACATAGATACAATAAGAATGATTATAAAAACATGCCTTCTTTTCAGCACAACAGAATCTTTTAGATCGACTATCCACTTCGCCATAATTACTACCTCACCATATTGGGGCAGTACCCCAGTTTATAAGGTTATTCAATAAGCCATCTCCTCTCACCTTCTAAAGTATATATATATATCGGTTTTGTCAAGTACTTTTTTACAACCCTTTTGCTTTCTGGTATACATTATCCCTTGTCACTCTGGCTCCAAAGCCACCATCCAAATTGATGTTGATTATACCAAATAACTTTGCACAAGTCAACCTGCCACACCCTTTTTTAAGGACAGAGCAGCGTAATACGCGATATTCTCCTTAAAAATTAAAATAGAGAAACTCAGACGCCATATTTTTTTCTATCATTATGATTGCTGAAGTAATCAGCAAACATATGGATATGGTAATAAGTACATAAGTATAAGATATACCACGCCGCATGGTTAATTTTGATAGCTCCATAGAGTTTTTACTGAAAAAACAAGCCATCAAAAATATAAAAATCGCCCCGTACTGTAAAATATCGACTCTTACGGACTCAAAGCCGAGACCTGTTAGGCCTGCCATTCCTTTTAGAACTTTTATGGCGCTTTCATAAGATTTAGCCCTAAAAAGGACTAAAAATATATTAACAAAGTTAAATGTCAGTATAGTTGCTATGATCCCGTTCATTTTACGTTTACGTTTTCTCCAGATATGATTTACTACCAAACCGGTAGCCATAAGAAGATAGAACGATATGTATAACAGACTTGCACCATGCCATAAACCGGCCATGAACATTGCTATATAAGTACAGAGCATTGCATGTCCGACAGCGATTCTCGGTGAAGGTAAAAACAGTACTGGTAGTGTGTATAGTATAATCACAAATATAGTAAATTTGTAGTTAAGGGATGTGGGATTGGCTATATTGCCTGTTGAAAATATTTTTTTTCCATGAGCATAGGTGTCAATTTTATCTGACTAACTGCTAAAAGACAAAATCCCCCTTTTTA
>JADFYO010000128.1 GCA_015233015.1 Nitrospirota bacterium | reverse complement strand
AGAATAAAGTCTCGTATTTCCTACGTTCTTTACAGAAATTACCAGACATAATTCGCAGCTTTTTTATGCATAAAAAATTACAATATGCGCTATAAATATGTCCACTTACTTATGTACTGATTAATAAAAGCAAAAGAAATACAGATCGGCCTCGAATTAGAACCAAATGTTTCTCAAGCGCTTTCTAATGGTGCACATATAGTGTATTCATTAGCAAGCATTTACGGCGATTTTGCAATGACTGGTTTAACTACGACACCTGAATTAATTAATAATAAATCTAAACTAGCTCAGAAGGTTGTGTGTGGTTTACAGGATGCGTTAGACTTTACACGAAATGATACGAAAACGGCATTGTCAATTCTTTCTAATAGATTCCCTGAAATAAAAATAGAGGTAGCAAAAGAGGCTTTAGAAAGAGTGTTACATGAAAACATAGTTCCAAAGACTACCAAAATAGATGCAGAGGCATGGTCTAAAGCAATAAGATTAAGAAAAGAGGTCGGCGATATTAAAGATGTGCAGGAAATGCCTGTTTATGTAGATAATTCATTTGCTAACAAGACAACTCAGTGTAAAGAATTTAGGTAGGTCTTATGGGGAAGAATAAAAAGATACTAGTTGAAATTGTTCAAATGCATGAGTTTTTTCTTTACTTACCGCTGTATGTCGCGGAAAAGTTTTATTTCGAAGAGTTTATACCTGCTGAATATGTGATTAAGGTCATCTCATCAAAATATAAAACTGACGACTCAGCCTATGATATGCTGATGGGAACGGCTAGAGCATATAAAAATGTAATGTTTGCCGTATGTGATCCTATGATAATTTTAAAAGATGTCTCAACACCAAAAAATAGAAATCCTATAGTTTTGGCATCGTTAATTACTAATTATTCATTTTGGGCAATTAATCACCAGCGCCATAATGTGACCCTGCTTAAGGATCTTGCTAAATTTGATAAAATAATCTGTTATCGGGAAGGAACAACATCCTATAATATTGCCAGAAGAATTTATTCTGATGGCGGCATAGGTAAAAAGATAGCTGATTTTATTTATCCAGTTGAAACGGGACAAGAATTAATCGCTTTTGCAAACGCAGCAGCTGGTTCTATTGTATTATCACCTGATTTATTGGGAATTGATGCTCTGCTTGGAGAAGATGATGATAATAAATATAGTGAAGAGCTAGCAATCGGCGATACTGCTGAATATAGTGGCGCACTGGTTACTGCCTTAATGAGCAGACTGGAAGTCTATAAAGACCACCCAAAGCTAGTAAGTGGACTATTGAATGCCTTACAGCATGCGATATTATTGGTTCGTTCAAAAGATCAAAAAGTCATAGCATTTGCTCACGATCAATTAGGTAATGGTGAATATTCAGAAGGTGCGCTTTCAAGAGCTATCGACCATAATGTCTTTCCTGAGAGCATTGAGGTTAAATATGCTCATTGGGAAAAGGCTGTAAAAGCCACATATACAGAATGGTCTGAATATCTATTAAAAGATGCTCTCGGTAAATACGAGCAATATGTTAAGCCATACGCAAATAATGCAATAGAAATATTTAATGCTTGTTTTAGCAATAATAGAAAACAACCAACTATATCATCAGTTGAACATAGTTGGATAGAAAGAAATCTATTTTCATCTTTATGGCTTTCAGTACTTATCATATTTAATATACTCAACTATAACGACTGGAATTCTTTAGTTAATATCGGAGAAATGACACATACAATCATGATTTCATTGTTTAGTTGCATAACAATATTGTTAGATTCTATTTTTGCCAGATTGTCGGACGTATATGACCATAAGCCGTTTAACTTTATGAGATATATTTATATGTCTTTAATTACTCTATCTATTGATATTACAGTATTTATCATTTTTCATTATTTATATAAACGACCGAATATTCTCTGGACTTCATGGCTTGGTGTTACAGGTTTAATAGCAATAATCCTGACTTTGTGTAACACTTATCACAGCACTATTACAAATGCATATAATAAAAAAATAAACTGATATGAATAACATTGCCATTTCGGTAGAAGAAGTAGGAATGACTTTTGTTTCTGGAAAAAGGAAAACAGAAGTGTTTGATAATATTAGTTTTAACGTAAATAAGAAGGAGCTTCTTTGTATTGTTGGCCCTAGCGGTTGTGGCAAATCTACACTGTTGAGAATAATGCTGAGTTTGATAGAGCCATCCAAAGGTAAAGTATCAATTAGTCCGCAAATGGATAAAGAAAGTATCGCCTACATTCAACAGCAGCCTTTTTTATTACCTTGGCGTACTCTTATTCAAAACGCAGTATTAGGAGTTGAATTAAAAAATGATTTAAACTCGGAGACAATTAAAAGGGTCAAAAATCTGATAGAAGAATATGGATTAAAGGGATTTGAGGATTATCTGCCATTTGAGTTGTCTGGTGGAATGAAACATAGAGCCGAGATTGTACGTGTGCTTGGAAGTAGGGCAAAATTATTATTTTGCGACGAACCATTTACCGCTCTTGATTTTGTAACTAGATTAGATCTTAATACTCGATTTAAAGGAATGACAAAAAACTACGGCGTTACTACGGTATTTATTACACACAATATTGAGGAGGCCATTTTTTTGGGCGATAGAATAATTGTTTTAGGTAAAAAGCCAGCTGAGATAGTTTCAACACATACAGTAAAATTATCAATTGGTAGTGAAGATGCAGTAAAATGTAGGCAATCGCCTGAATTTGCGGATCTTTTTATAAAAATATGGGAAGATCTTCGTGCGTAAATCTATGACGAAATTACAGGTATTAACTATACAGCTAATTATATTTACTGGGATTCTAATTATTTGGGAAATCATTGGAAGAAATTCAAAGTACATTTATTTCGTCGTAGGGACGCCATCTGCGATTTTAACTGAATTAAATAGCTTATTATTCAAAGAAGCCTTTCATTCACATTTTATTATTACTGGTTCTGAAGCAATATTAGGAATGCTTATAGGAACAATAGTAGGTAGTATTTGCGGTCTATTACTATGGTATTCTAAAACAATTACTTCAATAGTAAGACCTTTTGTTATAACTTTTGGAACTATTCCTATTTTTGCATTTGCTCCTTTAATGATTGTTTGGTTTGGCATAGGTTTTATGATGAAAGTTGCAATGGCTGCTTTCTCTACTGTTTTCGTGTCTTTTAATCAGGCAAATAGAGGTGCAAACGCAGTATCATCAGCATATATTGACAAATTTAAGGGGATGAACGCTACAAATTCTCAGATATTCTCAAAGGTTATTGTTCCTGGTTCTTTAGATTGGGTTTTAAGCTCTCTAAGGCTCAATATTGGATTTAGCTTATTAGGAGCTTTTATTGGAGAATTTATATCAGCAGATAGGGGGTTAGGTTATTTAATTTTACGAGCCGCCGGCTTATATAATATACCACGGGCTTTCGCTGCGGCAATTGGCATTATTATACTTGCTCTTATCTTAGATGCAATCGCTATGTACATTGAAAACAAAAGACGCTTTCTGGTGCAATGGCTAAGTGTCCCCAAAATACTATGGCAAAATATAAACATAGAAGAAGACGAGTAATGCGCGAAAAAGAGTGGTATCTATGCTGCCGAATTGGGTCAGGTCTTGCAATGATATAAATAATAATGCTCTACTGAGCTCAATATGGCTCGTCACCTCAGATTAGAATTCCCTGGCGCTATCTACCAAATCACCGCAGTGAGCGGGGCAGAGCGGTGATATGAATAGCAATATTATGATTGTGTCATCACAAGACCTGACCCCTAGTAAATATATATTAATAAGTGCATAGGTAAGTGGACATTTAATTAGGGGAAATGATACAATAAAGAATGAGAGAATTAGATGGCAGGAAATTAGATCATAAGACATTAGAAGAGATAAGAATAAGAGCAGTCA
>JADFYO010000127.1 GCA_015233015.1 Nitrospirota bacterium | reverse complement strand
TGGAGCGACGCTACGGTGGCAAGCATGTGGATTAACGTAATATATGGTCAATGAGGCAGTCGAAAGGGTAATTAAGCGGCCTGAGAATCTGCCTGAAGAACCGCATTACATATGGTCGGGGGTTCGATACCCTCATCCGTCACCAATGGAAAACATCCTATTACATCGAAAATTGCATATAGCAATACGTCTGGAACAGTGTCCCAAAATGCTTGAAGAACCGCATTCGACTGTAGTCGCGGGTTCGAGCCCCGTCCACCCCGCTTACTTTCGTTCACCACTGCCTGTCCTTCAGATGCGGCCTGCTCTTCAGATGCGGTAGAAAAGCTCATAAGTCGGAGGAGTATAAGGAGAAGTGCAACGAACTGCGCTTATTGCACAAATCTCTTCCCCCTACATTTCAGGCTTCATTTGCTTTACTTATTTCCAGCTTACCCCTAAGGCGTACCATGCGCCATTATAATAAGAATACATATACCCATCAGTATAGGCCACAATAGCCGTACCATTCGCAAACCATTGGACATAGTATGTGGCTGAACCTGATGTTCCCGTAACTATGCCACCGGATTTTGTTCCAAAAGACGAGCTGTATTGACCATATATTACGTTAATCCACATGCTTGCCACCGTAGCGTCGCTCCAAACTACCCCAATATGTTGTAGTTTGCTGCCATCCCAGTAATACATATAGCCGTCAGTCCATGCCACTATGGCAGTGCCATTGGTATACCATTGGATGTAGTATGTGCCGCTTGAAGTTGTTCCGGTTGATATGCCGCCGGATTTTGTCCCAAAATATGAGCTATATTGACTATAAAAAGAGTTTATCAGCGAGCTTGCCTTGCCATAATCGTTCCATGTAACTCCCATTGAGTACCATTGGCCGCTATAATAGGAATACATATAGCCATCAGTCCATGCCACAATGGCAGCGCCATTGGTGTACCATTGGACATAGTATGTGCCGTTGCTATCAGTAACTCTCGTTACATCTCCTGATTTTGTCCCGAAGAACGAGGTATATTGATTGTAAATAGCTGATATTGCCGTGGCGGCAATGCCATACTGCGGGTCAGATGTAAAGGTTGCCGCTACAGTACAGTTTGCCGTTATGGCGTTTGTAGTATATGTGGTGCCAACTAATTGGCCGCCACAAGTACCACCTACTAAGGCCGTGTACCCCGCGTTTGGCGTTACAGTAAAAACGGTTGTGCTGCCGCTGCTTACAATCTGAGCCGCTGACGGGCTTATCGTGCCGTTGGCTCCCGCTGATGGCGTTACCGTAAAGGAGGTTTGAGTAAATGTTGCCGTTACAGACCTCGTCGCCGACATCGTAACGGTACAGTTAGAACCACTTGATGAGTCACACCCTGTCCAGCCCGAAAATGCGGAACCGGAGGCTGGCGTTGCCGTTAGCGTTACAGATGTGCCTGATGTATATGACGCCGTTCCGGCGCTGCCGCTCCATGAGAGAGTGCCGCTTGACGCGGTTACCGTGCCTGAGCCAGTGCCGGTTTTTGTTACATTCAGAATGTAAGACGTCCCCAATGAAAATGTCGCCGTTACAGACCTCGCCGCCGACATTGCAACGGTACAGTTAGAACCACTTGTTGAGTCACATCCCGTCCAGCCCGAAAACACAGAACCGAAGGCGGGCGTTGCCGTTAGAGTTACAGACGTGCCTGATGTATATGACGCCGTGCCGGTGGTGCCGCTCCATGAGAGAGAGCCGCTTGAAGCGGTTACCGTGCCTGAACCCACGCCGGCTTTCGTTACACTTAGGGTATAAGATGCCCCCAATGTAAATGCCGCCGTTACAGATTTGGCCGCCGACATCGTAACGGTACAGGTGGAGCCACTTGTTGAGTCACACCCTGTCCAGCTCGAAAACGAGGAACCAGAATCAGGCGTTGCCGTGAGCGTTACAGATGTGCCTGATGTATATGAGGCCGTGCCGGTGGTGCCGCTCCATGAGAGAGAGCCGCTTGACGTGGTTACCGTGCCTGAGCCAGTGCCGGTTTCAGCAACAGTTAGTGTATAAGACGGTGTTACCCCCGATTTAAAGACCGCCGCGACGGTTTTGTTCGCCGACATTGTAACATTGCAGGTAGTGCCGCTTGCCGAGGTGCACCCCGTCCATTGTAAGAAACTATTACCAGAGTCTGGCGTTGCCGTCAACGTTACCGCATAATTGTGGGGGAAAGTAGAGCTGCACGAAGACCCGCCGGAGCCGCAGCTTATTCCCGTTGGTGAGCTTGTAACCGTGCCGGTACCGCTTCCGGATGTGGTTACAGTCATCTCGTGGTCGGTTGCGGACAGGCCAAATACGGCTTTTATAGACTTAGCCGACGTCATCCACACGGTACATTTTGCGCCGCTGGTAGAGTCACATCCTACCCATCCATCAAAGGTGCTGCTGATGTCAGAGGTTTGCGCAATCAGGGTTGCGTAATCGGGGCAAGTAAAAGAATTATCAGTAGTGCCAAGATTCCCGTTCCATGTTATAGTGCTCGATGTGGAAAATACTGTCCCGTTACCAGTTCCTGTCCCTTTATCAATGGCTACCTGATATTTCGGATGTTTCTGTGTGCGTGTCCAGATATATCCCCCTAATTCAGTGGCAGTGATTTGCAGTCCATTCGTTCCACTTCCGTTGGTTACCACAACTGACGACCACACATGTGTTGCATTGTCGGTATTTTCCGCTGTCCATGTGCCAATGGTACTAGCACTTGTACCATTACCAGTCGTGGCGGATGTTGTATAAATATACCCACCAGCACTGCTAGTACCAAAATCAGTAGCGGCGAGAAAGTCTTCAGTGTTGTTTGCATTATCAATATAGTTATCGTACGAGACAGATGTTAAGTTCTTGCCACTTAGGCCGGTATTTATTGCTGACAAAGTATTAGCTGGATTAAAAGATATAACATTCCCCCCAGTGCCGTCTACCGCGAACACATCTCCGGAGGCTCCTGAACTTCCCGTTGCGATGCTCCACCAGTATCGCACCCCAAGGTTTCCTAATACCCCATTATTCGTAGCATTCGAAGCATCTGCGGCGGCATACATCGTACCATTGTCAAGCGAAAAATAAAGGTACCAGTTTACAGTTCCGGCAAATACGTCTTTTCCATCTGTTGATGTTGCTATTGAGTAAACATGATTTCCAACGTTCTGACTACCCCAATTATTGCTCGACTTATAAACTTTCCCTGAATAATCCCCTGCATAGAGCCTACTCCCATCCGCTGACGAAGCTATCGCCATCCAGTAGTTATTAGTCGTAGCGTGATTACTACTCCAACTCCATGAACTGCCGTTATATGTCCCTTGCCAAATGCCTCCGTCTGTGAGAGCGTCATTTTCAACCGCGGCAAGCTGTGTTCCATCCTGTGACGATGTAATTGAAACCCAGCCCCTCTGTCCTGGGGTCGTCTGCGCCGTCCATGTGGTACCGTTATCGTTCGATGTATAAATATACCCGTTATATTCTATCGCGGCGAGGTGTACTCCATCTGCGGACGACGCTATCCCCCACCAATATCTCTTACCAGAAGCCGTTTGCTGCGTCCATGTATGGCCACAAGTATCCGAGTAGTAATAGTAGCTGGACGCCGCTGCCTCTGCAGCCATGGATATTATGGCCAATGCCATTATCCCGTACAACAGCAACGCGTGAATGGTTGGGGAAAATACCTTCCGTATTATTCTTTCATGGAGTGTTTTTCCTATCAGTGAAACACAAAATTCTTTTTTCATGGTTAACCTCCCACTTCCTTTAACAGACATTTGTATTGGATAATTGTCTATTCTAACATAATTGGCCATAAAAATGAGACAAAACGATGATGCCTGCTTCGCATTTCGTTATCAGGTGGTATTGATTAGTGTTCTTTAAATACAAAGAACTTATAGCCGAGGAAATTCCAGGCCAACGCC
>JADFYO010000126.1 GCA_015233015.1 Nitrospirota bacterium | reverse complement strand
ACAGGTAAATGTGCACTGTGGCATCAAGTTTCAATCCACGCCCCTGCGTGAGGGGCGACCGTATAGCGCGTGTTACTGTGCGCAGGCCAAGTGTTTCAATCCCCGCCCCTGCGTGAGGGGCGACTTAACAACGGCGACGGTATAAACATAGAGCCAACGGGTTTCAATCCACGCCCCTGCGTGAGGGGCGACGTCTGAGGACGACGAGTCGAAATACTCGCGAGAGTTTCAATCCACGCCCCTGCGTGAGGGGCGACCAACAGGAGTCTTGGCCTGTAAAGCTCCACGTATGTTTCAATCCACGCCCCTGCGTGAGGGGCGACCGGCAATTTCTCAAGGGCTTTTCTTATATGCTCTTGTTTCAATCCACGCCCCTGCGTGAGGGGCGACCACGGGATAGACTGAAAGAGAAAATCTTGTCTTGGTTTCAATCCACGCCCCTGCGTGAGGGGCGACGCAAAAACAACCGGATTATCATTTATCAATATACAGTTTCAATCCACGCCCCTGCGTGAGGGGCGACCTAAAATAATTGCCAATGCGGACAGGTTTGATTTGTTTCAATCCACGCCCTTGCGTGAGGGGCGACCAAATATGGCTCTCCAGCACGTCTATACGGTGTTGTTTCAATCCACGCCCCTGCGTGAGGGGCGACGACGAAACAGCAAATTGAGATGTTTAATGCCGAGTTTCAATCCACGCCCCTGCGTGAGGGGCGACAGTCGATAAGGATGCTGATGAGGAACTCCATCGTTGTTTCAATCCACGCCCCTGCGTGAGGGGCGACATAAGCAACGGTAACAGACGTTGCAGCGATACTTGTTTCAATCCACGCCCCTGCGTGAGGGGCGACTAAAGCTCGCCGGAGCAATCGGGGCTATAGTCCAGTTTCAATCCACGCCCCTGCGTGAGGGGCGACACACCAGATTTCACAGCTCTACTAAAAGACCTGGTTTCAATCCACGCCCCTGCGTGAGGGGCGACGTATGGCAAGATGGGTATCTGCACATAGACACAGTTTCAATCCACGCCCCTGCGTGAGGGGCGACGGGCACGGTATCGTTTTATCTCGTATTTATTCTTGTTTCAATCCACGCCCCTGCGTGAGGGGCGACGAGCGAAGGAGCCGGCAAAACTATTACCAAGTCAGTTTCAATCCACGCCCCTGCGTGAGGGGCGACCGGATGTCCGTCATGCTGAGGGGACGGTAACTCTGTTTCAATCCACGCCCCTGCGTGAGGGGCGACTATATCGCCATCGGACTACTCGCCGAGTTGATAGTTTCAATCCACGCCCCTGCGTGAGGGGCGACGTGGCCGTATATGGCGTTGACCCGATTGTGTATTTGTTTCAATCCACGCCCCTGCGTGAGGGGCGACCATGGATGGGCACGTCTCTTGGGACAATCAAAAAGTTTCAATCCACGCCCCTGCGTGAGGGGCGACGGAGACCCGCTCCGACGTGGCAACCTTAGGCGCTGTTTCAATCCACGCCCCTGCGTGAGGGGCGACACCCTTGATTAAAGTCAACAATAGGTAATGGCTTGTTTCAATCCACGCCCCTGCGTGAGGGGCGACGTTTAATTCCGAGAATCTATCCAGATGGTAACTCGTGTTTCAATCCACGCCCCTGCGTGAGGGGCGACTTTGCAGACAGTTTGCATACAGCTCTTGACAAAGTTTCAATCCACGCCCCTGCGTGAGGGGCGACACTGTGCCGCGCTAAATAGCGGGCTGCCCTTATGTTTGTTTCAATCCACGCCCCTGCGTGAGGGGCGACTTGAGCCGTTTTTCACGGTTGAGCCGTTCACGGTTGTTTCAATCCACGCCCCTGCGTGAGGGGCGACCAGAAAGATATTCGACAAGTTAAGGGCGGCAGGGCGTTTCAATCCACGCCCCTGCGTGAGGGGCGACCCCCCGTACTGGTGGAAGGCCGGAGAGAATGAGAAGTTTCAATCCACGCCCCTGCGTGAGGGGCGACACAGGCCGCTTTATTTGTGGTAGTGTAAAGGTATGGTTTCAATCCACGCCCCTGCGTGAGGGGCGACGCGCTGGCAAAATAATGGACGTTGAGTTTGACGAGTTTCAATCCACGCCCCTGCGTGAGGGGCGACTTCATGGCCGGTTGAGGTATGGCGCAGCAATGTTGTTTCAATCCACGCCCCTGCGTGAGGGGCGACCCAAGCTGATTACGGGAAAGATATGATTTTACACGTTTCAATCCACGCCCCTGCGTGAGGGGCGACTGCCGAAGGGGTGCTTGTTATAGGTATATGTCCTGTTTCAATCCACGCCCCTGCGTGAGGGGCGACAAAAATAATACGTTACCAGTTTACCAGTTTTATGGTTTCAATCCACGCCCCTGCGTGAGGGGCGACTGCGACGATGGCGGTATCGCGCGGCTACTGGATGTTTCAATCCACGCCCCTGCGTGAGGGGCGACGATAGAATCCAAAAGATTAAACGAATTAATAAGTTTCAATCCACGCCCCTGCGTGAGGGGCGACTGGACAGGTTCTTATGGGGAATAGTGATAATTCGTTTCAATCCACGCCCCTGCGTGAGGGGCGACCGAGCCTCATTAATCCACGCACCAGTTAAGTCCAGTTTCAATCCACGCCCCTGCGTGAGGGGCGACTCAATTGCCACTATACGCATGTCTACTTTGTTTGGTTTCAATCCACGCCCCTGCGTGAGGGGCGACCCAGACATGGATTGCGGAGAACTGATATGACACTGTTTCAATCCACGCCCCTGCGTGAGGGGCGACGATGTCAACGGCGACTGATATTAGGCTATTAGATGTTTCAATCCACGCCCCTGCGTGAGGGGCGACTCGAGCACGCAAGATTTAGCCGACAAGAACGTTGTTTCAATCCACGCCCCTGCGTGAGGGGCGACTAGCCGATTTTATATTTAACGATGGTATCGAGAGTTTCAATCCACGCCCCTGCGTGAGGGGCGACAAACGAATTCCAAACCTTATCTGTCCATTGTGACGTTTCAATCCACGCCCCTGCGTGAGGGGCGACTCTGCTTGGCGTTGAAGTCCGCAACCTCTTTTCTGTTTCAATCCACGCCCCTGCGCGAGGGGCGACTTAAATTCAATTGGCGGGAAGGCCAGGTTGTCAGTTTCAATCCACGCCCCTGCGTGAGGGGCGACGCCTTGATTTTTAAAGACAACTCGTTTAAAAATTGTTTCAATCCACGCCCCTGCGTGAGGGGCGACGGGCAACCCCAAAAGTTACCGTAAGATGCTTAGGAGTTTCAATCCACGCCCCTGCGTGAGGGGCGACCTAAAGACGCGATTGACACTATATCGCAGTTTAGTCTGTTTCAATCCACGCCCCTGCGTGAGGGGCGACCGAACTTATTAAACTCACTATCTCCGCATATACCGTTTCAATCCACGCCCCTGCGTGAGGGGCGACGGGCAGGCTTTATACCCATTACACCCAAAGATATTGTTTCAATCCACGCCCCTGCGTGAGGGGCGACGGACATCGGGTTTATTGACGGCTGGCACAAACATGTTTCAATCCACGCCCCTGCGTGAGGGGCGACGAACTTTGACCGCTTAAACTTTGATAGGGCCCATGTTTCAATCCACGCCCCTGCGTGAGGGGCGACATTGTATTTATTTGCGTCAGAGTTTGATAATACAGTTTCAATCCACGCCCCTGCGTGAGGGGCGACACGTTGTCGGCGTAGAGCGTAAAGAAATTATTTGTTTCAATCCACGCCCCTGCGTGAGGGGCGACCTATCATTTCCGTCGCCGGCCGTAATAGACCTTGTTTCAATCCACGCCCCTGCGTGAGGGGCGACTCAGCGGTTAAAAACTGCTTGACTTATCTGGTGGGTTTCAATCCACGCCCCTGCGTGAGGGGCGACGGTCTGAATATGATTTTAACGCATATCAGACCGCGGTTTCAATCCACGCCCCTGCGTGAGGGGCGACCTCTGATTTTTTTGGCAATCGGATCAACACAATTAGTTTCAATCCACGCCCCTGCGTGAGGGGC
>JADFYO010000125.1 GCA_015233015.1 Nitrospirota bacterium | reverse complement strand
CGCTGAATTGTGGGCTGAGGCAGGCGGTTCCGGGACTATTTTATTTACGTCGAGTTCAAGCGCCCTTGCCGCTTCTCTTAACAGCTGTCTGCGCCCCTCTGTGCCCATTATCTCCGCGTCAACCGGATTGTTCGTCGCTCGCAGGAATTCACTTCGCCTTATCGCTTGTTGCTCTTTGGCTATCAACGATGATGTTCCTTTTGCTATTATTCTGAGATCAGGGACGTCATCTATGCCTTTGTCGTAGTCGAGGTTGAAGTAGTATTGTCTTTCAACAGAGGTGGCTATTACATTAGAGTCTATGTTCTTGACGATGTTTTTGATTCTAATAGTTGGCCATCGGCCAAAGTTCACGCCCAATAAATAAATCTGTCTTTTTACTTTTTAAGCTCTATTATACATCGAATATATTCGTCTATGTTTATAATGTTAGTCATCAAAGTCATGCCTTTTTTTCGTAAGAGTGCATCCAGCTCCAATTCCAGGATACCTAGTCCGTCGTCAAATTCCCAACCTGGCTCAGCCTTTAGCTCCTCTGTAAATCTGTCGGTCGGGCGAAGCAGCGTTGCTGGTATACATAATTCATCAGCTATATTGTTTAGAATTTCAAGGACTTGGTCTTTGGGCAGCCCCGATGTATCATAGTATTGCCGATAAAACTCATCGGGGCTTAATTCATCCCTGCCAAGAAACCGTTTCCTACGTGCTTTATCCCCATCCTCATTGAATATCGCCGTAAGAATAACAAAAAGCACCAACATGCTAACGATTATAATCTCAACTATGGTCTTGTCTGTCAAGTAAATCCTCCTAAACGGACAACGGTTAACTACTCTATCATCAACCCATCTATATAGGGAAATAGTCGACAGGATTTATTATCGCATGGTTCGCCAGATAAAGTCCCATCAGGTAGACAATCAATTGCACAGTATCCCATCGTTCCAATGTCATAGAAACCTTCAAGTACAGTTGGTGCAATCAAATAGCGTCCACCATTCTTGGCTATAGAGTCCAACCGGCTTAACTTTGGGCATTTCTTTTTTAATTCATGCTGCAACCAATGTGGCCACGATGTTGGATGAGCAGGCGCTCCAAGTTTTGGTGGAACTAATCCAGCCGCCCTATTAAGAGGGGGATTACCTAAATCAAAATCCGACACCAGCTTGGACAACTGGAATCTATCCTCTTCTATACAGGTTTGCAGGCAATGTAAGTACTCTTCTCTATTCTTATTGGTGTTCTCGAAAGACCAATCTGTTAGTACCTTGAGAGCTGAGTTATACATGTCTATAAGTACATTTAGAGCTGCGTGATACACTTCAAGAAGTAATTCACGAGATCTGCCTGAATCGATAGGTAATCGTTGAATTTCTAAATCCAGTACGTAAAGCAGTTCACCAAGTCTAACTGGATCAATAGGCGAACGACTAATTTCCTGTTTAATTTCGCCAAGTAATACAATAAGTCTGTCTGTATTAATATCTTTATCTGAGTCTTCCATATTCGACCTCTCCCTTTAGTTTACAAAACTTATCATTTCTTATGCAATGTTTGTTTATATATTTGAAGGGAGGGAGATGCGAGGTAAAGGTTCTATCTCGTTATCTCCGCCCCCCCCTCAATTTGCGGAGCTTTAACTCAAACTCCGGCGCGCTCTGCTGATTACCTCTATGTTACTTTGGGAGTTCAGCCTTTTAGAACACCTTGAAATCACCGCCCACGGCGGCGTCTCCCGCATCATTCATCGTTGGGACGGGCTGGGTATCGACATTTGCCGGCGCGTTCGCTGAATTGTGGACTGAGGCAGGCGGTTCCGGGACTATTTTATTTACGTCGAGTTCAAGCGCCCTTGCTGCTTCTCTTAACAGCTGTCTGCGCCCCTCTGTGCCCATTATCTCCGCGTCAACCGGATTGTTCGTCGCTCGCAGGAATTCGCTTCTTCTTATCGCCTGCTGCTCTTTTGCTATCAGCGATGAGGTACCTTTGGCTATTATCCTGAGATCAGGGACATCGTCAATCCCTTTGTCATAGTCGAGGTTGAAGTAGTATTGTCTTTCTACGGATGTGGCTATCACCTTTGAGTCGATGTTCTTGACCACGTTTTTGATTCCGCGGGCGGCCTGGCTTATCAGCATCGAAAAACCGCTCGCCGTGCCGCTTGTTGCCGCGTCTGTCATGTTTACGCCGGTGTATGTCGGGATGCCGGTTTGCTCTTCGGCTCGCTTCAGGAAAAATTCATATACGGCCATTAGCTTATCCACTACCATTGGCGGGCTATAAAACCTCAGCGCCTGCGCCCCCGACATCTGCATGTCCTCTATCATCTCACACAGGCCGGTTCCCCAAAATACGCCGGGGATTTCTTCGAATGAGACCTTCGAAAATGGCTTCAACCCCATTGGGTCGGGATTTGGCATAATCTTTAAGACCCTGTTGCCGCAGAGCCACACGCATATGTGATATACCGCGGTTGGGTCTATTGTGGGCGTGCCGATGAGACAATCAACCAGTGGCGTTAGGGAATTAACTGAGAATGTATTTATTGATTATAGAATATCGAATGTTGTTATTGATAACATGCTTCAGTCATAATTTATTTGTAATCTTCCCATGCGTAATAGCATTGTCGTATCCTATCCTTATCGGAATATCCTGACATCGTTCTCCAATAATATCCAGTTTTTGTCGTATTGTCTATGGCGAAATATTCAAAAACTGGGGCATCACGGACGAGTGCTGCACGACAGCGATAAAACTTGTACTTTGCACGTTTTATTGGAAATAGTGACTCCTTCAAATCATCAGGCCACCATCCTGGCGATTTTGACAACGGAAATACAACCATGCTTTTATTGACTTCATTACAGTTGGTAGCAAATGTTATATAATGGAAGCTCACCCAATGATAGAAAGACCAAGCATCAGCTTCTGATCTATGTCTAATATCGCTGGCATCATTCGTATAATTATCAAGAGTTATGTTAGTCTTATATTCAGACCCATTATCAAGTAAAACCATTGTAGTATCAAGTATCACCTTATTGCCGTGGCCTGTTCCCTTGTAATCAATCTCCTCCCATTTATCGTATTTATTATATTTTGCAGTTGGCGCTGTACTGTAATTATCCCAGTCATAATTACATCTTCCCATATCTTTAGCAGTAGTAAATTCCGATATTGTTTTCCAAAAATATCCCTTTTTTGATATATTGTCAATAGCGAAATATTCAAAATGTGAAAATTCATCACCGACATCATAAGCTTTGCAACAATAAAACTTATATTTTGAGCGACCTATAGCGAAAGGCGAACTTTTCAAAGCATTAGGCCACCATTTTGGCGATACTATCAGGCTTGGAAATACAACTATATCCTTGTTGACTTCCCTACAGTGGGTCGATAACGTCGAATAGCTAAAACTCAACCAGTAATATAAACCATCCAGTAATCTAGGCGTATCATGCTGTTCTCTAATGTCAAAGGCATCCTTCGTAAAATTATCAAGTGTTACCATATAACTATGTACAGAACCATTATCAATTATCACCTGATTAGTATGACCGGTTCCATAATAGCATGTCTCCTCAAATTTTCCAAAAACGATAAGTCCTATCTCATCGCAAGATATTGTTGTTACCATGATAACAAACCCTAAGACCATTGGCTTTAATAATTTTCCTATTATATTTTTAGCATTCATTGCTATCATGTTCGTATTTAATATCTACTTTATAAACAGAATCTGTTTCTTTATAAATATATGGGCAATGATGTGATGGATGAGCATTACCATATATTACCATTGATCATTATAAAAAAATATCAATAAAAAAGCAATACTTGTCAGGCTGACAACCAAACTAATCGTTGCTTGCAATGACTCTGATTTATGAATGAAGCGTTTCATTGCAAGCAACGTCGGTCACTCCCTTACCTGCTTAGTTGATGTAGTGCATTGTGATTACCCTTCTCATCTCTTGTATTTTTCTGGAATACCCTTCCGGCCATTGCCTATAATGGACCCCAAAAACTGGACAACATGTTAAGTTACAGAAAGAGAAGAAAGATGGAGGTCCAAGGATACTATGAAGACGAAATATGCGTCGGCATTTAAGGCAAAGGTAGCAATAGAAGCGA
>JADFYO010000124.1 GCA_015233015.1 Nitrospirota bacterium | reverse complement strand
TTTATCTGGTCTTGATGGATTTCAATAACCTCTTCCAGCTCAAGAAATACAATCTCCATATCACTGAGCCAGATTCCTCAAAGCCCTGCTGAATTTATTGTTGGTTTTTTCCAGTGCCTCTTCGAATTTCTTACGATGGGTCTCGTCTCTAACTGGAGAAACAATGAGTACCTTACCATCGGTTGATATATTCAGAGGTGTCTTGTCGTCAATGTTTAGAATATCAAGCACGCCTTTGTCGATTACAAGGGCAAGGCTGTTTCCATGCTTTGTAAGTTTCTTTATCAAAATGAGCCTCCTTTCTTAGTTATACCGTGTAATTACATTGTACCACTTTTAGGTTGAGTCGTCAATGGTTAGATTAATATTCACAGTATGGAAACTCTGTAATGATGTTGTCTGAGGCAGATATGGGTTCAGGCAATAGTTAGGACAAAAATATCATATCTATGCTTACCTGGACTTCTCCATCTATCATCTAAAATTGTATAATTACAGAAAGTGTACGAGACTGGAGGCATTTAAATGGCATTGAGTGAGAAGCAAAGACAGAATAAGATCGCCAAGAAAATAGCGAAGCGCAAGGAACGGTTATCGGAAAAGAAATCTACTGGTGAACTGGATGCAAATGCAAAGCACTCCAACCTAACGTCATCGCCTATCCATGAATGCCTTATTTCTGAAAGACTTTCCGATATGGGGATGGGTCACGTAATGATAAGTAGAAGGGTGTCAGGTGATAGGATAGCCTTTTATATGTTTTTATTAGATATTTACTGCCTTGGAGTTAAAGATGCTTTTTCTTCTACAGTAACTATGGCTGAATATGACAGGAAGATAGTTTAGGGTGGAACCAGTCAGTTTGTAGATATTCATCCCAGCTGTGTCGTAAAACTTATAGAGGATGCTGTTGTCTATGCGAAGGGTTTAGGCTTTTCACCACATAAAGATTACGATATCGCTAGAAAGATATTTGGCGACATAGATCCTAAAGATTGCTCTAAGGAATATACGTTTGGGAAAGACGCTAAGCCATACTTCATTGCTGGCCCTAACGATACACAGGCGAAATGTAAAAAGATACTGGAAACCCTGACGCAAAGTTGTGGGTCCGGTGGGTTTCATTTTACTGCTCCGATGTTGGGGGGATGAGTAGCATGTTAGTCGCTAACGTAAGTCAGAGAACAGGAATATGAAAATTATCTACCTGGCTGGCCCCCTATTCTCCAAAGGGGAGAGAATGTGGATCAACTCAATAAAACACCGCATCAAAAGACTTGCTGCCGAAAACGGCTTGGATATCAAGATAATAAATCCTCAAGAACTGATATCTGACAAGGGAATAGCGGCATTAGGTGAAAACGCCAAGCATGAAATCTTCAATCGCTGCAAGTCCCACCTCGATAGCGTGGATATCTTGGTAGCGGTTCTGGACGGAAGTCAGGTGGACGATGGCACAGCTTGGGAGGTTGGTTACTTTTATGGGAACAAGGTGCAGGGGCAGAAGATTTTGGGGATAAGGACAGACGTTAGAAAAGATGGGGAGAGTTCAGGTGCTGTTGTTAATGCCATGGTTGACTGCTCTTGTGATGTCATAGTGGATTCCATTGAGAAGATGGTTAAGGTGCTGGATGGTTGGCTTGATGTTGACAAGGGGACTGAGGATTTATGAGATTTTGGATTGACACTGCAATATAAGGGGATAAATAATATCTGACATTGATGAAATCAACCAATTAGAGCGGTAGAATACAAATAATAAATAGGTCCCAGTGGGATTGGAGACAACTGTGCTTATAATTTTGCAACTTTGTCCTTGATTCACCATCAAAAAAAACAAGGGACCTCGTTGTTACCCGTGGGAACGGGATGTTAGAATAAGTTGTCGAACAAAAAACTAACACCAACGAGGTGAAATTATTATGGCACAAAGGACGTTAAAATATGAATACGAGAAGAATGAAAGCAAATCAGGGCAGACGGCGTTAGGAGGGCTGCCGGTGTATATGGATTTAGCGGTATCATCGGGGCTATTAAAATTAATAGATGAGCATCTGAAAATATGTGGTGGCAAACAGGGGTGGACGGATAGGGAGATAGTCTTTTCACTGATACTGTTAAACCTTGTGGGCGGGGATAGTGTAAGGGATATAGAGCAATATGAAGGAGAGAAGGCATACCAGCCGTTAAACACATATTGGCATGAAAGAGATGTGCTGTTGCACACTGAATTTCGGGATGGCAATGTTCCAGCAGGATATGAGCAGCGGAGGGTATTAGAAGAGGCATTAAAGTGTTTGCCGAAAGGGGTAAGAAAAGTACGATTGAGGTCAGATAGCGCAGGGTATCAACACGAGTTGTTGAGATATTGTGAAGCAGGGGAAAACAAACGATTTGGCAGGATAGAGTTTGTGATAAGCTGCGATGTGACGAAGGCATTTCGGGAAGCGGTGGAGGAAGTAGCAGAAGCGGCTTGGCATCCAATATATAAGGAGATAAATGGTGAGCTTCGACAGACGGGTAGAGAATATGCAGAGGTCTGTTTTGTACCAAATAAACTATGCCATAGCAAAAGCGCACCGGTGTATAGGTATATTGCGACGCGGCGGGAAATAAAAGATCGGGAACTGCCCGGGATGGAAAGAAAGGAAGAGGAGTTACCGTTTCCAACAATGATGATAAAAAATAGTCGTTATAAAATATTCGGGTATGCGACAAATATGGATTGGTCTGGAGATAAGCTGATAAAGTGGGTTAATGGTAGGTGTGGAAAAAGTGAGCAAGCGCATGACATAGTGAAAAACGATTTTGCCGGAGGGCGGTTTCCATCCGGGGACTTTGGTGAAAATGCTGCATGGTGGTGGATAACGGTGCTGGCACATAACTTTAGCGTCCTGATGAAGCGGCTGGTACTTGGGCAGTCGTGGATAAATAAGCGAATGAAGGCAATCCGTCTGGGCATTATCTTCATAGCCGGACGTGTAATAGAGAGGTCCCGCAAAATGATAATTCGCATATCTGGCGATCATCCATCATGGTCGTTATTAATAGAAGCACGGTAGAAAATCGGGCAATTGGCCTGCGCGCCATGAACGCATATGGAGGATTAATGACTTAGTTTTTTGCATAATTAGGAAAGTTGCGACCATTAAGGTGAATTCGTAGGTTTTTGGGGGCGTTATGGCTAATAAAATCCCCGCACAAGGGGGTATGAACGCTAAACCCTTCGTAAAAATTCCCATAAAAACCAAATACTGCTGCCACGACTTACTTTGATGGTGGATTTGGGTTTGTCTCGTCCACTTGACTTTCACTCTTCAGGATGTTTACTATTCTACAGTTAGGGAAAGAATCGAAATTGAGCACGGTACCGCAAAAACGTCGCAAAAATTGTGCGAAATTATGCAAAAATACACCATTTTGTGCATAGTAAAAGCAAGTAATATCAATAACTTATAACAAGGAGGGCTGCCTTGGGAGCAGGGGGCCGGAGGTTCGAATCCTCTCGCCCCGATAGGTTCCGTGCGGCTCTTCAAGCATCTCACTGTCGCCAATTATTCCTGTCCCGCAAAACCGTCGCAAAACTTCTCGCTCTGTAGAAGAGTCAAGGTCTGTCTTGCTATCGCTCACCTTAACCCTGACCCTTTATTAGATATTTAATCCTTCGCCTACCCATTTCCAGGTTCCGATAGGTTAAGTCCACCAGAGCCATCATCCGGCGATAAGGGCTAATATGTTTTTTTTATACTCACCAAAGTGGCTCTTCTTGTTTCAAAGTCAAAATTCATACGACACTACATCTCAATATTCGTGCCATCATGGGGTGATAGCGCAAGTGCATGATAATTATACATATTTAAAAAGACAGAAGATTTGGCACGCCTCGAATTGTCGCGAATTTTCCCGAATCCACCATCAAAATCAACGGTGGCATCCATTTTATGTTTTTTGGGAATTGTTTACGAGGGGTTTAGGTTTTATTCTCCTTAAAGCCTCTTGAGGTTTCTACTTTTTTTGATGGTGAAGCAAGGCTTACCAGTTGTACTTATTAATGTTATTATAGTGTCATGTTGTTAACATAATTCACAAAGGAGAAATTCATGGACGAAGAGTTGAATAACCACGGGAAAATCACCGGCAAGCTGTGGGACGACATACACGGCGTGTATTTCTGAAATATAATAAAATATCAATCAATACC
>JADFYO010000123.1 GCA_015233015.1 Nitrospirota bacterium | reverse complement strand
TAGTGATAGATGGAAGCGATAACTTCCCGACCAGATATCTTGTAAACGACGCCTGTGTGCTGGCCAATAAACCGCTGTCCAGCGGTGCGGTGCTGAGATTTGAGGGACAAGTGACGACAATAATCCCAGGAGAGGGGCACTGTTACCGCTGCCTCTTTGAGGAGATGCCGCCGGAGGGGCTTGTGCCGTCGTGCCAGGAGGGGGGAGTGCTTGGAGTGCTGCCGGGTATAATAGGCACGCTGCAGGCAATGGAAGTCTTAAAGCTCATCCTCGGCAAGGGCGACGTACTGAAAAACACCCTCCTGATATACGACGCACTAAGGACGAACTTCAGGAAAGTAAGAGTCCCCAAAAACCCGGACTGCCCGGTCTGCGGCACAAATCCGGCAATAACAACACTATGCGGCAGCTACGAAGCAAACTACTGCCGCGCGTAGGATATTTATCCAGATTCTTTTAATAGATTTCTAATATCTCCTCGTGTTAATATATCGCCATTGGTGCCGTGTATCTGTGTTTTATTTTGGGAAGTGAGGATGTGGGGGGAAGATGTGATAACAGCTGAAAATACCTCGATGAACAAGGCTCATACTAATCAACCCGATGATAGCCGGAAATTCCTTGGCGGCAACACGTCTTGCCTGAAATTAGGGCAGGCGCTTCAGGTTAATCTTGTCGAGACGTCAGTAAAGATAGGAACATCGATACTGGATATTGACATCGGCAATTTCTTAGCGCTGAAAGTAATCTCGACAGACAGGAAAGGCGCTCTGCTCAACAACAGTGCGGTGTTTGTCACGTTTTTGTTTAATGGGATATTTTACAGTTTCAAGTCCATGCTAACCGGCATTGTGGAAAAACCAATAGAGTTCATCATAATTGACTATCCCGAAACAATAGAAGAGTACACGATGCGCTGCCACAAGAGAGTGGAATGTATTTTACCGGTGAAGGTTATCTATGACGGCAGCATGCTTGATGGGACTATAATCAATATCAGCCTGGGTGGATGCAAACTCATGGTAAAAGAAAGGCATTCTATGGATTCCGGGGTCGAAGTTTGCAGTAATTTTCATCTGGGAACGGTGATTTTGATTCAGATATCGATTTACCACACAAACGAATACCTGCAAGTTCATGGAACAATAAAGAATATTACACAGGAGAAGAGCGACAGGTACTACGGGGTTCAATTTATAGATTTGACCGATTCAATAAAACAGGCGTTAAGCAACTACATACACACGATTGAAAGAATTGAACAGGACCACTTTTTTCTTTATACACTTCACTCGATACTGCAGATATCAATGGAAAACATACCTTTTGAAGAGCAGCTGGACAGGATACTTTCCCTGATTTTATCGCTGCCCGGTCTTTCCATGCAGTCAATTGGAAGTATATTTATTTTTGATGAGACTACTGGTATGCTTAATATGAAAGTGAGCCGCGGCATTAGCAATGAAGAGCTGCTGGCTTGTGCCTCTGTACAATCGGGGAAATGTCTTTGTGGGATCGCGATTGCCACAGGGGAAGTAGTTTTTGCGGATACTGTAGATCACCGTCACACGATACGGTTTTCTAAAATGCTCCCTCACGGTCACTATTGTGTACCTATTATGCTGCGGAGAAAACCTATGGGTCTAATCAATATTGTTCTAAGGGAGGGACATCGCAGAGATAAGGGGGCGGAGAATTATCTCTGCTCTGTAGCTAATGCCTTGTCTGGAATGATAGAGAGGAATATATCCCAAAAGAGGCTTGAGGAGCTGATTAACGAGCTGCAGTCTGCCAATCTGAATCTAAAACAGAGCGGGGAGCAGCTGGTACAGTCTGAAAAGATGAGGTCGATAGGGCAGCTTGCCGCCGGGATTGCACATGAAATAAATAATCCCTTAGGTTTTGTAATCTCGAACATGAATAAACTGCTGGAGTTCGTTAACTCATTCGTGACAATAATAGAGACTTTTAAAGAATTCGATGTCCCTGAGACTGTCAGGTCTGACCTGGACGAGATAAAAAAAGCGTACAAATACGATTACATCAAAGTAAGATCAGCAAACATGATAGAAAGGTCAAAAGTCGGACTGGACAGGATTAGTAAGATAGTGCTGGATTTAAAGACATATTCGAAAATGGACAGGGCTGAAATATTGGAGACAGACATCAACGAATCCATAGCCGTAACCATAAATCTGCTCACCCACGAATACAGGGATAGAATTACGATAGTAACAAACTATGGCACAATACCGTTAATTAAATGTTACAGCTCGCAGCTAAACCAGGTATTTATGAATATACTGATAAACGCATGCCAGGCTATTGGGGGAGAAGGAGAGATTAAGGTAAAAACCTCTGAAGAAAACGGACATATCATGATAGAGATAAGCGACACCGGCAAGGGTATTCCCCCTGAGATTCACGACAGGATATTCGACCCGTTTTTCACGACAAGGCCCGTAGGCTCTGGAACCGGACTGGGGTTGTCAACAAGTCTGGGTATAGTTAAAAAACACAACGGCAATATATTTGTCAAAAGCGCCAAAGGCGCTGGCAGCACCTTTCAGATAAAACTACCGGTTAACAACGATTTAGATTAGCAACGCCACAGGACGCCGCCCTCCGCCTTTGGCCTGTGGCTTGCAGATAACCGCCGGGAATGTTATAATACCACGCTATGACAACGCGCTATGTACATAATATACTCTTTGTCAACGAAAATAACCTGCCTGAGGCGTTGCTTTCTGAACTGGAGCCTTGCCGTATCTATAAGGCCAAGACTGGCAGCGAGGCAATCTTAATACTGGCCAACGAGTCAATTGACGTTATAGTGATAGACCTTCATACATCCGAAATACCGGAGCTACCCGAGCTTAGCGGTTTTGAGCTGGCTGAGCATATAAGGTCAAACAATCGCACAAAGAACATACCGGTAGTGTTCCTGACAGAGGTATTCAGGCCGAATGACTTTATACAAAGAGAATACAGAGCCGGCACAATCAGCTGCCTTATCAAGCCGCCAGACAATGACGAGTTCCTGAACAGAATGAACCTCTGCCTGAGACTATCCGACAAGGAAAAGATACTCATGGAGCTGAATGACACGTTAGACCAGCATTCCGGAGTACAGACCCAAAACCGCCAAAAGAATTGTATCTTAACGCACCAGGCGCGCCTTGCCTCTATGAGCGAGATGATAATCCAGATAGCCCATCACTGGAGGCAGCCGATAAACACCATCGGGCTTCTCATTCAGGACATCCTCGACGCCTATGATTTCAATGAGCTTAACAGAGAATATATCAGCAATAACGTCAACAAATGTATGGAAATAATTGAAAAGATGTCCAACACGATAGACGAGTTCAGGGGTTTTTACAAAACAGACCCGGTTAAGGCAATATTCGGTCTCAGAAACGCTATGGAAAAGGCAGTGTCTTTCATAGAGCCGATACTGATAGAGTATCAGATAGCAATCGAGGTTAACACTATTGACGCGAAGCTCCTTGGCTATCCCGTGGAGTTCGGGCGGGTCATCGTAAGCCTCGTAAACAACGCCAAAGATGCCATCATGGAAAACGATATAGAAAATCCTGTTATAAAAATTAATTCGTTTGCAGAAAATGGCAATATAGCCGTAGTAGTTACGGACAACGGGGGCGGAGTGCCTCCGGAGATTGCAGGACGAATATTTGACCCTTATTTCACTACAAAAGAAGAGGGCTGCGGCACGGGGCTTGGTCTTTACACATCGAAATATTTCATTGAAAGACATATGGGCGGCACCTTATCATTTAAAGACACCAGTGACGGCGCGGAGTTCAAAATAGTAGTACCTTCAGTGCCGGGAAGCTAAATCTAACCCTTAGCCGGAGTACCGAAGCCGCCAACGGGCGGCAGCCAAAACTCAATGATAAAGCATGTGCGAGAAACAGGGGTGAAGGGGGATTATTCCCCTTCGTCTTTAATCATTAAAAAGTATCGCCTACAAGAATAGTAGTATTGGCTTCGATGACGTATGCAGTTGAGGTGTTTTTCTGTGAGGCGAGTATTTTTATCCTTCCGATAGGGGATATGGGTTTTGTAGTTGACATGACAGTGAACATATCTCCGGGTTTCAGGCCGTCGTCTGTGCCTTTGTCAACATAGAGGATCTGGTACTGGGCACCCAGCAAGTGCAATGGTAAGACTTTAACAACTAAACCGTCGATATGGGGCTTAAGAGTTCCGCTG